>NZ_JBWKVR010000006.1:116268-325406 GCF_059421805.1 Rhodoferax sp. GW821-FHT02C08
ACCGCCAAGACCGTCACCGAAACCTTCGGTATCGGCGGCAGTGCCGCCGGCAACTATGTGCTGGCCAGTTCCACCGCCACTACCACCGCCAACATCACCCCGGCCACCGTCAGCGTCAGTGGCGCCGGCGCCGCCTCCAAGACCTATGACGGCACCACCACCGCCAGCGTCAGCGGCGGCACGCTCAGCGGTGTCGTCAGCGGCGACACCGTAACGCTGAGCCAGAGCGGTAGCTTCGATACCAAGAACGTGGGCACCGCCAAGACCGTCACCGAAACCTTCGGTATCGGCGGCAGTGCCGCCGGCAACTATGTGCTGGCCAGTTCCACCGCTACCACCACCGCCAATATCACCCCGGCCACCGTCAGCGTCAGTGGCGCCGGCGCCACCTCCAAAACCTATGACGGCACCACCACCGCCAGCGTCAGCGGCGGCACGCTCAGCGGTGTCATCAGCGGCGACACCGTAACGCTGAGCCAGAGCGGTAGCTTCGATACCAAGAACGTGGGCACCGCCAAGACCGTCACCGAAACCTTCGGCATCGGCGGCAGTGCCGCCGGCAACTATGTGCTGGCCAATTCCACCGCCACCACCACTGCCGATATCACCCCAAAAGCGATCACAGTTTCCGCGCAAGGTGCAAGCAAGGTCTATGACAATAACGCCGCAACCGATCCGGCTCTCATTTATGTGGCGAACGGTCTCATCGGCGGCGATGGTTTGGAGGGCACATTGAGCCGGGTCAGCGGTCAAAATGCAGGTAGCTATGCGATAAATCAAGGCAGCCTGGCCAACGCGAACTACAGCATTGCATTCACAGGCAATACCTTCTCCATCACTCCTGCGCAACTAACGATCGCAGCGAATAGTGCCAACCGCTTAGTGGGACAAAACAACCCCGCGTTCAGTGCAACATTTAATGGTTTTGTGCCTGGTGAAAGTGTCAGCAATTCTGACTTGTCAGGCAGTTTGGTTTTTGGCACCACTGCAGCCAGTAACTCCGCGCCAGGACAGTACCCCATCGTTCCGAGTGGGTTGAACAGCAATAACTACCAATTGCACTATGAAGCAGGCACCTTGCTTGTCGACCCTGCCAGCTTGGTAACCGTCGCACTAGGCTCATCAACCAACGAAACAGGCTATACAGCCGCAATGCACGGGCTGTCCAATTTGGAACCCAGCAGCAACCGACTGACTCAAACAGTTTCAGCCGGTCATGCTGATTGCGGCTGGAGTTCAACCAAAGCCAGTTTAAGAGTAAGGGTCGTGTGCCGCACCAAGTGATAGCCACACTACAGCATGTTCTGTCGCTAATGCTATGCAGCATGCTACTGCCAGCAATGGCACAGACGTTTCCAGATGCAACTGGCACGCCCTCTTCCGCCTCTACCCAGGGTGCGGAAGAAAAGATTTCCATCCAAAAAATCCGCGTGACAGGTGCAACGATTTACTCCGCGGCCACACTCGAGGCCTTGGTCAATTCATTGGACCATGGGGAACATACCCTTGCAGAACTGCAGCTTGGAGTAGAACGCATCAATGCCTTCTACCGTGCGGATGGATGGACCCTGGCACGTGCCTATTTGCCCACGCAAACGGTACGCAATGGAGAGATTGAAATCCGCGTCTTGGAAGGCGCCCTGTCTGAAGTACATATCGACAACCAGAGTCGGCTACGAACCAGCGTGTTGGAAGCTCGCTTGGCCCCCATCCCACGTAGTGCTCCGCTCAACCAGCATCAGCTTGACCGCACCTTGCTATTACTTTCGGATGTATCCGGTACCCAGTTCAGCGCAGACTTGGCACCCGGCGTGTCCACAGGGTTGACCGATTTGCGCCTTAGCGCCCAAACATCACCACTGCTCGCTGGGCGTCTGGAAGTAGACAACTATGGATCGCAATACCTGGGCCGCGTACGGACAGGTGGCAAATTCGCGTTAAACAATCCATTGGGCTACGGTGAGCAATTTGGCCTGCATGTGCTGGGAGGCCATTCATCTCTCTTTTTCGGAAATATCTCCGCACAAGTCCCTTTGGGTTTCAACGGCCTAGGCCTAGGGGCCAGCGTCACCCGCACGCAGTACCGACTAGGCTCCGACTTCGCCCAGCTTGATGCGACAGGCAGCGTCAGAGCCGCCGCGATCAACATCAATTACGCATGGATTCGCAGCCTAAATACCAATTTAAGCAGCCAGATCAGTGTGGAAACCCGCGCGTTACAAGACAAAGTCAACGCAACGGAGACCGTGATCGACAAGCACGCCCAGCATGCCAGCCTGGACTTGACCTTCAGCCATCACAGCGAGGGTGGAAGCAACAATCTGGCTATTCTGCGATTCGGCACGGGACACCTGGCGCTGGACAACGAGGTCACGCGCGCAATCGACGCTGCTAGCGCCCAGACGGCGGGACGCTACAACACCCTAGACCTAGAGCTGCAGCGAACCCAGCCATTGCTCGGAAAGTGGGAAGCATATGTACGATGGCATGGCCAAGCCGCATCCAAAAACCTGGATTCTTATGACAAGCTGGGACTCGGCGGCCCCAACGGAGTGCGCGCCTACCCGTCTGGAGAAGCCACCGGTGACCAAGGCTGGCTCTCTCAAGTAGAACTACGCTACACAGCATCTCCCATGCTCATCCCGTCCGTCTTTTGGGATGCTGGCGCCGTGCTTATCAATAAGAATCCATTTTTGTCCGGTGACAATCACCGTCGCCTGGAAGGTGCGGGGCTAGGAATTCGCGGTAGTTACCAGAATTTTGACTGGCAAGCATGGCTGGCTTGGCGGCGAACCAATCCCGCCCAATCCGAAAAAGATATGTCCCCCCGCGCATGGATTCAAGGCAGTTGGGCTTTTTAAAGAACTAATATGCAACAGCATTTGACCCTCTCCAACATACTGCCTGCGGACCACCCAGACGCATTGCTGGTTGGCCGCATCTGGATGGAAGGCCGAGGCCCGGTGCTGGTCCAGGTGAAGGCCGACGGCATCTACAGCCTGGAACATCTGGCCCTCACCTGCAGCCAGCTGCTGGAGCTGGCCGACCCGGCGGCCATGGTGCGTGCCCAGCCCGGCCTGCGCCTGGCGGATACAGCCGCAGTGCTGGCCAACTCGGCGCACAACGCCCGCAATCCGTCACAGCCCTGGCTGCTGGCGCCCTGCGATCTGCAGGCCCTGAAAGCGGCCGGCGTCACCTTTGTGGCCAGCATGCTGGAGCGGGTGATCGAGGAACAGGCGCGTGGCGACGCCAGTAAGGCGGCTGCGGTGCGCGCGGCCGTGGTGGCGGTGATTGGCGACAACCTCGGCAATATCCAACCCGGTTCGGCCGCTGCGGCCGAACTCAAAAAAGTACTGCTGGCCCAGGGCATGTGGTCGCAGTACCTGGAGGTGGGCATAGGCCCGGACGCCGAGTTGTTCACAAAATCGCAGGTGATGAGCGCCGTGGGCCTGGGCGCCGAGGTCGGCATCCACCCCGGCAGCGCCTGGAACAACCCCGAGCCCGAGGTGGTGCTGGCCGTCAACAGCCGCGGTTCGGTGGTCGGCGCGGCCCTGGGCAATGACGTGAACCTGCGCGACTTCGAAGGCCGCAGCGCCCTGCTGCTGGGCAAGGCCAAGGACAACAACGCGTCCTGCGCCATCGGTCCGTTCATCCGCCTGTTCGACGCGCATTTCTGTATGGACGACGTACGCCGCTGCGACCTGGCCATGGAAGTCGCCGGCCATGACGACGGCTTTGTCATGCAGGGTGCCAGCAGCCTCAGCAAGATCAGCCGCGACCCAGTGGACCTGGTGGAGCAGGCCATAGGCCCCAACCACCAGTACCCGGACGGCTTCATGCTGTTCCTGGGCACCATGTTCGCCCCCACCCAAGACCGCCATGGTCCTGGCCAGGGCTTCACGCATGTGATTGGCGATACGGTGACCGTGCGCACTGCCCAGTTGGGCCAGCTGGTGAACCGCGTCAACACCTGCGACCACGTAGCGCCCTGGACCTATGGCATCAGCGCCCTGATGCGCGACCTGGCGCGGCGCCGGCTGCTGGCATAATCCAGCGTCTTTTACGGCCTCTACGCAGATTGTTACTGCGCTAGAAGCTATATTTTCAATAGCAATCTGCTTGCGCAACGCTTGGCCCGGGCCCATTAGCCTGCGGCTCTGCGTTGCGCCAGTCATTTGGCTGCAACTTCAAGGAACTCTCATGGCAATCACCACCACCGCTTCCGGCCTGCAGTATGAAGACACCGTTCTGGGTGCCGGCGACGTGGCCACCAAGGGCAAAAGCGTCACCGTACATTACACCGGCTGGCTGTACAACGACGGCGTGCAAGGCGCCAAGTTCGACTCCAGCAAGGACCGCAAGGACCCGTTTGTGTTTTCCCTGGGCGCCGGCATGGTTATCAAGGGTTGGGACGAAGGCGTGGCCGGCATGCAAGTCGGTGGCCAACGCACGCTGATCATCCCCGCAGACCTGGGCTATGGCGCCCGTGGCGCTGGCGGCGTGATCCCCCCGAACGCCACGCTGAAGTTCGACGTCGAACTGTTGGCCATCAAGGGCTGATCTCCGCCCGATTTTTTGCCCGCTGCCCCCTTGAAATCCAGGGGGTAGCCCCCAAGCTTGAACGCTGGTTCACTCGATTCCCCCACAGAACATGTCTGAAAACACCTCCAACCCCGACCACCAACCTCTGGACGGCATGGCCCCCGCTGAAGAGCTGGCCACCAGCGACGTGGAAGCCCTGGCCATCGCCCAGGCTGAGTTGGCTGCACTGAAAGCCAAAAGCGCCGATCTGGCTGACCAGTTTCTGCGCGCCAAGGCCGACGCCGAAAACGCCCGCCGCCGTGCCGAAGAAGACATCAGCAAGGCCCGCAAGTTCGCTGTGGAAAGCTTTGCCGAAAGCCTGCTGCCCGTAACCGACAGCTTGGAAGCCGGCCTGGCCATCAAAGACGCCACCACCGCCCAGATCCGCGAAGGCGCCGAAGCCACCCTGCGCCAGCTGAAAAGCGCGCTGGAACGCAACAAGGTCATTGAAATTGCCCCTCCCGCCGGCACCAAGTTCGACCCGCACCAGCACCAGGCCATCAGCGTGGTGCCTGCCGAGCAGGAAGCCAACACCGTGGTGACCGTGTTGCAAAAAGGCTATCTGATTGCCGACCGCGTGCTGCGCCCGGCCCTGGTAACCGTTACCGCCCCCAAATAACTACACATTTGGTAACCCCACACTTGAAGTGGGAAAAGTTATCCACACATTAGATCCATCCGGGCGCTGAACCCAGCTCCCACCCTTTATTTAGATTGCAGGAGAAAAACATGGGAAGAATTATCGGTATTGACTTGGGCACCACCAACAGCTGCGTGTCCGTCATGGAAGGCAACACCCCACGCGTGATCGAAAACGCCGAAGGCGCTCGCACCACGCCGTCCATCGTGGCCTACCAAGAAGACGGTGAAGTGCTGGTCGGCGCATCCGCCAAGCGCCAGGCTGTCACCAACCCCAAGAACACCTTGTACGCGGTGAAGCGCCTGATCGGCCGCAAGTTCACTGAAAAAGAAGTCCAAAAAGACATCGACTTGATGCCCTACTCCATCGTGGCAGCCGACAACGGCGACGCCTGGGTGCAAGTGCGCGGCAACAAGCTGTCGGCCCAACAAGTCAGCGCCGACATTCTGCGCAAGATGAAGAAGACCGCTGAAGACTACCTGGGCGAAGCCGTCACCGAAGCCGTGATCACTGTGCCCGCGTACTTCAACGATGCACAGCGCCAAGCCACCAAGGACGCTGGCCGTATTGCCGGTCTGGACGTGAAGCGCATCATCAACGAACCTACCGCTGCAGCCCTGGCCTTCGGCCTGGACAAGCAGGAAAAGGGCGACCGCAAGATCGCCGTGTATGACCTGGGTGGCGGCACGTTCGACGTGTCCATTATCGAAATCGCCGATGTCGATGGCGAAAAGCAATTCGAAGTGCTGTCCACCAACGGCGACACCTTCCTGGGCGGCGAAGACTTCGACCAGCGCATCATCGACTTCATCATCAGCGAATTCAAGAAGGAATCCGGCGTCGACCTGTCCAAGGACGTGCTGGCTCTGCAGCGCCTGAAGGAAGCCGCTGAAAAGGCCAAGATCGAGCTGTCCAACAGCGCATCGACCGACATCAACCTGCCCTACGTGACAGCCGATGCCTCCGGCCCCAAGCACTTGAACATCAAGCTCAGCCGTTCCAAGCTGGAAGCCCTGGTGGAAGAGCTGATCGAGCGCACCATCGCTCCTTGCAAGATCGCCATCAAGGATGCAGGCGTGAGCGTGGGTGACATCCATGACGTGATCCTGGTCGGCGGTATGACCCGCATGCCCAAGGTGCAAGAAAAGGTCAAGGAATTCTTCGGCCGCGATCCCCGCAAGGACGTGAACCCCGACGAAGCCGTGGCGGTTGGCGCTGCCATCCAAGGCCAGGTGTTGTCTGGCGACCGCAAGGATGTGCTGCTGCTGGACGTGACGCCTCTGTCCCTGGGTATCGAAACCCTGGGCGGTGTGATGACCAAGATGATCGCCAAGAACACGACCATCCCCACCAAGTTTGCGCAAACCTTCTCCACTGCGGACGACAACCAGCCCGCCGTGACCATCAAGGTGTTCCAAGGCGAACGCGAAATCGCCAGCGTCAACAAGCTGCTGGGCGAGTTCAACCTGGAGGGCATCCCCCCAGCAGCGCGTGGTACGCCGCAAATTGAAGTGTCGTTCGACATCGACGCCAACGGCATCTTGCACGTGGGCGCCAAGGACAAGGGCACCGGCAAGGAAAACAAGGTCACCATCAAGGCCAACTCCGGTCTGTCGGAAGCCGAAATCCAGCAAATGGTGAAAGACGCCGAGCTGAATGCCGCTGACGACAAGAAGAAGCTGGAACTGGTGCAAGCCCGTAACCAAGGCGAAGCCAGCGTGCACAGCGTGAAGAAGAGCCTGACCGAGTACGGCGACAAGATCGAAGCGTCTGAAAAGGAAAGCATCGAAGCCGCCATCAAGGCACTGGAAGAAGCCCTGAAGGGTGAAGACAAGGCCGCTATCGACGAGAAGAACACCGCGTTGATGACCGTCAGCCAAAAGCTGGGCGAAAAGATGTACGCAGACATGCAAGCCAAGCAAGCCGCTGAAGAAGCCGCTGCCGGCGCAGGCGCGGCACCTGCTGGCGAGCAAGCCGCGGGTGCCAAGGCTGCGGACGACAACGTGGTCGACGCCGAGGTGAAAGAAGTCAAAAAGGGCTGATCCACACGTCTGATTGATCGCGTGGATTCGCCGCCGCGTCGAATGGCCGGAACTCCCCAGTTCATGGTCTTTCGACGCGGCTTTTTGCCTCCCATGCAGCCCCTGCTTCACCACACCCGACCATGAACAAGACGCGACTGGAAGCCTTCAGCGATGGCGTTATTGCCATCATCATCACCATCATGGTGCTGGAGCTGAAGGTGCCCCACGGCACCGAAATCGCGGACCTGTTGCCTTTGTTGCCGGTGTTCTTGAGCTATGTGTTGAGCTTTGTGAATGTAGGCATCTACTGGAACAACCACCACCACATGCTGCATACCGTGAAGAAGGTCGATGGCCGTACCCTGTGGGCCAATCTGCACCTGCTGTTCTGGTTGTCGCTGATGCCGTTTACCACGGCCTGGATGGGGGAGAACCATTTCGCGGCCCTGCCCATGGCCTTGTTCGGCGGCGTGCTGCTGATGTGCAGCATTGCCTATGCCACGCTGAAACGCAGCATCGTCTGCCTGCATGGCACGGATTCGGTTTTGGCCCGGGCCGTAGGGTCGGACGTCAAAGGCAAGTTGGCCACGGTGGCTTATGCGCTTGCCATCCCGGTGTGCTTTGTGAGCACCGCGCTGGCGGCTGGAATTATTGTGGCAGTGGCGCTGATGTGGCTCATCCCCGATCGCCGTATTGAGAAAGTGATTGCAGAATGAGCAAAAAAGATTATTACGAATCCCTCGGCGTTCCCAAGAACGCGTCCGAGGACGAAATCAAAAAGGCTTATCGCAAGCTGGCGATGAAGTACCACCCTGACCGCAACCAGGGTGATGCCGGCAAGGTGGCCGAAGAGAAGTTCAAGGAAGTCAAAGAAGCCTATGAGATGCTGAGCGACGCGCAAAAACGCGCCGCCTACGACCAGCATGGCTTCGCCGGCGTAGACCCGAATATGCGTGGTGGAGCTGGCGCAGAAGGCTTTGGCGGTTTCGCTGAAGCCTTTGGCGACATCTTTGGCGACATGTTCGGCCAAAGCCGGGGTGGACGTGGCGGCGGCCGCCAGGTATTCCGCGGCAGCGACCTCAGCTACGCCATGGAAGTCAGCCTGGAAGAAGCCGCCCGCGGCAAGGAAGCGCAGATCCGTATCCCCACCTGGGAAGCCTGCGACACCTGCCATGGCAGCGGCGCCAAGCCCGGTACCCAGGCCAAGACCTGCGGCACCTGCGCAGGCCAGGGCACGGTGCAGATGCGCCAGGGCTTCTTCAGCGTGCAGCAAACCTGCCCCACCTGCCGTGGTAGCGGCAAGGTGATTCCCGAGCCTTGCACCGTGTGCCAGGGCCAGGGCAAGCTGAAAAAGCAAAAGACGCTGGAAGTAAAAATCCCGGCCGGCATCGACGACGGCATGCGCATCCGCAGCGTGGGCAATGGCGAGCCAGGCTCCAACGGCGGCCCGCCGGGCGACCTGTACATCGAGATACGCCTGAAGAAGCACGACATCTTCGAACGCGACGGCGGCGACCTGCACTGCTCGGTACCGGTAAGCTTCATCACCGCAGCCCTGGGCGGCGAGATCGAAGTGCCCACTCTGGCCGGCAAGGCAGCCATCGACATCCCCGAAGGCACCCAGGCCGGCAAGCAGTTCCGCCTGCGCGGCAAGGGCATCAAGGGAGTGCGTGATAGCGCGCCCGGCGACCTGTACTGCCACATCACGGTGGAAACGCCGGTCAAGCTCACCGAATACCAGCGCAAGCTGTTGCGGGAGCTGGAAGACTCGCTGAAAAAAGGCGGCGGCAAGCACTCGCCCACGGGCGACAGTTGGACCGACCGTTTGAAGAAATTCTTCAGCGCATAAAACAAAGCCCTCGACTTGAACTTCGAGGGCTTTTTTTATGTCTGACCAGAGATCTTTACTTGCTATTAACTAGATAGCACCCTATGCACGGTTTATCTGCGCTACGGGCCTTTTTATCCATAAGAATAGCAAGCGTGCAGAGATATACCGGTGCAAGAGTCGCCGCTTATAGTTCAAGCCTTTGATTCTGAGAGCTTCGCCCATGAAAACCAAAGCCGCAGTCGCCTGGAAAGCAGGCGCCCCCCTGACCATAGAAACCGTGGACCTGCAAGGCCCCAAGTTCGGCGAAGTGCTGGTCGAGATCAAAGCCACCGGCATCTGCCACACCGACTACTACACCCTCAGTGGCGCCGACCCCGAAGGCATCTTCCCCGCCATCCTGGGCCATGAAGGCGCCGGCATCGTGGTCGATGTCGGCCCCGGTGTCACCACGCTGCAAAAGGGCGACCACGTCATCCCCCTCTACACCCCGGAATGCCGCCAGTGCAAGTTCTGCCTCAGCCGCAAGACCAATCTGTGCCAGCTCATCCGTGGCACCCAGGGCAAAGGCCTGATGCCCGACGCCACCAGCCGCTTCAGCCTGGACGGCCAACCCATCTTTCACTACATGGGCACCAGCACCTTCAGCAACTACACCGTGGCCCCCGAGATCAGCCTGGCCAAGATCCGCAAGGACGCACCCTTTGACAAGGTCTGCTACATCGGCTGCGGCGTCACCACCGGCATCGGTGCCGTGCTGTTCACCGCCAAGGTGGAAGCCGGCGCCAATGTGGTGGTCTTCGGCCTGGGCGGTATCGGCCTGAACGTGATCCAGGGCGCCAAGATGGTGGGTGCCGACAAGATCATCGGTGTGGACATCAACCCCGAGCGCCAGGCCATGGCCCGCCAGTTCGGCATGACCCACTTCATCAACCCCAAAGAGGTACCGAACGTCGTAGACGCCATCGTGCAACTCACCGACGGTGGTGCCGACTACAGCTTCGAGTGCATAGGCAACACCCAGGTCATGCGCCAGGCGCTGGAATGCACCCACAAGGGCTGGGGCCGCAGCATCATCATCGGCGTGGCCGAGGCCGGTGCCGAGATCAGCACCCGCCCGTTCCAGCTGGTCACTGGCCGCAAATGGGAAGGCTCGGCCTTTGGCGGCGCCCGTGGCCGCACCGACGTGCCCAAGATCGTGGACTGGTACATGGAGGGCAAGATCAGCATCGACCCGCTGATCACCCACACCATGCCGCTGGAGGACATCAACAAGGGCTTTGATTTGATGAAGCGCGGCGAGTCCATTCGCGGCGTTGTCTTGTATTAATCCCTGGCAAGCGTCCTCGATTCACTGCCCTCTTACTTCTAAGGCTGTATGACTGATTCCTTAAAAACCCTTTCCGAGCACGGCTGCTTTGGCGGTGTGCAGACCTTCTACCAGCACGACTCGATGGAAATCGGTTTGCCCATGAAGTTCTCGGTGTTTCTGCCGGCGCAGGCCACGTTGGGCCGGGTGCCGGCCCTGGTGTATCTGGCGGGACTGACCTGCACGGACGAGACCTTTATGACCAAGGCGGGCGCCCAACAGTACGCTGCCCAGCATGGCATGGCGCTGATTGCACCCGATACCAGCCCGCGCGGCGCAAACGTGCCCGGCGAGACCGACAGCTGGGACTTCGGCCTAGCGGCCAGCTTCTATATCGACGCCACCGAAGAACCCTGGTCCAAACACTACCGCATGGAGAGCTATATCGTCCATGAACTGCTGCACATCGCGGTGCGCAACCTGCCCATAGACCCGGAGCGCATCGGCATCTTCGGCCACTCCATGGGCGGGCACGGCGCGCTGACGCTGGCGCTCAAGCACCCCGGTCTGTTCCGCTCGGTATCCGCATTCGCGCCCATCTGCGCGCCCACGCAATGCGCCTGGGGGCAAAAAGCCTTCACCGGCTACCTGGGTGCGGACAACAGCAGTTGGCCCGCGCACGATGCCGTATTCCTGATGGCCGAACAAACCACGCCGCCCTACCCGGACGGCATCCTGATCGACCAGGGCATGGCCGACAAATTCCTGGCCGAGCAGCTGAATCCGCATATCTTCGAGGCCGCCTGCAAAGCCGTGGGCCAGCCGCTGCTGCTGCGCCGCCAGATGGGCTACGACCACGGCTACTACTTCATCTCGACCTTCATGGCCGACCACATGGCCCACCACAGCAAGGCCTTGCACGCCCCCTTGACCGCACAGGCCTGAAAGCCCTCCCCCCATGCAGCTCTTCAACAACCGGACTTTGCAAACCGGCAAACATCCCGCCTGGCTCATTCTCATCTCCAGCCTCTGGATCGCCACGGTGTGCAATGTGCCGCTATGGCGTGAGCTGAACCGCCTGCCCGAGCTGCACAGCCTGCGCGGCCTGGCCTTTGCCGCAGGCTTTGGCGTCATCATCGCAGCCACCATGGCGCTGCTGCTCAGCCTGCTGGCCTGGCGCTGGGTGCTGATTCCCGCCATCACGCTGAGTCTATTTGCGGCGGCCTTTGGCGCGCACTTCATGTTGTCCTATGGCGTGGTGATAGACACCACCATGCTGGTGAATGCGCTGCAGACCGATATGCGCGAAACCCGTGACCTCATGAATATGCGCATGCTGCTGACGGTGCTGGGCATGGCCGTGCTGCCCTGCCTGTGGCTGTGGCGCCAGCGCCTGCGTCGCCGCAGCGTGCTGCGCCAGATCGGCGGCAACCTGCTGGGCGTTGTCGTATCCTGCGTCGTGCTGGTGGCCACACTGTTCCTGGTGTACCAGGACTTTTCATCACTGATGCGCAACCGCACCGAGATACGCTATCTGATCAACCCGCTGAACTCGTTCTACGCCTTGGGCGACATCGCCGCCAAGCCCTTCAAGCGCGACGAAAGCAAAATTCTGCCGGTAGGCCAGGACGCACAACTGGCCATCCCACCCGGCCCCGCCGGCAAGCCCCCGCTGCTGCTGCTGGTGGTAGGCGAAACCGGGCGCATGGGCAACTTCGGCATCAACGGCTACGCGCGTGCCACCACGCCCGAGCTGGCCAAGGAACACATAGTCACCTACCAGAACGCCTGGTCCTGCGGCACCAACACCGCTGCCTCGGTGCCCTGTATGTTCTCGCACCTGGGCAAAAAGGCCTACGAAAGCCGCGACGCCAACTACGAAGGCCTGCTGGACATACTGCAGCGCAGCGGCCTGGGCGTGGTGTGGATAGACAACCAGTCCGGCTGCAAAGGCGTGTGCGACCGCGTGCCCAACACCAGCACCACCCAGCTGACCGACCCCGAGCTGTGCGTGGGTGGCGAATGCTTTGATGAAATCATGCTGCGCAAGGCCCAGGCCCGTATCGACGAACTCCCCGCCGAGCGCCGCGCCAAAGGCGTGGTCATCGTGTTGCACCAGATGGGCAGCCACGGCCCCGCCTACTACAAGCGCGTGCCCGCGGCCTTCAAGAAATTCCAGCCCGAATGCACCAGCAACAACCTACAGGACTGCAGCCAGGCGCAGTTGGTCAACTCCTACGACAACACCATTCTGTACACCGACCACGTACTGGCCACCGCCGTCCACTGGCTGAAGACCAAGCAGGCTACCAACACCACCGCCATGGTCTATGTGGCCGACCACGGCGAGTCGCTGGGTGAAAACAACATCTATCTGCACGGCCTGCCCTACGACATCGCCCCCGACCTGCAAAAACACGTGCCCTGGGTTACCTGGTTGTCGCCCGCCTACGAGCAACGCACCCACGTCACCACCGAGTGCCTGCAAAAGCGCAAGGACGAACGCGTCACCCACGACAACTACTTCCACTCGGTACTAGGCCTGCTGAACGTGAAGACCAGCCTGTACCAGCCGGCCCTGGACATGTTCGCGCCCTGCGTGAAACCGGGGTAGATTGCTCTTTTATTGATAGCATGTTGCGCAGGTATTACCTGCGCTGGTGAGCGATTTGATTTGTGGTTGCTTTGGGGCTTGGTGGCGCCACCCAATATAAAAAATGGCCCCAGCACAAATGAAAGCTAAGCAGCCACTACAAACAAGTTTGCTTCCTAAAACAAACTCCCCTGCCCCGACAACAAGCCCGGCCGAAACTGGCTGATGTCCAGCTCCACGCGCTCCCGGTTCAAGCCCAGCTTGACGCAGGTTTTGTGGAAGCGCTGGCGTATCAAATCGGCCCACAGGCCGCTGCCCTTCATGCGGGTTCTGAAGTCGGCGTCGTAGTCCTTGCCGCCGCGCATCTCCTGGATGCGGGCCATCACCCGGTCTGCGCGCTGCGGGTAGTGCAGCGCCAGCCATTCACGGAACAGCGGCTGCAGCTCCCAGGGCAGGCGCAGCACGGTGTAGAAGGCGGTGCGCGCGCCGGCCTCATAAGCAGCGGCCAGCACCTGCTCCATATCGTCGTTGATGAACGGAATCTGCGGCCCCACACTCACGCCCACCGGTACGCCCGCCTCGGCCAATGCGCGGATGGTGCGCAGGCGCCGGTGCGGCGCGGCGGCGCGCGGCTCCAGCGTGCGGGCCAGGGCGCCGTCCAGCGTAGTGAGGGTGACATAGACGGCCGCCAGCTTGCGCTCGGCCATAGACGCCAGCAGATCCAGGTCGCGCTCCACGCCACTGCCCTTGGTCACCAGGGCCAGCGGATGGTGACAACTGTGGGCCAAGGCAATGGCGCTGCGGGTCAGGCGCAGCTCGCGCTCAATCGGCTGGTAACCATCGGTCACCGTACCCAGGGCGATCATGCGCGGCACATAGCTCTTGGCCGCCAGCTCGCGCGCCAGCACCTCGGCCAGGTTGCGCTTGGCGATGATCTTGGTTTCAAAGTCCAGCCCCGGCGACAGGTTCAGGTAGCTGTGCGTGGGCCGGGCATAGCAATAGATGCAACCATGCTCACAGCCACGGTAGGGATTGAGCCCGTAGTCAAAGTAAATGTCGGGCGAATCGTTGTGGGTGATGGCGCTGCGCGCGTCTTCAAAAATCACCTGGGTGGCCAGCGGAGCTGTAGGCTCGGCGCCCTCCAGCGTGCCCCAGCCATCGTCAAACGCGGCCCGGTCTACCGACGAGAAGCGGTGCGCCAGGTGCGTGGCCGTGCCCCGGCCTTTGATGGCGTGCACGGGGATATGTGCGTCGGCCACGGCTCATCCCCTGGCGGGCTGTGGCCACGCCACAGGCTTCAAGCCAAAACGCCGGCCAGCGCAGATAGCATCTGCGCAAGCAGCTATTAAAAATGAAGCATGGGTAGAGAACATTCCACGGGCTGGCTTGGCGTCGCCAAGCACAAATACTGATTATTTATACAGTATATAGTAGCACGGCATGCAGCACCAGGCCCGCCAGCCCGCCCACAAAGGTGCCGCTGATGCGGATGAACTGCAGATCGCGGCCGACGGCGAACTCCAGCTCCTGCACCAGTTGGCGGTCGTCCCAGCCCTTGATGGTTTGCGAAATATGCGCTGTCACGCCGCTGCGCAAGCTCAGCGCCAGCTGGCCCGCGGCCGCCATAACATGCTCGTTGATGGCCTCGCGCAGGCTGGCGTCGCTGGCCAGGCGCTCGCCCACGGTGCGCAGCGCGCCTTCCAGGTTGCGGGCAATGGCGGACTGCGGATCGGCCAGGTCAGCCTGCAGCAGCTGCTTGATGTCGGTCCACAGCGAGGCGACGAAGCTGCGCAGCGCCGGGTCGGTCAGCGCCTTCTCCTTCAGCGCGTCGCAGGCCTGGCGCAGGGCCGGGTCATCGCGCAGGCGCGTGATGTACTCGCTGAGCCAGGCCTCGTAGCGCAGCCGCACCGGGTGTTCGGGCTGGGCCAGCACCTCGCGCAGCTCCTCCAAGGCCGAGGCGCTGAGCTTCTCGGCCATGCTGTCCGCCAGCTTGGAGGTAGAGGCCACCGCGTCCACCATGCCCACCACCTTGGGCCACTCCTTGCGCACATGCTTGAGCAGCAGCTGCGCCACGGTAGCCTTCACCTCGTCCTGCGCCAGGTATTCGTCCACCTTGACCAGCCCGGCATCCAGCAGCGCGTTGTGCCGCCCGCCCTGCGTCAGCAGGCCCAGCACCTCACCGGCAGTCGCCGCTGCGTCCCAGCGCCGCGCCTGTGCCACCACCAGCTCCAGCGTGGCGCGCTGCATGCGTTCGTCGTCAAACATGTTCAAAGTGCCCAGCGCCCAGCCGCGCGCCTCGGCCACCCAGAAGCCGACGCGCGCCGGGTCGCGCAGCCACTCTCCCAGGCGTTGCGCCGGGTCCAGCACCGCCAACTTGGCCAATAGCATAGCCGGGTCCAGAAAATGGTCGCGCACAAAGTCGGCCAGGCTGTCGGCGATGCGCTCCTTGCTCTGCGGAATGATGGCCGTGTGCGGCAGCGGAATCCCCAGCGGATGGCGGAACAGCGCCACCACCGCAAACCAGTCGGCCAGCGCGCCGACGGCCGAGGCTTCGCAAAACGCACGCAGCCAGCCCCAAGCCCCCTGCCCGCCCATCCAGTGGCCGGCCAGCAGGCCGCACAGCGAGGCCAGCAGCAGAGTGGCAGCGATGGCCTTCATCCGGCGCAACGAGTCTGAACGGGAGATGGATGAAGAAGTCATGTATGCAGCATATGCGCTCACCATCTGCAAACTACAGCCATGGCGCAATACCAGTCCGTCGCCATCGGTTCTACGCAAACGGGAAAGCAACAAACCATTGACTCCCCATGCACACCTTCTCCACAAATAGAAGGATGATTCTTCGTAGCAACATGTAAAGCCACGCTTACACTACCGCGCTTTTAGTTACATCTATTCATGAAAAGTGTGAGGGAAATTCCAATAAATGCTCAAGATCTTTCGTTACGTTTCGGCTGCCGTCACGGTTGCAGCAGCCGCAATACTGGTGGGCTGTGCGGGCCCAGCTCCCAACTATGCGCCGTCTATAGACAATGTACAAACGCTCAAAACTTCGGGGATTGAACCCTCCAATGTTGGCAGTATTGCGGTAGCCGCAGACCTATCAGGCGGACGGGCCATGGGTCTGCGCGCCAGCAAAATGCTGTCTCCGGTAGGCGCCAATTTTGGCGACTACGTTACTCAAGCTTTGCGCCAGGAACTGGAACTAGCCAAGTTATACAACCCGAAGTCTGACTTTGAGATTTCTGGATTTTTGCTGCGCAACAACATTGATGCCGGAGGTATTTCTACCAACGAAGGGCAAATCGAAGCACGCTTTATTGTTAAACATTCTGGGCAAATACGTTTTGACAAGACAAAGCGCATTGACCACCAATGGGAAAGCTCATTTGCCGGCGCCGTTGCCATTCCATTGGCGGCAAATAACTACCCAGTGATGGTGCAGAAGCTCATCACTGCGCTTGTCACCGACCCTGAATTCATCCAATCCCTACACAACTGATCTCTGCCAAATGAACCGAATCATCAAACTCCTACTAGCCAGTCTGACCAGCGCCGTATTGTTCGGATGCGCCCATCCCATCTCAATGAAGCCCGACCTGACCAGTCTGAAATCCCAAGGTAGTCCCATAGAAAAGCAAGTTGGCTACTACATGGCAGATACCAGCAAGGCTTTAGAAGTAACCACTCCGGGAGGCGGCGGCGACAAAGTTCGTTACTTCCCCTACCGAGACATTGAACCTGGCTTCTATAAAGCTCTGTCCGAAGTGTTTTCGAATGTCAGCAAGATCAAAAACGCCAAAGACTTGGACGAAGTTAGCAAAAGTGGCATCTCGTTGCTGATCGTGCCTGAGATCACCACGACATCGTCCTCACCCAGCCCGTTTACATGGCCACCAACCTTGTTCTCAGTCACGCTCTCCTGCTCGATCACGGATGCAACTGGACAGTCCATACGCACATTCAGCGTGACAGGCAATGGCAATGCAGAATTTGACGAGTTCAAGAAAAACTTCTCACTCGCCTCTGAACGTGCGACCAACGACGCACTGTCCAAATTGATTGTTGCCTTGCAAGAAGCACCCGAGTTGCGCAAGTAATAGCCCGACGTCAAAGACGTTTTTAAAGCGCTGGCAATTGGTTTACCAGCGCTTTTTTTATTTGGATGCCGCCAAATATGCCCGCCAGCCACCGAACGCGGTGATGTCACGCGCGCCGTCCAGCCCCGAGGGCTCGCAGATGAAGCCCGCCACCAACGAGCCATCGGCCAGCAGCGTCCGGCCTATGCCCAGCGGCGCAGGAATGCCATCCACAAAGCTACCGAACTGGGCGCCGGGCAGCTCCCAGACTTCCACCTCGATGGCAGCCCCGCCCTCGGCCACCCGGACCAGGCCGGGGCGCTTGCCATCGGCCAAGGCGTAGAGCCGGTATTCCGGTGCCGTCGTGGTGCGCTGCACCAGGCGCCCGCCACGGCTGGTGAGCTGCGGATTCAGCGGCTGGCCTTGCAGATGGGCGCCGCAGACTGCCACCTGGATTTGGCCTGAAGGTACGGCATTCCCTGCCTCGAAGGGCACGGAGGCATGGCCCGTAGCGCCAAGCGTAGCCGCCCTGCCCTGCAGGCTTGTCTGCCAGCGCTGCGCCAGGTGCAGCAGTGGCTGGTCCTGGTGCGCCGGCGCCACCAAGGTGATGCCAAACGGCAGGCCATCGGCGCGGAAACCAGAGGGCACCGCGATGGCCGCGTAGTCCAGCAGATTCACGAAATTGGTGTAGATGCCGAAGTCGCTGTTGCGGGCAATCGGCTCGGCCAGCATGGTGGCTATGCGGTGGATGGTGGGCGCGGTCGGCAGCAGCATGCAGTCGATGCTGGCCCAGACCGTAGCGCAACGCTGGGCTAAAGCCCGCAGCCGGTACTGGGCGGCGAACGCATCGGCCGCCAGCGGCTTGACGCCGCCCAGCGTGATCTCGCGCGTGACGGGGAAAACGGCATCCGGCTGCGCATCGATGAACGCGCGGATCGCCTGGTAGCGCTCGGCCACCCACGGGCCTTCGTAGAGCAGGCGCGCAGTTTCGAAGAAGGGTGCAAAGTCGATCTCGACCAGCTCGGCGCCCAGCGCCAATGCATGGACGCGAGCCTCTTCAAAGCACTGCGCGTAGCCGCTATCGCCCAGGAACTGCAGCTGGTCCGCACGCGGCACGCCCAGGCGTGGCCGGGCGGCACGGCCGAAGTCATGGCCGTGCGGCTGGGCTGGGCGGGCATACGCGTCTTGCGCGTCATAGCCATGGGCGACGGCGAACACCTGCTGCGCGTCGTCGGCCGTCAGCGCGAAGATCGACACCGCGTCCAGCGAGCGGCAGGCGGGCACCACGCCGCTGGTGGACAGCAGGCCCAGGCTGGGTTTCAGGCCGACCAGATTATTGAACCCCGCCGGTACCCGGCCCGAACCGGCGGTGTCCGTGCCCAGCGAAAAGCTCACATGGCCGAGTGCCACCGACACGGCCGAGCCAGCACTGGAGCCGCCCGATACATAGTCCGGATTGAAAGAGTTACGGCAGGCGCCATACGGCGAGCGCGTGCCGTTCAGGCCGGTGGCGAACTGGTCCAGGTTGGTCTTGCCGATGGCGATAGCACCCGCGTCTATCAGCCGCTGCACCACGAAGGCGCTGGCCTGTGGCGTGTAAGCGTAGGCCGGGCAAGCGGCGGTGGTCGGCACGCCGGCCAGGTCGATGTTGTCCTTGATGGCGAACGGCACGCCCCACAGCGGCAAGCCCTCGGGGCCACGGTCCATCAGGGCTTGAGCACGGGTACGCAGCGTGGCGGCGTCGATGCGGTGTATCCAGGCGGTGTGCAGGTCGTCGCCAATCGCGGTGACGACCTGCTCCACCATCTGCAGCGGCGTCAGGCTGCCGTCGCGGTAGGCCTGCTGCAGTGCACCCAGGCTCAGGGAAATCTCTGTCTTGCTCATGCTTCTTCTCCTTGCGTCATGCCCACAATGACCACCACGTCTTGCCCTGCCGCCACGGCGCTGCCTTCACGGCAGGCCATGCGCCACACCGTGCCGGCGCAGGGCGCAGCGACGGTGAATTCCATCTTCATCGACTCGATGACCAGCAGCGGCTGGCCCTCCACCACCGCGTCCCCTTCGGCCACCAACAGCTTCCACACGCTACCGGGCACAGCACTGGCCACGCTGCGCGCGCCAGGGGGCAAGTCGTCTTGCGACACGGCGGCGTCGATGGCTTCGGGCTCGCCCACGTATTCGGCCTGGCCTGCCACACGCCAGCGCTCGCGCTCGTCCTCAAACGCATTGCCTTGCAGCGCGCGGAAGGCGGCGACGTCGTTGGCGTTGTCGGCCAGGAAGCCGCGGTAGTCGTGCAGGCTGAACGTGCCCTCCTCCACCCGCAGCGGGTAGCGGCCGGCAGGGAAGTCGCGGCGGATCTGCAGCAGTTCCTCCTCGCCCACCGGGTAGAAGCGGATCTGGTCGAAGAAGCGCAGCAGCCACGGCTTGCCGGCCTCAAACGCTGGCGCACCACTGCTCGCATCGCGCCAGCGGTTCCACATCTGCAGCGTGCGGCCCACGAACTGGTAGCCGCCCGGGCCTTCCATGCCGTAGACGCACATATAGGCGCCGCCGATGCCCACGGCGTTCTCCGGCGTCCAGGTGCGCGCCGGGTTGTACTTGGTGGTCACCAGGCGGTGCCGCGGGTCCAGCGGCGTGGCCACCGGTGCGCCTAGGTACACATCGCCCAGGCCCAGCACCAGGTAGCGGGCATCGAACACCGTGCGCTGGACTTCGGCAATGCTGCCCAGGCCATTGATGCGGCGGATGAACTCGATATTGCTCGGGCACCAGGGCGCATCGGGCCGCACCGACTGCATGTATTTCTCGATCGCCAGCCGGGTCGCGCTGTCGTCCCAGCTCAGCGGCAGGTACACGGTGCGCGAGGGCACGACCAGGTCGTCGGTATCACCCAAGGCATCGTCTGCTACAAAAATCGCAGCTATCAGCGCAGATACATCCAGCGCCAGCGGCTCGAAATGTATTTGCAGCGAGCGTATGCCCGGCGTCAGGTCCACGATGCCCGGCAGCTGCTGCGCCTGCAGGGACTGCATCAGGCCGTGCACGCGCAAGCGCAGCGCGATGTCCAGCACCGCATCGCCCAGCTCGACCAGCACATAGCGGTCGCCGGCCTGGCGCAGCACCAGCGCCGGACGTTCACCCTGGGCGGCGCGCTGGGCCAGGATGGGCGAACCAACGGCTTCAACACGCTGCGGAGTCTCGGGCGGGTTCCAGGCCAGATCGGCAATGCGGCGTTCTTGCGCAGCGTGCAGGGCCAAGGCCTCGTCGGCCGTCACACAGCGAAAACGCACACTGTCGCCGGGACGCAGCTGGCCCATCTTCCAGCGTTCGCTGGCCAGCACCACGGCCGGGCAAACGAAGCCGCCCAGGCTCGGGCCATCAGGCCCGAGGATGACGGGCATGTCGCCGGTGAAGTCGATGGCGCCAATCGCGTAGGCGTTGTCGTGGATGTTCGACGGGTGCAGCCCGGCCTCGCCGCCATCGCGCCGCGCCCACTCGGGCTTGGGGCCGATCAGGCGCACCCCCGTGCGGCTGGAGTTGTAGTGCACCTGCCAGTCGGTGCCGAAGAACATCTGTACGTCACCATCGGTGAAAAAGTCCGGCGCACCGTGCGGACCGTAGAGCACGGCGATGTCCCAGTGGTTCTGGTACACCGGCACCACCTCGGCCGGCAAGGCGGCCAGCGGCTCGGCGACGGTATCCGCGCCAATGTGCAGCATGTCTCCCACCCGCAAAGTGCGCCCGGCGTGGCCGCCGAACTGACCGAGCGTGAAGGTGGATCGGCTACCCAGGTACAGCGGGACGTCCAGCCCGCCACGCAGCGCCAGGTAGGTGCGTGCGCCCGCGCCCCGCACCGCGCCTAGCTTCAGCACGCTGCCAGCCTTGACTAGGTGCGACTGCCACAAGGCCAGCGGCACACCGTCCACGCTGACGGCCATCGCTGCGCCACAAACTGCAATGACCGTGTCGGAATGGAAGCGCAGGCTGGGGCCGCTGAGCGTGCATTCCAGCGCCGCGGCATGTTCCGCATTGCCGACCAGGCGGTTCGCCAGCCGCATCGCCAGATCGTCCATCGGACCACTCGGCGGCACGCCGACGGCCCAGTAGCCGACGCGGCCCGGGTGGTCTTGCACGGTGGTCTGCACGCCGGCGTCCAGCACCTCCAGCGCCTGCGGCTGGTAGTGCAGATCGGCCAGGCTCCGCGTGACCATGCAGCCCTCGACAAACACCGGGTCGGCGGCGACGGTGCGCAGATAGCGCAGATTGGTTTCTATGCCCGCCAGCCGGGTCGCTGCCAGCGCGGCCTGCAGCTTGGCGACGGCGTCAAAGCGGTCGCTGCCGGTGACGATGAGCTTGGCGATCATCGGGTCGTAATTGGGCGGCACCTCGCTGCCGGTGGCGACCCAGGTTTCGATGCGTGCGTCTGCTGGGAACACCACCTCGGTGAGCCCACCCGCACAGGGCTGGAAGTTGCGCGCCGGGTCTTCGGCGTAGAGGCGAACCTGGATGGATGCGCCTTGCGGCGCCGGCACGTCCAGCGCGAAGTCATCACCGCGCGCCAGCTTCAGCATCCAGGCCACCAGGTCCACGCCGGTCACCTGTTCGGTCACGCCGTGCTCTACCTGCAGCCGGGTGTTGACCTCCAGGAAATAGAAGGCGCCGGTGTCGGCGTCCAGCACGTACTCCACCGTGCCGGCGCTGCGGTAGTTCACCGCCTCGGCCAGGCGCACGGCGGTCTGTTGCAGGGCGGCGCGGGTAGCGTCGGACAGGCCGGGTGCCGGGGTTTCTTCGATCACCTTCTGGTTGCGCCGCTGGGCCGAGCAGTCGCGTTCGCCCAGCGCCACCACCTGGCCTTTTCCGTTGCCGAACAGCTGCACCTCGATGTGGCGGGCGCGTTCGACGAACTTTTCCAGGAACAGGCCCGCGTCCTTGAAATTGGCCTGGGCCAGGCGCTGCACCGCCTCGAAAGCCGGCCCCATTTCGGCCTCGCTACGTATCAGCCGCATGCCGATGCCACCGCCACCTGCCGTACTTTTGAGCATCACCGGGTAGCCGATGCGCGCGGCCTCGCTCTGCGCCTGCGCCAGGTCGCTGAGCAAACCGCTGCCGGGCAGCAGCGGCACACCCTGGGCCTCGGCCAGCGCGCGGGCGGTGTGCTTCAGGCCGAAGGCACGCATTTGCGCGGGCGTGGGGCCGACGAAGGCGATGCCGGCGTCTTCACAGGCCTGGGCGAAGTCCGGGTTCTCGGACAGAAAGCCGTAGCCGGGGTGGATAGCGCCCGCTCCCGTCGCCCGCGCTGCATCCAGAATGCGCTGCGGGTCCAGATAGCTTTGGGCGGCTGGTGCCGGGCCGATGCAGACGCTGGTATCGGCCAGCGCCACGTGCAGCGAATCGGCATCGGCCTCGGAATACACGGCCACCGAGCGCAGGCCCAGCGCCTTCAGGCTGCGGATCACACGGCAGGCGATGGCGCCGCGGTTGGCGATCAAAACGGTATCGAACATAAGGATGTCCTCATGGGTGGGTCGTCCCACCAAGTGGATAGCGCGCCACGAGTCGTCCCGCGGGCAAATGCAAATTCAAAGAAAATCGGCCTATGGCGCAGGTAGTACCTGCGCCAGCAGCTACGAATTCAATGGCAACTCAATCCCATACCAGCAAGCGGATCGGCGTCGGGTTGTAGCCGTTGCAGGGGTTATTCAGCTGCGGGCAATTCGAGATCAGCACCACCACGTCCATCTCGGCCTTCAGTTCCACGTACTTGCCAGCGCCAGAGATGCCATCTTCAAAACTCAGATGGCCATCGGGAGTGACCGGCACGTTCATGAAGAAGTTGATGTTGGGTGCGATGTCGCGCTTGCCCAGGCCTAAAACGCCGGCTTCCTGGCAGTGGCAGAGCGCGTGCATGAAGCTGTCGCGGCAGCTGTGCATGGGGCGCTTGTCCAGCGCGTAGCGCACGGTGTTGCTCTCGCTGGAACAGGCGCCGCCCAAGGTGTCGTGGCGGCCGCAGGTGTCTGCGGTGATGCTCAGCATGACACGGCCTTCGCTGGAGTACAGGCGCGAGCCCAGGCCCAGGTAGAGCTGGCCGTTGCGGGCGATGGTGTCGGCTGCGCTGTAACGTTCCTCGGCGTTGGCGGCGCTGTAGAACAGCGTGTCTACCGCCTGGTTGCCTTCGAGGTCGAGGATGCGCAAGGTTTGCCCGGCCCGCACCGTGGCCATCCAGGGGTCGCCGGCCATGCAGGTCTGGTCGAGCACGGCATTGGCCGGGTTCAGGGGGCTTTCCAAAAGCTTGCTCATGCTGCCACTCCAGTGGACGCTACGTAGCGTTCGGTATTGGTGAAGGCGCGGCCGTTCTGCGCGCACTGGGTGCGGCAGACGTCGTCGGCGGCCACAGCGTCGGCGCGGTAGGCGCTGAGCTGCACGTCTGCGGGTGCATACGCGGTGCTGACATCCAGCGGATGCGGTGCGCTGCTGAGCACGACCAGGGTGTCCATCTCGAAGCGCAGATCCACATAGCTGCCCGCCACGCTGTGGCCGCTCACATGGCTGAGTGCGCCGTCGGCATCAGGCACCACCTTGCTGAAGAAGTTGACGCTGGGCACCAGGTCGCGCGCGCCCAGGCCCCACTTGGCCAGCTCGATCAGCAGGTTGTCGCGGCCGTTGCGGTGCATGGCGTTGCGGTGCTGCTGGTAGCGCTTCTCACCGTACCGGGCCAGCACCATGGCCGCGTCACTCACGCCACACCAGGTGTCGTGCCAGCCCAGGCTGTCGGCCGTGATCGAGCACAGCACCCGGCCCATGTCCGATTGGCAGACATAGCCGGCGGTGAGAAAGGCGGTGTGCTGCGACTTCAAGGTGTCGGGCATGTTGTAGCGCTCCAGCGGCTGCTCGGCGTTGAAGAACAGCGCGGACACATTGGCGCCGCCTTGCAGGTCGGTGAGGCGCAAGGCCGTGCCGCGGCGCAGCCGGCCGGACCAATGGTTGCCGCCGGGGAGGTGTTCCTCCCACAGCAGTTGGTTGGCGGGGATGGGGTTCATACAGGGTTCCTTTCTTCGGCCAGTTGCGTGAGTTTTTGCAATTGGTCCAGGTCGGTTTTCATGCCCGAGGTTTCGCGGATGCGGTCCAGCAGTTGGCGTTTGAGGCGCAGGAACTCGGGAGCCAGCTTCATGTCCTGCTCGCGCTTGGTCGGCAGGGGCACTTCGTAGATCGAGTCGATACGGCCCGGACGCGGCGCCATCAGCACCACGCGGTGGCCGAGGTAAATGGCCTCTTCCACGTCATGCGTGACAAACACGATGGTGGTGCGCTCCAGGCGGTGCACGTGCAGGATCAGGTCGTGCATCACCTCGCGGGTTTGCGCGTCCAGCGCGCCAAAGGGCTCGTCCATCAGCAGTATCTGCGGCTTGCCCATCAGCGCACGGGCAATCGCTACGCGCTGCTGCATGCCGCCCGAGAGCTGGTTGGGATAGGCGTTGGCCGAAGCCGTCAACCCCATCAGCTGCAGCAGCGCGTCGGCGCGGCCCGAAGCGGCCTCTACATCGGCGCTGCTGCGGTTGCGGGTCTGGGCGCTGAGCTGGCGGCAGAAGCGGATGTTTTCTGACACGCGCAGCCAGGGGTAGAGGCTGTAGTGCTGAAACACCATGGCCCGGTCCTGGCCGGGACCGGCGATCGGCTTGCCATCCACCAAGACGTCGCCTTTGCTGTGCGTTTCCAACCCGGCCAGAGTCCGCAACAAGGTGGACTTGCCGCAGCCCGAAGCGCCGACCAAGGTCACGAACTCGTTGTTGGCGATGCCTAAGTTCACGTCGTTCAGGGCCATGGTCTGGCCGAAGTATTTCCAGACGTTTTTGCATTCGATTTTCATATATGCACTTCTAGAAATTCAGGTTTTCGGGATGAAGTGCTAGGCGCACGGAGCGCAGGACACCGGAATGCACTTTGGTGCATGAGGATTCCGAGCACCGCGCAACGACGCAATTCGCCCGAAAAATGGATTTATGGGAGTGCATATCAACGTCCGTGCATCCAGGGGAATGCCTTGCGGTGCAGCAGGCGGAACAGCTGGTCAATGGCCAGGCCGATGCAGCCGATCAGCAAGATGCCGGCAAAGATCTTGTCGGTCTGCAGAAAACGCTGGGCCTTCAGAATCGCAAAGCCCAGGCCCGAGTTCGCGGCCACCAGCTCGGCGACGACCAGGTAGGTCCAGGCCCAGCCCATGGTGATGCGCAAGGTGTCCAGCAGCGCCGGTTTGGCCGAAGGCAGGATCACCTTCTCCAGCACCTCACGCCGGGTCGCGCCCATGGTTTGCGCGGCTTCGATCTGTGCCATGGGCACGCGGCGCACGTCCTCGGCCACCATCAGCACCATTTGGAAGAAAGTGCCGATGAAGATGATGGCCACCTTGGCGCCCTCGTCGATGCCGACCCACAGCATCACCAGCGGGATGAAGGCCACGGCGGGCATGTAGCGGATGAAGTCGGTCAGCGGCTCCAGCAGGGCCTGCACCGCGCGCCAGCTACCGATCAGCAGGCCCAACGGCAGCGCCAACAGGGCCGACAGCGCCCAGCCGGTGACCACACGCAAGGTGCTGATGGCGGCGTCGCCCAGCAGGTCGTCTTCCATGGCCCAGGTGATGATGCGTGCCACCACCTTCTGCGGACCCGGCAGAAACACCGGGCTGACGCCGGCAAACGCGCTCAGCAGCGCCCAGCCCAGCAGTGGTACCACCAGGCCGGCGAGCGCAAGCAAGCCGTAACTGCGACGCGAGATCGCCAGTCTTATCGACCACATCGCGCGTGCCTTACTTCAGCGCGTCTTGGACCAGCGTGCCGTCTATGCCCTTGGCGGCGTCCGGCTTGCCATCGATCAGCTTGTACTGCGTCAAAAATGCGGCAATGGTCGGCGCGGTGCTGGACAGCGACAAGGCATTCTTGGCATCAAACGCCTGGGTGTTGGCGGTGGCGTCGAAGAACTTGGTGCCGGGCAGGAACACCGTGTATTCCTCGGGCGACATGCTGACCACCTTGGACATGATCTTGGCGGCTTCGGTGGGTTGCTCGCGGATGAACTTCTCGGTCTCGAACCAGGCCTTGATCATGCCGACCAGCTCTTTGCGCTTGGTCTGGATGGCTTTGTCTTGCGCCACCAGCAGGTCGGGCACCAGGCCGGGCATGTCTTTGGAAGTGAACAGAGGTTTGCCCTTGCCGCTGGCTTCGATCTGGTGCACCCAGGGGTTCCACAGCACGGCGGCATCGACCTTGCCGCTGATGAAGGCGGCAGCGGCATCACCGGCCGACAGATTGACGATCTTCACGTCGCCCAGCTTCATGCCGTTCTTGGCCAGCGCCGTGGCCAGCACGAAGTGCGAGATGCTGTACTGCTCCAGCGCCACCTTCTTGCCCTTGAGCTGGGCGAAGGAGGTGATCTTGGGGCCGACCATCAGCGCGTCGTTGCCGGCCGAGTTGTCGTTCACCAGAATCGCCTTCAGCGGCAGGCCCTTGGCCAGCGGGCCCAGGGTGTCGGACCAGGTTTGCGAGTTGGCATCCAACTGCCCGGAGGACAACGCGCCTATGGAGTCGGTGTAATTGGCGAACCAGACCAGCTTCACGTCAGCGCCGTATTTCTTGAAGAAGCCTTTTTGCTCGGCCACATACCAGGCGACCCAGCCCGGCCAGTCGGACAGGCCGACCTTGATTTCGGCGGCAGCCGGCCGGGGCAGGCTGACCGCCCCCAGGCCGACCAGCACCATACAGACGCTGACGGCACAACGTTTGAACGCAAGAGAAATCGGAGAAAAATGGAAAGACATAACAGCTCCAAGGTTGAAAAACAAATGCGGGAGACCACCTCGACAACGAAGTGAACCTCCCGGGCTTTTGTCCCGCCGTGGAGCCGGCAGCGGTATGGGCCGCTGCTGGCCGACTGCTCTCGGACCAGACACCGCTTGATGCTCAAGCGGCCGGAACCCTAGCTGTCATTTGAAGAAGCGATCCAGAGTGGCCGCCCCGCGTTGATCAAGCATGCAAATTCGATGCCAACGAAGAAGCTGGGTGGTAAAACTGCGCGCCCACCTCTGTACACACGCTAGCTCAACCCAAAGTTCTAGATCAGCAAGGCATACAAAAGCGCATTTCTCGGCACACAGATGGTGCCTATGCACGACTGCAGTGCACCCATGCCGGGTTCAGCAGTCCCGGTTCTCAAGCCCTACAAACGCTATATTTTTCACAGCACCATGCGCAGTATTTACATGCGCCAGCCGCACATCAGGCCGCATGCAGAAAGTCCGCCAGCGCGGCCGCCAGGGGCAGGCCGCTTTGCGCCTCGAACGCGCTATAGGCAGGCAAGGAGTGGACTTCAAAGCAGACATAGGTGCCGTCCGGGCGCAAGCGCAGGTCTATGCTGGCCAGCGGTAGGTCCATGGCCTGCGACATGCTCACGCATTGGGCGGCTACGGCATCTGGCAGGCTGGTGGCGCTCCAGCCAGCGTCGCTGCTGGCCTCAGCGGCAAACACCTGCTCGCCCACCACATGGACGCAGATGTCCACCCCGGGCACATGGGCCTGGAACTGGGTGGGCAGCTGCGCCAGGCGGTGCATGCGCGACAGGCTGGCGTCATCCAGCTCGGCCACACCCACATCTGCGTCGCTGATGGAGCTGAACATCACACGCCCGTGCTGATTGCGAAAGCTGCGCACCGCCTCGGGGTCGGAGCTGACCAGGGTGGCCGGCACCAGAAAGCCCGCTTCGCCCATGCGCTGGGTCTGCAGGGGTTTGGAGGCATTGGCCTGTATGGCTGCGGGCCGACTGACCACCAGTACCGGGGCGATGTCAAACCAGTCCAGCAGCTGCTGGTGCAGGGTTTGCGCATGGGCATTGGCCGCCGAAGCGCCATCCAGCAGCATGGGTGGAGAGGGGCGCGCGTAGACGGCACGAATGTCTTGCAGGAGCAGTGCCTGCCTGACCACCACCAGTTCGCCCGATATGCCCGGCGGGCCGACCGAGATGTCCAGCGAAGCCTGGTCCAGCGCGGCCGTGTCCAGATGCAGATAGGCTGCGTCTACGGCCTGCAAGGCCCGCACCAGGCAGCTAATGGGTGGGTCGTCCGCCTGGCCGTAAACGAGGATCATGCGACGCCGTCGCGCTCCAGCTCGACAGCAGCCTGGCTGTGCACCAGATCACAGATGCAGGTGGCCACAGCGTCTATGTCCTCCAGGTCGGTCAGGGCCGGGTACGGGCTTACGCCGACCAGCACAAAAACCTGGTCTCTGCGCACGAAGCGGAACTCCAACACAGAGAACCCCAAGGCCTGGCTCGCCGCCACGCAAGCCCGGCCAAAGCGACCCGCCAGCACGCCCGTGGTCTGCGTGCCCGCCACCAGTACGGTGGCATCCCATTCCAGCGCCGGCATGCCAGCATCGCGCTGCGCCACGGGCAGGCCGCACTGGGCCGCCGCCTGGGCCCAGCGCAGCATGGGTAACTGCGGTGACAACAAGGGCTGGTTGCGCAGCGAATGCAGAACGCGGTCACCGAAGGATGCCAGCCAGCTTTGCATCAAGGCATGGAACTCGGCCGCCGCATAGTCGCGGTCCTGGGCGCTGCCGTACAAAAAACTGGGCATGGGCAGGTGCTGGATACGGTTGAAAACAGCGCGCACCTGGCTGCTGAGCAACGCGGACCGGCCCGGCAGCGTGAACTGCGTTTCAGCATGGCCATGGTCATCCACATGGTGCGACCAGATGGCCTGGCTGAGCATGGCGGGCCGCACGGTCCAGACCTCCACCGCAGCGCAGGCGCAGTCTTCGCGCAGCATGGAATGCAAGGATGCCGCAACCGACGCAGCACCCGCATCAGCCGCATGGGCCAGCACCAGAACGACCTCGCTCATAGCACTGCACCTCGCACGGGCACGGGCCGGCCATAGGTCTTGGGCAGGCTGGGGCGTACGGGGCAAAAATGGGCGTTGCGACAGTTCATCAGGGGCTCTCCTCAAGTAGATCTGCAGCGTGACACGCTGCAGCTACGAGAGTGCAACAGCGGGTAAAGCGGTACAGCATTCACCCATTTGGGCGACCCCTGAACGATAGGCGCGCACAGGGGCTACGTCACCCACGTCTTCCACCTTTTTGAGGGAAAAACCAAGCACAAGATATAGCGCGTGTAAAGCTCCGCAACCCGCGCCGGAGCCGCCTGCCTACCAGACGTCGGAGCGCACCTGGGATTCCCATGCACCGTCGCGCACGCGGTAAACACCGATTACGCCATAGCGTTGTTCACCCTTGGCATCCCACTTCATGGAGCCGGTCACGGGTGCATAGCCATCCAGCTTGCGCAGCGCCTCCACGACAGCCGCAGGCTTGGCCGAAGGCGTACGACGGATGGCTGCGGCCAGCACATAGGTGGCGTCGTAACTGTAGTGCCCTGCATAAGCGGGGTCGATCTTGAACTTGGCGCGATATTTGTCCAGGAAGGCCTGGCCGGCGGGGAATTCCCCCACATCCAAACTTGGCGACGTGGCGAATACACGCTGTCCAGCAGAGACTCCCTTGCGCATCAACGTAGTCTTGATGGTGTCGCCGCCGAGCAGGGTCACATCGGCATGGTCAACCTTTTTCAGCGCCTCAAACAAGGCCAGCACCTGGAAGTCGTTCAGCGTAGAAACGATCACTTCCACGCCCTCGGCCTTCATCTTCTGGGCCAACTCATCGAACGCAGTCGTTTTATCGTCAAACGACTGCACCAAAACGATGTTCTTTTGAGCCGCCTTGAGCTGTGCTCCAGCGCCAGCGGCCAGCCCCTTCCCGTAAGGCGTGCCATCGTCCAGCAACGCGTATTTGCTGCCCTTGATTTGTGATGCCGCAAAGCTGCCAATGGCCTTCGCCTGCAACGTGTCATTGGCTACAAGCCTGAAGGTTGTGTTGAGGCCCAGCTCGGTAAATTTGGGGTTGGTGGAAATAGCCAGCTGTGCGATGCTCTTTTCGGCATAAACAGGCGCCGCCGCGATGCTGACACCAGAATTCAAATCGCCCACGACGGCCACTACGCCGGCATCCACCAGTTGGTGGGCTACCTCCACGCCTGTCTTGGCATCAGCGCGGTCGTCCACAGCCACCACCTCCAAGGTCACAGATTTGCCATTGACCTGAAACCCTTGCTTGTTGAGCTCTTCTACCGCCAACGTGACCCCATTGAGCATGTCTTGCCCCAACGGCGCTAAATTGCCGGTCAAGGGCTGGGCTACACCAATTTTGATGGTCGATGGAGGACTGTCACAACCCTGAAGCAGCGCCACGCAAGCGCCCAACAGAGCTAAATGCAAGCCACGGGTGTACCGAACGGAAGATCGCAGAAGCATGGGCATTTCCAGTAAAAAAATGGTTCGAATTGAAACAAAGCGTATCGAGTATGCATTCTTTGGGCCAAGGGCGAAAATGCCAGACCCTACCCCCCCTCTCTTGCCGCCTTTTCCCTACTTGCATCGGAACGCCAGCGCCTTTCTTTTATTCAGCGTACCGCTGCACTAGATACACAACGGGCCCAGAACGTGCACCTGATCTGTGCGGATAGCCTGGCCTACAGCGACTTTTGCTTGGGTGATACCGGCGCCATATTGGGCCATTCACAGGCCATTGCGACGCTTAGCGCTTGGCTGGACGTGTTCGAAGCATTTTTACGTGAATTGAGCGCGCACTGATTTGCTATCAAAAAAAAGAGCTGCCAGCGCAGTTAACACCTGCGCTAGCAGCTCTTTTTATTCAAAACCCTGTAGCTCAATATCCGTCAGCGTAACGCTCCAACTCCCAGGCGCTGACGTAACCGGCATACGCGTCCCATTCAGCGGTTTTGAGTGCCAGAAACTGCCGGCAGAACGAGTCGCCCAGGCTTTGGCGCAACACCGCGTCTACTTCCAGCGCGGCCAATGCCGAACACAGGTCGCGCGGCAAACGGGCAGGCATGGCGTCCGGATGTTGGACCTGCTGGGCATACAAATCGACAGAACAAGGCTCGGGCGCCCGCATCTGCTGGTCCAGGCCATCCAGACCAGCCGCCAAGGTCGCGGCCACTGCCGCATACACATTGCAGGACGGGTCTGGCAAGCGCCACTCAATGCGCCCGGCCACTGTGCGCGCCAGGCAGGTACGGTTGTTCTCGCCATAGGCCTTCCACACCGGCGCCCAGGTGGTGCCCGATGCACTGTGGCTGGCAGCCAAACGCTTGTAGCTGTTCACGGTGGGTGCGCACAGCGCCGCCAGCGCGTCCGCATGGTGCAACAGACCGGCAATAAAACTGTAGCCCCCGGCGCTCAGCCCCAGCGGGTCGGCGCCCTGGGCAAACACCGACTGGCCCTGGGCATCGGTGATGCTCAGATGCATATGCAAGCCGCTGCCGGGCGCATGCGCCAACGGCTTGGGCATACAGCTGAAATGCAGCCCGTGTTTTTGCGCCACCGCATGGGCTGCCAGCTTGAACAGCATGTAGCGGTCTGCAGCGGCCAGGGCGTCGTCGAACCGGTAGTTGATCTCGTACTGCCCGGTCGCGTCTTCGTGGTCTATCTGCTCCAGCTGGAAGCCCAACGCCACCAGGGTTTGGCGCATATCGTCCAGATAGGCCTGGTTGCGCTGCAGCGCCTTCAGGTCGTAGGAGGGCTTGTCCAGGGTGTCGAGCGCATCGCCCACACGCCATATGCCCTGCGCGTCCTTGCGCAACAAAAAGAACTCGGGCTCTATGCCCACCCAGAGCGTCCAGCCTCGCTCTTTCAAGCGTGCCAGTTGCCTCTTCAGCAGCTGGCGGGAACAGGTGTCCAGCGGCTCGCCGCCGGCAAAGCCATCTGCGACCGCATGGGCCACACCGGGCATGAAAGGCAGGGGCCGCACATGCTCCAGACCCATGCGTGCGTAGTACTCGCTGCGCGGGCCTAGACGCGGCAAGCCCGTGCCCCAGATACTGGGCCCGGCAAAACCGGCACCCACCTCCACCCATTGGCGCAGATGCTCCACCGGCACCAGTTTGCCCTTGGCCACACCATGGATGTCGGCAAACTGCACCAAGATGCTGTGTATGCCCTGGGCCTGCAGCGATTGCTGCATGGCCTCTAGCGTCGCGGTCGTATCGCCCATGGGATCAGACCGGGCTATCGATACGGATCCACGTCGTCTTGCACTCGGTGTATTTGTCGAAGGCGTGCAGCGACTTGTCGCGCCCCACCCCGCTTTGCTTGAAGCCACCAAACGGCACGGTGATGTCGTCCTCGTCATACTGGTTGACGTGCACCGTGCCGGCGCGCAGAGCGCGTGCCACGCCGTGGGCCTTGTTCAGGTCACTGGTCCAGACGCCGGCCTGCAGGCCGTAGATGGTCTGGTTGGCCTGGCGCACCACTTCGGCGGTATCGGTGAAAGACAGCACAGACAGCACCGGGCCGAAGATTTCTTCGCGTGCAATCGTCATATCGTTGCGCACACCATCAAACACAGTGGCCTGCACATAGCAGCCGCCAGTCTCAGTCAGGGCCTGTTCGCCACCGGCCAGCAGCTTGGCACCTTCGGACTTGCCCAGCTCGATATACCGCAGTACATTGTTCATCTGCACAGTGTCCACCAGGGCACCCATGATGGTGTCCGGCTCCAAGGGGTTGCGGGGGGCGTACTGGGGCAGCAGGGCCAACGCTTTTTCCAGGAAAGCATCCTTGATGCTGGCTTCCACAAACAAGCGCGAAGGTGCGTTGCAACTCTGGCCCTGGTTGAAGAAGATGCTGCCTACGGCGGCTTCCACCGCGCGGTCCAGATTCGGACAATCGGCGAACACGATATTGGGCGACTTGCCGCCCAGCTCGGTCCAGGCGCGCTTCAGATTGCTTTGGCCGGCCATGACGTGGATCTTCTTGCCCACGGCGGTGGAGCCGGTAAAGGCAATGCAATCCACGTCCATGTGCAGGGCCAGCGGCGAACCGGCTTCCGGCCCGTAGCCCGGCACTACGTTGAACACGCCGGCGGGTATGCCGGCCTCCAGCGCCAGGTCGCCCAGGCGCAGCGCAGTCAAGGGGGATTTCTCGCTGGGCTTGAGCACCACAGAGTTGCCCGCAGCCAGGGCCGGAGCAATCTTCCAGGCGGCCATGATCATGGGGTAGTTCCAGGGCACGATAACCCCGACCACGCCGACCGGCTCACGCGTGATGAGGGCCAGCGCCGTGTCGGCCGTGGGGGCAATTTCGTCATACACCTTATCCACCGCCTCGCCATACCAGCGCAGACAGTTGGCCGCGCTGTTGACGTCCACGGCCTGGGCATAGCGCAGCGGCTTGCCCATGTCTAAAGTCTCAGTCAAGGCCAACTCCTGGGCATTGGCCAGCACCAGGTCGGCGAAGCGTGTCATCACCTTCTTGCGCTTGGCCGGTGCCATGCCGGACCAGCGGCGGTCTTCGAACGCGGTGCGTGCGGCTGCCACGGCGGCGTCGATGTCGGCAGCCTCACAGCGGGCCACCTCGGTCAGCACCGCACCATCCACCGGTGAGATGCAAGCAAAGGTCGCGCCACTACGGGACGCTACGCGTCGGCCGTTGATAAGCGCACGGCCGTCAAAGGCGGGTCGGGTCAAAGTCTGCATAGCCTCATTTCCTGGACTGAAAAATACGGGAATCAAAAATTCTCAAGCCATGAGCGATTCCCGTATTCGATCAAATCCGGATCAAAGCTTTACCCCGCCCCAAAGGCGCGCGGTCAGAAGTTCACGATAGTTTGCAAGCCGATCGTGGTGTTGCTCTTGCGGTAGGTGCCGTCCGACCATTGGTAAAAAGATGGCTTGGTCGCATGATCAAATCGCAGTTCGCCACGGAAGGCCACATTGCGAGTCAACCGGTAAGTAGCGGCACCGGTCACAGAGAAACGGTTTGAACCCTTGCTCGGGTCGTAGTTGGGGTCCGTTGGATCTCCTGGGCCAAATCCGTTGTAGAAGTCGCCCACGGCAACGCCAGCGCCTGAGGGATCATTTGCAAATACGTTCGGCGTTCCGCCACCATTCTTCTGGTTGTTCAGGTAGTCAAAGCGGCCCGCAAATGTCCAGGCAGGCCCCACCTTCTTGGACAACATGTAGGACATGCCGTACCACTGGGAATCCCCCCCATTGAAGGCTGCAAGTTGCTGACGCCCAAGGGTCAGCTGCAGATTGGTGTTGATGTCACCACGCGTCCACCAACCGTCGATCTCGAACTGGTCCAAACGGGTCGCGGAGGGTGTACCAGTCAAAGACGAATTGGGATTGGTCACCTTGCCCTCGTAGCCCGTGAATTCCACCCCCCAGAACTCATCCTTGGCATAGGTTGCGTTGTAGATGAAGGAAGGAAGACGAGAAGACGATGTGCTGCTGCCGCTCACGTCATTGCGCGCCGAGTTGAAGTTGGCCAAGAACAGCTTGGTGTCCCACGGACCTCGCACCAAGTCCAGACCCACGCCGGTATACGCTGTCGCGGCAGTGAAATCAAACAGCAAGTTCTTGGTCACGAAATACTCGGCATAGCCTGGGTACAGTAAGTTGGAAGACAGGCTATTGGCGCCCACAAAGCTATTGAAGAAGGGTTGGTAGCCCGATACATCCGGCATTTGCCCCACCAGCAATCGGGTGGAAGGGCCGTCGATCGGGATGGATACCGACGCTTCGTGCACGATATTGCCGAAATTGAAACCCGCCCCAGCTGATTTGCTAGGCGCCAAGGTCAAACGGAACCGGGTACCGCCGTCGTCCATTTCCTTCTGGATGTCCAAGTAGGCCAAACCAAAGAACGAGTTGTCATAGGAGTACACCTCGCCACTGCCATTCACATCACCAAAATTATTCAAGAACGCAAACGAGCTTGATTGCTTGTTGCGGTTGTAAATATAGGTCGGATCAATTCCGCCGCTGATACGTAGGCCTTTGAAACCAGCCACTTCCGACTGGTCCTCCATAGCCTCCACCTTGGTCTTGATGCGGTTGAACTCATCCGGATCTACCGCTGATGTCTGCGCGGCTTGCACGGGAGCCGACGCCGGCGCAGCACCTTTCAACGCCTCGGTCAACTGCTTAATCTGCAGCTGAAGTGCATCAATTTGGCGTTGCAGATCAGCATTCGACTGGGCGCTGGCCAGTATGGGAAAAACCAGAGATACAGCTAACGCAGTTTGTTTCAGTTTCATCATCGGATCTCCATCTCCATGGGTTACATCAAACAATCAATCCTCAAGCAGCGACGGTCTGGCCCTCTCGATACGCCGCGGCTTGCTCTGCAGCGCGTTGACGCTCCTTGCGGCTCATCCACAAGCTGCCTGCCAACACCCCCACCGACACCACGGCAACGGTGATGGTGGCAATCGCGTTCACCGTAGGATTCAGGCCCAGGCGCGCCCGGGACAAAATCACAATGGGCAAGGTGGTCGATCCAGGGCCGGACAAGAAGGCGGTGGAAACCACGTCATCCAGCGAAATCGTGAATGTCAGCAACCAGGCGGACATTAGCGACGGCGCAATCATGGGCAGGGTGATCAGGTAAAACACCTGGAACGGCTTGCAGCCCAGATCCACAGCGGCTTCCTCCAGAGAGCGGTCCATTTCCAGCAAGCGCGACTGGATCACGACAGCCGCATAGGACAAACCAATCGACGTATGCCCCACCCAAATGGTGAAGATGCCGCGTTCTGGCATGCCAAACATGCGCTCGCACATGACGAAGAACAGCAGCAGAGACAGGCCAGTAATGACTTCGGGCACAACCAGAGGTGCATTGATATGGGCATTGAAAGCCGTGCGGCCAAAAAACTTCTTGTAGCGCACCATAGTGAACGCGGCCAAGGTGCCAAACACCACCGACGCCGTGGCCGTCAAAAGCCCAATCTTGAGTGACAGCAAAAAGCCGTCAATGACCTCAGTATCGTGCGTGATCACCCCATACCACTTGAAGGTAAAGCCGCCCCAGAGGGTGACCATCTTCGAATCGTTGAACGAGAAAACGATCAGCGTGACGATGGGTAGGTAGAGGAACAAATACCCTGCCCCCAGCCAGAATCTTCCTATACGCGAGTCCATGTTCAGTTTCCTCTCACACCGCCGGAATCGGCTTGGTATTTGTTGAGAATCGCGAGCGGAATCAGGATCAACACCACCATGGTGACTGCCACCGCAGAAGCCATTGCCCAGTCGTTGTTACTGAAGAACTCGTCCCACAAGACGCGCCCAATCATCAGCGTCGAAGGACCGCCCAGTAATTCCGGGATCACGTATTCACCCACGCTCGGGATAAATACCAACATGGCGCCAGCGATGATGCCGTTCTTGGACAAAGGCACGGTAATCAGCCAGAACGCCTTCCAGGGTGTAGCCCCCAGATCTTTGGCCGCCTCCAGCAAACGCAGGTCCATCTTTACTAGGCTTGCATACAGCGGAAGAATCATGAACGGCAGGTAGGTGTAGACCATGCCGATAGTCATGGAAAATCCGGTGTGCATCATCTTGATCGGTTCGTCGATCGCATGTATGGCCATCAGTATGTTGTTGAACACACCGTGGTCATCCAACAATCCCTTCCAGGCATACACACGCAGCAGATACGACGTCCAAAACGGCAGCGACACCAGCATCAGCAGCGCGGGTCGCATGCTCACCGGCGAGCGCACCATGAAATACGCAAACGGGTACCCCACCAACAGACACCAGAATGTATTGATCAGAGCAAACCGTATTGACGACAGATAGGTCTGAACGTAAAGCGGGTCCGTCGTCAAAAACACATAGTTGGACAGCTTGAGGCGCAGCGTCAACATCCCGTCGACATAACTCGTCAAATCGGCATAGTGCACGCCATCGGAGTCCGAGACACTGATCTTCAACACCACGAAAAATGGCACCGTGAAAAACAGTATCAAGAAGCTGTAGGGCACGCCGATCACGCTGCGCTTGCCCCACCCCTGCGACAAGGCGCGCAGGTAACGGTTGTTGGATAAGCTGCTCATGGTGGGAGTACCCTGTGCTCAGCTTGTCAACACTACCAGAGCATCTGGTGCGAATGTGGCGTATACCGTCTCGCCACGCTGGAACAGCTCACCGTGGCGCTGACCATGGGTGATCTGGATCTGCAACTTCTTGCCACCCGCCAAGTTCATGCGATAGAGAGAGAAGCTGCCGAAATACCCGTTGTCGGCAATTTCACCGCGCAGGCAGTTGTGTTGCGCATCGGCTGGCGGGTCACGCTGCAGGCTGACTTTTTCCGGACGCACAGCCACGGTAGCCGGCATGCCCAGCGTACCCGTCACCCCATGGTTCACGTAGAAGCTACCATGCTCGGAGCCCACCACGCAGTGGTCTGGCTCATCAATCTCCAGCTTGCCATCGAACAAGTTCACGTTGCCGATGAAGTCAGCCACGAAGCGGCAGCTAGGGGTTTCGTAAATTTCACTAGGCCGCCCCACTTGCTTGAACTGGCCCTCGCTCATGACGGCAATGCGGTCGGCCATGGTCATGGCTTCTTCCTGGTCATGGGTGACCAGCACGCAGGTCACGCCCACGCGTTTGATGATGCTGTGCAGCTCAAACTGGGTTTGTTCACGCAGCTTGCGGTCCAGCGCACCCAAGGGTTCGTCCAACAGCAATAGCTTCGGGCTCTTGGCCAGGCAACGGGCCAATGCCACCCGCTGCTGCTGGCCGCCAGAAAGCTGGTGCGGCTTACGTTTGGCGTAGGACTTGAGCTTGACGATATTGAGCATGGCATCCACACGCTCATTGATTTCGCTCTTTGGCAAGCTGTCACGCTTCAGACCAAAGGCAATGTTGTCCCACACTGTCAAGTGGGGAAACAAGGCATAGGACTGGAACATCATGTTGATGGGCCGTTCATATGCCGGCATGGAGACGATGTCGGAACCCGCCAACAAGATATGACCAGAAGTGGGCGTCTCAAACCCTGCCAGCATGCGCAACAGCGTGGACTTGCCGCAGCCAGATGAACCCAACAAGGCAAAAATTTCGCCCTTCTCGATGTCCAGTGAAACATTGTCTACGGCAGTTGCTTCATCGAAGCGCTTGGTCAAGCGATCGATGCGCAAGAAACTCTTATCGTGGGCTGCACCAGCGGCACCCAACTCTGGATTCGACATATGAAAGCCTCTGTCAATTATTGTTTTGAACCATTGGAGCTGGCGTGCTCCAATGGTTTTCGCTCGCGCCTACAACCCGGTTTTTATGGAGGTGTACAAACGCGTACGTAGTCTACGTACGTCGCTGTTGACTGCATCCGGCGGCACCATCCGTGCCAAGTCATCCTGCGCCATGAAAACCGACTTGTTGCTGGCAACCTCTGGCTTGACGAACTTGAGTGCGCTGGGCACGGGGTTGGCATACAGCACCTTGTTGACGATGCCAGCGTTGACTTCAGGTCGATATATATAGCTGATCCATTTGTAGGCATTCTCAGCGTGCGGCGCATCAGCAGGAATGGCCATGGTGTCAAAGAACAGAACAGCGCCAGATTTGGGCACCAAGGACTTGATGACATTGCCATTCTTGGCTTCGTTTGCACGGGCCTGGGCGATGCTGATGTCGCCGTTCCAACCCATCACCAGACACAAGGAGCCACCTGCTAGGTCATTGATGTAACCCGAAGAAGAGAACAGCGTGATGCTGGGTCGGATTTTCTTCAACAGCTCGGCGGCTTCCTGGTAGTCCGCAGAGTTCTTGCTGAAGGATGGTTTGCCCAGATAGTGCAGTGCAGCGGGGAACAGTTCGTCGCCCGAATCCAGCACGGACACGCCGCAAGACTTGGCCTTGGCTGCGTACTCTGGCTTAAAGAGCAGGTCCCAGGCGTTGTCGGGCCAGGGCAAGTTGCCTAGCGCCGCTTTGAGTTTGGTTTCGTTGACGCCTATCGTGGTGATACCCCAGGCCCACGGAACCGTGTACTGGTTGCCAGGGTCCATCTCCGCCAGCTGCTTCATCACGTAGGGGTCCAGATTGGCGTAGGTCGTGATCTTGCTTTTGTCGAGCTTGGTCAAAAGGCCACCCTGGGCCTGGATCTTGGCCCAGTGCGATGAGGGCACCACGATGTCATAACCGGTTTTACCGGCCACCATCTTGGCATGCAAGGTTTCGTTACTGTCAAAGGTGTCGTAGCGCACCTTGATGCCGGTCTCCTTTTCAAAGTTGGCGATGGTGTCGTCGCCAATGTAGTCAGACCAGTTGTAGATGTTGAGCACCTTTTCATCTGCAGCATGCACGTTTGCGGCAGCGCCCACCAGCGCCCCCACCGCAAACAGGCCATACATGAGTCGGCTAAGCCCCCGTTTTTTCAAACCCAATTGCATATTTATCTCCTGATGACAAAAGAACAATGTAAAAGCATGAAACAAATCATGATGATGAATGACACTGGCAAGAAAACGAGAAACTTTACGCAACAGTAACAGTCCGGCAATGAAAGCAGCCTGCCTGCCGCTCGCTACGCCAATAGCTTTTTGTCTTTCAGCTCTGCGTAGGTCAAATCCAGGCAACGCGTGATCAACTCCACCATCTCGTCAATCTGGGCATGGGTCATGGTCAGCGGAGGCGCAATGATCATCCGGTCGCCGACGGCCCGCATAATCAAACCGTTCGCGAAGCAATGCCGGCGGCACACCATGCCAACCGCCAAATCCTCGCCAAACAGCTCCTGCGTTGCCTTGTTCTTGACCAGAATCAAACCTGCGGTAAAGCCACAGGTTTCCGCCACACCAACCAAGGGATGACCACCCAAGGCTTTAAATTTTTCTGCAAGATATGGGCCAACATCGGTCTGGACGCGGCCGACTAGGTTCTCGCGCTCCATCAGTGCAATATTGGCCAAAGCCACCGCACAAGCCACGGGGTGACCGCTATAGGTGTAGCCATGGTTGAACTCGCCGCCCTTTTCAATCAGCACCTTGGCAACGCGGTTCCCCACCATCACACCACCCAGCGGGATATAGCCGCTGGTCACGCCTTTGGCGAAAGTCACCAGGTCGGGCTTATAGCCAAACTTTTCGTAAGCAAACCAGTAGCCCAGACGGCCAAAAGCGCAAATCACCTCATCGCTGACCAGCAAGATGCCGTATTTATCGACAATGCGCTGGATTTCGGGCCAGTAACTGTCTGGCGGAATGATCACGCCGCCAGCACCCTGCACCGGCTCTCCAATGAAGGCTGCCACCTTGTCCGGTCCTACTTCTAATATTTTTTCCTCCAGCCAGCCGGCCGCGCGTAGACCAAAAGCCTCTTGGGTTTCACCGGGCAGCGCATTCTCAAAAAAGTAAGGCTGCTCGATATGGGTGATGTTTGGAATCGGCAAGTCCCCCTGTGCATGCATGCCAGACATGCCGCCGAGCGACGCCCCCGCCATGGTGCTGCCGTGGTAAGCATTCTTGCGGCTGATGATCACCTTGCGCTGGGGTTGGTCCAGCAGATCCCAGTAGCGCCGCACCATGCGCACATTGGTGTCATTGCTTTCGCTACCGCTGCTGGAGAAAAACACGTGGTCAAACCGCCGGTCACCCACAGGCTTGGCCAGGGTGGACAACTTGGCGGCCAGCTGGGTCGCCGGCACATTGGTGGTCTGGAAGAAGCTGTTGTAGAACGGCAGCTCCATCATCTGCTGGTAGGCAGCCTGGGCCAACTCGGTGCGTCCGTAGCCGGCGCTGACGCACCACAGTCCGCTCATGGCATCCAGTATCTTGTTTCCCTCGGAGTCCCACACGTAAATACCATCGGCCTTAGTGATCACACGTGAGCCACGGGTGGCCAGGTCCTGGTGGTCGGTAAAGGGGTGCATGTAATGCGCGCTGTCCATGGCCTGTATGGCCTTGGTATCCAACACGCTTTCACGGCGAACAATCGCGGGCGGGGACATGAAGTTCATGGGTGAATTCATTTGCGTAACTCCAAATCAAATCAATGCGTTAACCAATTACGGCTGGCCTGACACAGCCATACCAGCCATGCACATCAAACGTGCAACAGCAGGTGCTCTCGCTCCCATGGAGAAATCACTTTCATGAACTCTTCGAATTCCAGGTCTTTGACCTCGGTGTAGACGGTGATGAACTCCTTGCCCAGCACCTCGTGCAGGTCTGGCTCATTGCGCAGCAAGTCCAGCGCCTCGCCCAGGCTGCGGGGCAATGAATACGGCGCCAGATAGGCGTCGCCCTTCATCTCGGCCTTGGGTTTGATCTTCTTCTTCATGCCCAGATAGCCGCAGGCCAAAGTCATGGCCATGGCCACATACGGGTTCGCGTCCACGCCGATCACCCGGTTTTCCACGCGCCGTGCAGCCGGCGTCGAAATGGGGGAGCGGATGCCAACGGTACGGTTATCAAAGCCCCACTCGATGTTGATGGGTGCAGCCGTATTGCGCGACAGACGGCGGTAGCTGTTCACATAGGGCGCCACCAGGGCCATGGCTGCAGGTATGTAGCGCTGCAAGCCGCCGATGTAATGGAAGAAAGCTTCCGACGGCGTGCCGTCTTCGTTACTGAAGATATTCTTGCCAGTAGCGACATTGAGAATGCTCTGGTGCACGTGCATGGCACTACCCGGCTCGCCGGCAATCGGCTTGGCCATAAAGGTGCAGTACATGTCGTGGCGCAAGGCCACCTCGCGGGCCATGCGCTTGAAGAAGAAAACCTCGTCCGCCAATCCCAACGGATGGGCGTGGAAGAAATTGATCTCCATTTGCCCGGCACCCGCCTCATGGATCAAGGTGTCTACGTTCAGCTCCATCTTCTCGCAGTAGTCGTACATTTCTTCAAACAGCGGGTCGAACTCGTTCACCGCGTCGATGCTGTAAGACTGGCGCGAGGTTTCTGCCCGGCCGCTGCGGCCAATCGGGGGGCGCAAGACAGTATTCGGATCGGTATTGCGGGCCACCAGATAAAACTCCAACTCTGGCGCCACCACCGGGTCCAGCCCCTCGGCGGCATACAGGTCGCAGATGCGGCGCAACACACTGCGCGGCGCAAACGGCACCAGCTTGCCGTCGCGGTCATAGCAGTCATGGATTACCTGCGCCGTGGGGTCCGTAGCCCAGGGCACGATGCGCACCGTGGCTTCGTCCGGCTGCAGATGCATGTCCCGATCCGTCGGATCAATCACGTCGTAGTAGGGGCCTTGCTCGGGAAATTCGCCCGTCACACCCATGGCCACAATCGCCTGGGGAATGCGCATGCCGCGGTCTTCGGTGAACTTCTCGCGCGGCAAAATCTTGCCGCGGGCCACCCCGGTCAAGTCGGGTACCAGACATTCCACCTCGGTGACTCTGCGCTCGTTCAGCCACAGCTCCAGATCGTTGAAGCTCATTGCTTTGCGTTGGTCCATATCTATCTCCTCTTTTAGTTCGACGCGCCAGCCAAGCGCGCGGTGTGGCGGGCCTGGCAGGCCTCACCGAATGCATTCAATATGGCGGTGTAAAACGGGTTCTCGGCAAACTTCCACTCGGGATGCCACTGCACGGCGTAGGCAAAAGCCGGCGCACCTTGCACACCAAACGCCTCCACCAGCCCGTCTTCGGCCCAACCCAGCGGCTCCAGACCTGGCGCCAGTTTGTGAATGCCCTGGCCATGCAAGGAGTTCACCATGGCGGTGTCTCCACCGGCCCATTCGGTGAATGCACTGCCGGGGGCAAAGCGCACCACATGTCTGGGCGCGTACTGCAAGTCCAGCGGATCTTCCTCGGGCTCGGTGTGGTCCATCAAGCCCGCGACACCATGTACCTTTTGGTGCAGCGAGCCACCCAGCGCCACGTTGATTTCCTGAAAGCCCCTGCAAATGCCCAACAAGGGCACGCCTTGCTGGATACACGCCTGGATCAAGGGTAGCGTCAAGCTGTCGCGTTCTACATCCAGCGGCAAGCTGGGGTCCAACACAGATTCGTCGAAATGCGAGGGATGCACATTGGACGGCGAGCCGGTCAACATCACGCCGTCCACCCATTCCAGCAGGCTGGCAATCTGGCTGCTCTGCACCAGGGGGAAGATCACGGGCTGGGCATGGGCACCAAATTTGCAGGCGGTTGCGTACTTCTCGCCCAACATCAAATAAGGCAGATCGGCAGAGCCACTATCACGGCCGCGATGGTCCGCCGGCAGCCATACAAGACAAGCGGTTTGTGCTTTTTGCATGGCTTATATGTGAATAAATAATTGCATATTGCTGACAATTGTGCCGGGCTATTGGTTTAATAATAGATCCAGTTTGCAAAGGTCGATGGTGCCACTTTGCAGCCACTTTAGCCCCGGAGCCTGCATGCTGAGCGAATTTCTCGTTACCGAAATCAACAAAGTGGGCGCGCAAGATGCCCTGCCCCTGCACCGCCTGCTGTATGAGTCGCTGCGCCGGGCCATCCTGGGCGGCAAGATTGCTGCAGGCGAGCGCCTGCCGTCCAGCCGCAAGCTGTCGGAAGACCTGGATGTGTCGCGCAACACCGTGGTGGCAGCTATCAACCAGCTTACGGTTGAAGGCTATCTGGTGAGCCATGTAGGCAGTGGCACCTTCGTCAGCGACAACCTGAACAAGGTAACGCTGGCGCGCAAGCACAGCACACGTGCAGAAGCCGGGCACTGCACCCAGCTGTCCAAACGCGGCAGGGCGCTGGCCGAAACCTTTTGCGCCAGTGAGCTGGAGGTGCAGCCATTCACCCCGGGCATTGCCGACTTCAGCGCCTTTCCGGTACAGCTATGGCAGCGCCTGCAGAACAAGTACTGGCGCATGACCTACCCCGACATGCTGGACTACAGCAGCTCGGGTGGCTACGCCCCGCTGCGCCGCGCCATTGCCAACCATTTGCGTATGTTCCGCAGCGTCATCCTGGACCCCAGCCAGGTGCTGATCACCAGCGGCACCCAGCAGTCGCTGGAGTTGTGCGCGCAGCTGCTGGCCGACCATGGCGATACCGTGTGGCTGGAAGACCCAGCCTACTGGGGCGCCGCCAAGGCCTTCATGGCCACTGGGCTGAAGCTGCACCCCATCTCTGTGGACCAGGAAGGCATTGCGCCCGACGCAGCCGACAACGCCCACGCGCCGCGCCTGGTCTACGTCACGCCATCACACCAGTACCCCACGGGCGCGGTGATGTCGCTGGCGCGGCGGCACTTGCTGCTGGCCGCCGCACGCAAACACGACGCCTGGATACTGGAGGACGACTACGACAGCGAGTTCCGCTTCACTGGCCCCCCACTCTCGTCACTAGAAGGGCTGGACCAGGACGGCCGGGTGCTCTACATGGGCAGCTTTTCCAAGGTGATGTACCCGGGTCTGAAGCTGGGCTACCTGGTCGTACCCAAAGCCCTGATCACATCCTTCAAGCAAGCCCACTACGACCTGAACCGACCGGGCCAGATGCACCTGCAGGCGGCCCTGGCCGAATTCATTGAAATGGGACACTTTGCCAGTACCCTGCGCCGCGCCAAGCAAAGCCACGCGCAACGCCGCCAATGCCTGCTGGAAGCCCTGGCGCCCTGCCTGGGCGAACACGCCAGCATCACCGGTGCCGAACAAGGACTGCACCTGTGCCTCAAGCTGCCGCCGCAAGTGGACGACGCTGCGTTGGCCAAGGCCCTGGGCGGTTACGGGTTGACCGTGCGCCCGCTATCCGCCTACTGCCTGGCCCGGCGCGACATCCGCGGCCTGGTGATTGGTTACGGCTACACCATACAGGCCGATATTGCCGCCAGCGGCAAACGCATCGCCGACATGGTGGCTGGCGTCACGGCTGCAGCCGCGCCCAAAAAGACCAGCCGCAAAAACTAAACCAGATCGCGCAAGCGGTGGTACAGCATGCCCAGCACCAGGCTGGGCGTGCGCAGCAAGGCACCGCCAGGAAAGCTCTGGTGCCGCAGCCGCGCAAACACATCGAAGCGCTCGGCCTGGCCGGCAATCGACTCGGCTACCAGCTGCCCTGCCAGCCCCGTCAGCGCCACGCCGTGGCCGCTGAAGCCCTGCAGGTAATACACATTCGTGCCCAGCCGGCCAAAGTCGGGTGCGCGGTTCATGCTGATGTCCACAAAGCCGCCCCACACATAGTCCAGCGGCACACCTTGCAGCCCCGGAAACACTTTGGCAATACGGGCCTGCATGCGCTGCGCCAGATTGGCTGGCGTCGAAGTGCTGTAACTCACCCGACCGCCAAACAGCAACCGGTGGTCCTCGCTAAAGCGGAAGTAGTCCAGCACAAAATTGTTGTCGCATACCGCAGCGTTACTGGGTATGAGCTGGCGGCACATCGCTTCGCCCAGCGGCGGCGTCGCCACGATATAGGTGCCCACCGGCATGATGCGGGGGGTAATTTCGGGGGCCACCGCGGCGCCGTATTCGGCCAGCATGCAATTGCCGGCCAGCACCGCGTAGTTGGCTCGCACCTGGCCCTGCGCGGTGTGTGCACAAACCTTGGCGCCACGGTCCAGCTGTGTGACCGCCGATCCGGTGTAGATGCGCACGCCCAGCGCCCGAGCCGCTGCAGCCAGGCCCAGCCCGAATTTCAACGGATGCAAATGACCTGACAACGGTTCATAGGCTGCCGCGCAGTAGCGCGGGCTGGCGATATGCCGCTGCACCGCGCTACCTTCAACAAAGTCCACCGGCAGCCCGTACTGCGACTGGGCCGTGCGCATTTCGGCCTCCAGCGCACGCGCCTTGCGGGGCGAATCCGCCACGTACAGATAACCGTTGACCCGCTCGCATGCGATGTTGAACTGGGCAATGCGCTGGTCCACCAGCGCAATCGCCTCCAGCGACATCTGCCAGGCCCTGCGGGCATCCGCGGCGCCCAGCTGGTTTTCAAACACGTCTTGGCCACTGGCAAAGCCCACGATGGTCTGGCCGCCGTTGCGCCCGGAGGCACCGCTGCACACCTGGTCTGCCTCCAGCACCGCCACCCGCATGCCACGCTGTGCCAGCTCGATGGCGGCAGACAGGCCGGAAAACCCCGCGCCCACGACCACCACATCAGCCGTCTCGGCACCGCGCAACACCGGGTCGGGTACGCCGCGCTGGACACTGGCTTCGTAATAGCTTTTCTGGTTCAGCTGGGTGTCGGACGCCACCAGAGATTTACGCAGCATGCGGCGCTCCTTTCAGCTTGGCGACCTGCCCGCACAGATAAGTCCACACGCAAGTGGCGGCCGCCAGCGTGGTCAGCTCGGCATGGTCGTACGCGGGTGCCACTTCCACACAATCCATGCCCACCATGTTCAATCCTGCCAGTTGCTCCAAGAAGGTCATCAGCTGCGAGCTGGTCAAGCCGGCAGGCTCGGGCGTGCCGGTGCCGGGTGCAAACGCCGGGTCCAGGCAGTCGATATCCAGGGTCAGATAGCAAGGCCGGTCGCCCAGGCGCTGGCGTATGGTGTCCAGCACCGGATTCAGGCCGGCACCGTCCAGGCCGCGCAGCTGGCGCGCGGTGAATATCAGGCCACCCTGGTCTTGCACGTATTCACGCGCGGCCCGCTCGCCGCTGGAGCGTAGTCCGATCTGCACGCAATGCGTAGGGCTGACTAGGCCTTCCTGCAGCGCTTCGTAGGTCCAGGTGCCGTGGCCTGACGGCTCACCAAAATGGTCTACCCAGGTATCGCAGTGCGCGTCGAAATGCACCAATGCCAACGGTCCATGCTGGGCGTGGGCGGCCCGCAGCAACGCCAGGGTGACGGAATGGTCACCGCCCAAAAACACGCAGTGGTGGCGCGCCATAAGCTCCGCCGCCTGTTGCTGGATATGCGCGCGCACCTCGGTCAGGGGCGAAGCATTGGGCAGGCGCATGTCCAACGCATCGCCCAGGTAACCCAAAGGCGACACGCCGAAATAAGGGTGGAGACCGTCGCACAGCATCAGGCTGGCACGGCGAATCTCCTGCGGGCCAAAGCGCGCGCCTGGGCGATTCGTCACAGCGCCGTCAAACGGCACACCAGCCAGTGCAAACGGCTGCGCGGCCAGCGCCTGGGTGGCTAAAAAATGGTTGTTGTTATTGGCGTATGCAAAATTTCCGAGTCCCATAGATTTCAATGCCTTCATGCAAAGACCGCACGATAGGGCAAATTGGCACCTAGCCCGGTGCCACTTTGAAGCGGCTATAGGGGGCCACTCACAACGCGCCCCGCCCTACACTGCGCCCTCCAGCAAAACGAAAACGGGCCTGCGGGCCTGACCCCAGATTCCCTCGCCTGTATGAACCCTGCCCCCCTTGGCCCTTTGACCGCGCGCCTCTGCCTAGCCTCTGGCATGGCCCTTGTTGGCGTGTACGTCGCCATATCCAAGCCACTGGTCGCCGCCCTGCCCGTGTTCCTGCTGGCCTGGCTGCGCTTTGGCATTGCAGCAGTAGCCATGCTGCCCTGGCTGAAAAAGCCGGAGTCCGAAGGGCCGATGTCCACCCGCATGCGCTGGCTGGTGTTTCTGGAGTCCTTTCTCGGCAACTTCCTGTTTTCTATCTGCATGCTGTACGGCGTGAGCATGACCAGCGCTGTCTCTGCCGGGGTGATCCTGGCGGCCATCCCGGCCACGGTGGCCGTGCTGAGCTGGCTGATCCTGCGCGAGCGCATCGGCCTGCGGGTATGGGCTGCGGTGGCTTGCGGCGTGCTCGGCATCGGCCTGCTTGCACTATCAAAATCAGAGCACCTTGCGCAGGTATCTTCTGCGCCAGAGGCCGATTTGGCTTCAAATCACCTCTGGGGCAATCTGCTGGTGTTTGGGGCCGTGCTGTGCGAGGCCGCGTATGCAGTGATCGGCAAAAAGCTCACTGGCAGCATCAGCCCCAAGCGCATCAGCGCCCTCATCAATTTGTGGGGTCTGGTGCTGATGACACCCGCCGGCCTGTACATGGCCATGTCGTTCAACTTCGGCACGGTGCATCCGGGCATTTGGTTGCTGCTGGTGTTCTACGCCATGGCCGCCAGTGTGGGCACGGTGTGGCTGTGGATGACTGGCCTGCGCGTGGTGCCGGCGGCACAGGCCGGTGTGTACAGCGTGCTGCTGCCCATCGCCACGGCGCTGACCGGCGTGCTGGTACTGGGCGAAACCTTGGGAGCCATGCAGCTGTTGGCCTTCGGCGTGGCCTTGTTGGGCGTGGTACTTGCAACACTGCCCTCGTCCCTACCTGCGAGCTGAGGAGCCCCCATGCGTCTACGCCACATCGAAGTCTTCAACGCCATCATGCTCACCGGCAGCGTCAGCGCTGCGGCACGGCTGATCAACGTCACCCAGCCTGCCGTCAGCCGAGTGCTGGCGCATGCCGAATTGCAGCTGGGCTTTCCGCTGTTCCAGCGCACCAAGGGCAGGCTCACGCCCACCAACGAAGCGCAAACCCTGTACCCCCATATCGAGCGGCTGTTTGCCCAGCTGGACGATGTGCAACGCCTGGCCAACAGCCTGCGCCAGGGCCACCAGGACGGCGAGCTGCACATCCTGACCGTGCTGGCGCTGAGCTACGAGGTGCTGCCCCGTGCGCTCAAGCTGTTCCGCCAGCAACATCCAAATGTGGTGGTGACCATGGATGCGCTGCACTCGCCACAAATCATCTCGTCCCTGGTGCTGCAGGAGGCCGATGTGGGCCTGGTCTTCAGCGCCATCGCCCACCCCTCGCTAGAGCAAAAGCACCTGGCCGATGGCCGCATGGTCTGCGTAGCGCCCAAGGGCGTTCTCAGTGCCAAGCAAGTCAAACAGGGCCTGGTGAACCTGGCCGATCTGGCCCAGGTGCCGGTAGTGAATATCGATGTGCGCGACCCGGTGGGCTCCACCCTCAGCCACGCCTGCCGCGAGGCGGGTGTGGGCCTGTCGTCCAGCATTACCGTGCAGACCTACCACGCGGCACTGGCGCTGGCGCACCATGGCCTGGCGGTGGCGTTGATCGACAGCTGCACCGCCCTGTCGGCCGATCTGGGCAAGGTGGATGTGCTGACCCTGGAGCCACACATCGCCGTGCCCATCAAGGCCCTGCGCGCGGTGAACCGGCCCGGCTCTCTGCTGGCCAGCGCCATGACGCAGTGCGTGCAGCAGGTGATCGAGCAGGCACTGCAGCCCGCCGCATAGCTAAGCGGCTGCAAGTGCGTCGGCCACCGCCTGGGCTGTGCCGAACGCGAGGGTGAACCCCAGGGCCCCGTGGCCGGTATTGAGCAGCAAGTTTTCCGGCCCCTGCGGGTGCCGTCCCACCAGAGGCAGGCCGGTCGGCGTGGCCGGGCGCATACCGGTCCAAGGGTGCAGTTCCAGTCCCTGGTCCAGCCCAGGGAACACAGCGCGGGTTGCCTCGCTGAGTTGCTGTATGCGCTGGGGTTCAATACGGCTGTCATGCCCTACCAGCTCTGCCATGCCAGCCACCCGCAGCCGCTGACCAATGCGGGCGAAAACCACTTTGCGCGCGGCATCCGTCACGCTCACCTGCGGCGCCGTATCCGCACTGTCCGTCAGGTCCAAGGTGATGCTGTAGCCCTTCAGCGGGTAGACAGGTAGCCGCAGCCCCAACGGCCGTGCAAAACCCGCACTGGCGCTACCCAGGGCAAGCACAAACTGGTCTGCCGCAAGCTCGCCCGCCACCGTGCGGATTGCCTGCAGCCGCTTGCCATGGTGCACCACACCCAGCACCTCCTGGCCCAGCACAAAGCGTACGCCGCGCGCCTGCAGCGCCGCGTATAAGCCATCGCAAACCTTGGCGCAATCAGCAGCACATTCGCTGGGCGTATAAACCGCGCCGGCCATGTGGGCCTGGTAGTACTGCAAAGCCGGCTCCAGCTCCACGCAACGCTGGGCCGACACCACCTCTTGCACACTGCCCAGGCGCTGCTGTAGCGCCACCTGTCTGCGTGCAGACTCCAGGCCGGCGGCACTGCTGTAGACCACCAGCTTGCCGCTGCGCGCAAAATCACAGTCCAGTGCCAAGTCCTGCAGCATGGCTTCAAAACCCTGGCGGCTGCGCAGGGCCAGCTGCAGCAACTGGGCCGTGCTGCGGGCGGAGGTATCGGCATTGCAGGCGCGCAGAAACTCCAGCCCCCAGCGCCACTGCTGCGGGTCCCATTGCAGCTGAAATTTCAACGGTGAGTCGGCCGCCAACAGCAACTTGGGCAACTGGGTCCAGATGCCGGGGTCGGCCAGGGGTTGCACATAGCTGTAGCTCAGCTGGGCACCGTTGCCGCCGCTGGCACCAGCACCTGGCGTAGCGCGGTCGATGACCGTCACTTCCTTGCCCTGCAAACGCAAGGCATAGGCCGTGGCCAGCCCAACGATTCCCGCTCCTAAAACAACGACATGCATGTGTATCCACCCTTTGGGCAACACTGTAGGCACGCGATCTGCATGGCGCCAATGCCAAACACAGGCCTAGCCATCAGCAAAAGTTATGCCCAGGTGCCGCCGCCAGCCCATAACTTCAGGTTATGGTGCGCCCCGAAAAAGGCACTATGCACTGCGGCCAGCCCTTTCTAAACTGCCCCACAGCTCCTCCATCACCTCTACTTCAAAGGGTCATCATGCAAGCCTCCTCCGTACTGTCCACGATGTTTCTGGCCGCAGGCCTGGCTGCCACCGCAGCCGCCCACGCGGACACTCTGCAAAAAATCGCCGAATCCGGGCAGATCACCCTGGCCTACCGCGAGTCATCCGTGCCCTTCAGCTACCTGGCCGGTGGCAGCACGCCCGAAGGCTTCTCGGTAGACATCGCCAACGCCGTAGCCGACGCGGTGAAGAAGCAACTGAAGAAGCCTGACCTCAAGGTTGCGCTACAGGCCGTGACATCGCAAAACCGCATCCCGCTGCTGGTCAACGGCACGGTGGACCTGGAGTGCGGCTCCACCACCAACAACACAGTGCGCGGCAGAGACGTGCAGTTCGCCATCAACCATTTCTACACCGGCACCCGGTTGCTGGCGAAGAAGTCGTCTGGCATCAAAAACTACGCCGACCTGGCCAACAAGCCGGTCGCCAGCACCTCGGGCACCACCAACGCCCAGGTCATCCGCAAATACAACCAGGACAAGAGCCTGGGCATGGACATCAAACTGGGCAAGGACCACGACGACTCCATGCTGCTGGTGGACAGCGGCCGCGCCGTGGCCTTTGCGATGGACGACATCCTGCTGTTCGGCCTGATCGGCAATGCCAAGAACCCGGCGGAATGGGAAGTCGTAGGTGACTCGCTGCAAGTCGAGCCCTATGCGTGCATGCTGCGCAAGGACGACCCGCAATTCAAGCAGCTGGTCGATGGAGTCATCGCCGGCATGATGAAGTCCGGCCAGTTCGAGAAGCTCTACACCAAGTGGTTCATGTCGCCCATCCCCCCCAAGGGCCAGAACCTGAACCTGCCCATGAGCAAAGAGTTGCGCGACAACCTCAAGGCGCTGAGCGACAAGCCGGCGGTCTAACCATGCAAGTCGTAGGCATCCTGGGCGGCATGGGGCCCGCCGCCGGCGCGGACTTCGTGCGCTTGTTCGTGCAGTCCTGTATCGAGCATATGCAGGCCATCGGTGTGACGGTGAGCGACCAGCGCTTCCCCGAGCATTGGCTGGCCCAGGTGCCGGTACCGGATCGTACGCAGGCGCTGGAAGACGATACCAGTGGCGCACAGCAGCCACTGGAGCCCATGTTGCAGGCGCTGGGCCGTCTGGCAGCCTTGGGTGCGCGCTGCGTGGCCATGCCCTGCAACACCGCCCACGCCTGGCATAGCCGTATGCAGGCGCGCTTTCCACAGCTCGACGTGCTGCATATCGCCAACGAGATGGCGCAGCAGTTGGCCTTGCAGCGCATACCGGCAGCCGCGCTGATGGCCACCGATGGCACCTACCGCAGCGGCGTGTACGAGCAGGCGCTGCAGCGCGCCGGAGTGCAATGCCATTTGCCAACTGCCGCTGAGCGCGCGCGCATCATGCAAGGCATTTACAACGGTGTAAAAGCCGGCAATATGCCGCTGGCGCAGTGCTGCTTTGGCGAGGTGGCCCAGGCCCTGGCCGAACGCCACGGCGGTGCGCCGCTGATACTGGGCTGCACCGAAATTCCGCTGGCACTGGACGGCGCGGCACAGATGACCGGTTTGCGCAGTTTCAACCCAGCACAGGTGCTGGCAAAAACCTTGGCGCAGCGCGCGTACGCAGCAGCTTAAAGGGCTTCAGGCCCAAACGCCGGTAGCCTCCAGCACCGGCGACAGCTGAGCCTCGCCCCAACGCAAGGCCAATGCACCGGGCCGGCGCAAAGCGCCCAGCACCTGCATCCGCAGCAGACGCTGGGCGCCGGCAAAGCCAGCCAGATCCGGGCCGTCCCACAGAATCTCTGCACGCACCGCCACCTGCAGCAGATCGCCGGTGGCGTAGTCAATGAACAGCAGTCCGGCCTGCGGGTTCACAGCCAGATTGCCCAGGGTGTTGAAAAAGAAGTTGCCTAAAAAGTCTGGCGCCGTCAGCCACTGCTGGCAAGCGGCATCCACCTCGACCCGCACAAAGCCCGGCTTGCCGCCACGATGCGATACGTCCACCCCGTCGGCACGCCCCTCGGGCTGCAAGGCCTGCGGGTTCGCGGAGGCGATGAAGAAAGTGTCCGCCCCACGCACCAGCCGCAGCGCGGCCGCGTCAAGCTGGCTGCTGGCAATCGCCGCCGCCGGCACTTCGATCGTGGCCAGATACACCGGCTCGCGCGCCTGGATGTACTTGGGGCAGTTGCCAAAACTCTGCTCTATGCGCAAGCCAAAGCCGGCGCCATCCAGCGCCATCACCCTGCCGTTGGCGCGGTTGCGCCTGCGGGTATGCGGCTCAATACCCAGCAGGCCAATGGGCGCGTCTGGCTGCAGCGTTTGCGCCAATGGGTCGGCCGCATCCGGCAGCGCCTGCAGCCGCAACAGCGTGGCATCCGGTGAGCGGATGAAACCCGGCGGCTGTGCCAACACCGAGGCCCAGGGCTGGCCCTGCGCGTCCAGGCTGCCCAGCACCACAAAGGGCAACTGTGCGAAGAAATCGCGGTGCTGGTCGGGCATGTAATCGCGGATCACCCGCGGCCCGACCTCGGCCATGCGCTCGGCCACACCGGCGCGTTGCTGCACCGCGCGCTCACCGGCATGGAAGGTGGCGTTCATGCGGCCAACCCAATACGGCTGCGCACCATCGGCACAAAGCCGGGCAATGCCTCGATGCGGGCCAGCCAGGCGCGCAGATACGGATACGGCTCCAGCGCCACATTGCCCTCGGGTGCATGGGCGATGTAGCTGTAGTTGGCAATATCGGCAATGGTTGGCGCGCTGCCGACCAGGTAGTCGAACTGCTGCAGGTGCGCGTCCATTACCTGAAACAGCTGGTTCGCCCGCTGGATCGCATCTTTGGGATCGGTGGGCAGCTTGAACAACTGGATCACCCGCGCCACCGCCGGGCCAAAGGCGATCTGCCCAGCCGCCACTGACAACCAGCGCTGCACCTGGGCCGCCCCCAGTGCTTCGGTAGGCAGCCAGGCGCCAGGCGCGCCATAACGCGTCGCCAGATACACCAGGATGGCGTTGGAGTCGGCCAGCGTGACGTCGCCGTCCTGGATCACCGGCACCTGGCCAAAGGCATTCAGCGCCAAAAATTCCGGCGTTTTTTGGGCCTTGACCAGCAGGTCCACATCAATCAGATCGAACGGCAGATCCAGCAGTGACAACATCAGCTGCACGCGGTGCGCGTGGCCCGAGATGGCATGGCGGTACAACTTGATCGGCTGCGCGGGGCGGGGGGACGTTGATATGGACATATTGTTCCTAGGTGCAAAGTGGTGAAAGAAGCAGTGATTGTGTTTAATCCACTTCACAAGATAAATGACACCCCAGGCATTTAACTACTTCATATATCGGTTTAATATGACCGCATGGACAAACTCAAAGCCATGCACACCTTTGTGCAGATTGCTGACCAGGGCAGCCTGACCGCCGCCGCCCAAGCGATGGACGCGTCGCTGCCTGCCGTGGTGCGCAGCCTGGCCGCGTTCGAGGCAGAGCTGGGGGTGCGCCTATTCAACCGCACCACGCGGCGCATCTCGCTCACCGACGAGGGCCGCCGCCACCTGGACAGCTGCCGCCAGGTGCTGGCCACATTGCAGGAGGCCGAGGCGGCCCTGAAGGCCGAATCTAGCGAACCCGCAGGCCACCTCACCATCACCGCGCCAGTGCAGTTTGGCCAGCTCCATGTGGCCCCGGCCGTCACCCGTTTTGTACAGCGCTATCCGCAGATGCGCTGCAGCGTGCTGCTGTACGACCGGGTGGTGAATTTGCTGGAAGAAGGCATAGACCTGGGCATACGCATAGGCCCGCTGGAGGACTCTTCTCTGGTGGCGCAAACCATAGGCCGTATCCGCCGCGTGGTGGTTGCCAGCCCCGGCTACCTGAAGCGCGTAGGGCTCCCCCGCCACCCCAAGGACCTGCTGCAGGCCAACTGCATACGTAACACCGGCAACAACCCCAGCTGGGGGCCCTTCATCGACAAGGGCCGGTCTTTCAGCATTGCCGTCAGCGGCAACCTGGAGTTCAACCAGATCGCGCCCACGGTGCAAGCCTGCGTAGCAGGCCTGGGTTTGGGCATGTTTCTGTCTTACCAGGTGGCCCCCTATCTGGCGCAGAAGCAGCTGCAGGTAGTACTGGAAAGCTTCGAATCACCACCCCGTCCGCTAAGCGTGGTCTACCCGCATGCACGCTTGCTGCCCACCCGAACGCGGGTCCTGGTGGACTGGATGCGTGAGGAATTGAAAGGCTTTGCCAACCCAGCTGACCAAGGCGAGCGACGCTAGACCAGCGCGGCTGCTCCCAGCACGATGCCGTCCTCGTCGGCATACAACCAGTCGCCGGGCATGACCCACACGCCTTGCACATGCACCGCCACATTGCTCTGGCCCTGGTTGCGCTTTTCGGTGGGCAGGGGCATGGACGCTAGTGCACGTATGCCTATCGGCAAGGCAGCCAGCTCGGCCACGTCCCGCACACAGCCGTCGATGACCACACCAGCCCAGCCATTGCGATGGGCAGCCGCCCCCAGATTGCCGCCCAACAAGGCACGGCGCAAAGAGCCGCCGCCATCCACCACCAGCACCCGGCCCTCGCCGGGCATGTCCAGCGCAGCCTTGACCAGGGAGTTGTCTTCAAAGCATTGCACGGTCCACACCGGGCCGCTGAAGGTGCGCGTGCCGCCAAAGTCGCGGAACACTGGCGGCAATACACGGAAGGCGCCAGACACATCGTTCTTGTGCACATCGCACAGGTCACAGGTCGCAAACACAGTCGTCATGGAGGGCTCACTTTCTGGGCAGAAGGCTTGATGTTCTCACGCCGCGCGGGCAGCACCTGGGCGTTTTCGCGCGGAGCGTTCAACACGATCGAGGTCGAGGTGGTACTGAGCAGACAGAACTTGCTGACCACCGCATCCAGGTGCTGCACATCGATAACGGCGATCTCCAGCACCCAACTGTCTTCGCCGGTCACGTTGTAGGCATTCAGCACCTCCGGGGTCTGGCCAATCAGCTTCACCACCCGTGCGTACTCGGCCCGGGCCACGCGGATGATGGCGCGGATACCGTAGCCCAGCCGGGTCAGATCCACTTCGGCGCGGTAGCCCTTGATGACGCCACTGGTCTCCAGCTTGCGCACCCGCTCGGTCACCGCCGGCTGGCTCAGGTGTACGCGTCGCCCCAGCTCGGCCATGGTGATGCGCGCGTCGCGCTGCAGCTCCGCCAGGATACGATCGTCGCACGCGTCAAATTCAGAAACTTCGGTCAGCATAGTGCTCCAGCAAGAAAATTGAGGCCAATATCCGTTATTACCAAGAATATTGCATGGCGCAGACGGGTTTGACTGCCTAACATCATGGCATGCAAAACCCGCGCCACAACTCTACCCACAACCGCCTCGTGCTGCCCGCATTACTGGCTTGCTATTTCATCTGGGGCTCGACCTACCTCGCCATCCATATTGCCCTGCCCAGCTTTCCGCCGTTCTTCCAGATGGCGACCCGCTTTCTGGCGGCCGGCGGCCTGCTGATGGCATGGCTGTGCCTGCGCGGCCATGCCCGGCCCACACGCACTGAATGGCGCAACGCCCTGCTGATTGGCATTCTGATGCTGGGCGGCGGCATGGGGCTGACAGCCCAGGCCTCGCTGCACATAGGCTCCGGCCTGATCGCCACCTTTATCGCCATCGTGCCCATGATGACCAGTGGCTGGGGCCTGTTGTTCGGGCAACGCCCGTCGCGGCTGGAACTGGCGGGCATGCTGACCGGACTGGTAGGCGTGTGCGTGCTGGTGCAGGGTGCCAGCTTTTCCGCGGCGCCCGTGGGTCTGCTGTGCATCATCGGCGCCACGCTGACCTGGTCGCTGGGCTCGGTACTGTCCACCACCCGCCTGCCCCTGACCAAGGGACCGATGGGCTTTGCCAGCCAGATGCTGTGCGGTGGGGCCGCCCTGCTGCTGGTATCCCTGGCGCTGGGCGAGCACATGGTATGGCCGCCCACGCTGGAAGCCAGCGCCGCCTGGCTGTACCTGGTGCTGGCCGGTTCGCTGGTGGCCTTCAGCGCCTATATGTACCTGCTGGCCCACGCCAGTTCTGCCGTGGCCACCAGCTATGCGTTCGTGAACCCCTTGATCGCGCTGTTTCTGGGTGTAGTGCTGGCCGGTGAAGTGGTCATGGCCAAGGAATGGCTGGCCTGCGGCATCATCCTTTTGGGGGTGGTTTTCATCCTCGTGGCGGGTCAAAAGTCGCCGAAACACTGAAAACGCATACCCCAGAGAGGCTTTACACGGAAAAACACGGGTCTTCAGAGCTAAAAATATGCGCTCCACCTAGGAAACCCGTTTTTTCTCCAGTAGCATCTCGGCCTACCGGTGGAGAAGCTGTTTTTCGCTGGTGAATATTCAACTCCAAGAAGGACCGTCCGTCATGGCAACTGCGAAAAAAACCCCGGCTAAAGCCGCCGCTCCTGCAAAGAAAGCTGCACCAGCAGCCAAAGCCGCTCCGGCAAAAGTAGCCGCCAAGGCAGCGCCTGCCAAGAAGGCAGCTGCAGCCGCTCCTAAGCGCGCCGTCAACGCCGCTTTCATGAAGGCCCTGACCCCCAGCGCAGCTCTGGCTGCCGTGGTCGGTGCAGCACCGCTGCCACGTACCGAAGTGGTCAAGCAACTGTGGGTCTACATCAAGAAGCACAAACTGCAAAACGAAGCCAACAAGCGCAACATCAAGTCCGACGCCAAGCTCAAGGCTGTGTTCGGCAAGGACGAAGTCACGATGTTCGAAATGGCTGGCCTGATCGGCAAGCACCTGAAGTAATCGGCCCACGGCCATTACCAAAAGCCGCAGCGATGCGGCTTTTTTTGTTTGTGCCAGGGATGATGACTCTGGCAAGGATGTGGTGGTGCGGATCGGGATGGGCAAGAAGAGCAACATCCTAGACCACCCGAGTCCATGCCGCCACAGACCGCAGGAAGTTATGCAGAGCATCCCTTGGTGTAACCTTTTCCGGCCTGGCCGGTATAAGAGCCACACAACACGAAGGCAACTATGAAACGCTGGCTCCTGAACAACCGTGGCTTCCTGGCATTTGTACTGTGCCTGGGCCTGTTCCGCACCGTCATGGCCGACTGGAACCCCATTCCCTCGGGCTCCATGCGCCCTACCTTGCTGGAAGGCGATGTGGTGCTGGTCAACCGCCTGGCCTACGACCTAAAGCTGCCGCTGAGCGATATCAGCCTGGCCCCTACCGGCCAACCGCAGCGCTTCGACGTAGTGACCTTCAGCTCACCGACGGACGGCGTGCGTCTGATCAAACGCATCGTCGGCCTGCCCGGCGACGTGGTGGAGATGCGCGACGAGGTGCTCTACATCAACGGTGTGGCAGCCAACTACGACCCGCTGCGCTCCAGCGAAGCCCTGAACGGGGTATCCCATAGGCTGCAACTGCTGCCCCAAACTCCCGCCCTGCGCAGTTTCGGTCCGGTCACCGTGCCTCCCGACCAGTACTTCATGCTGGGTGACAACCGCGACAACAGCGCCGACTCGCGCTACATCGGCCCGGTGCCGCGCAAGCTGCTGATCGGCCGGGCCCACCACATCCTGGTGTCGGCCAATATCCTGGACCACTGGCAGCCCCGCCTGGACCGCATCGCCCACGCCGTGCAGTAATCTGCGCCAGCAATCTTGCCCTTGCCCTCCGCTTTGTTGCAACGCATGGCCGCTGGCGATACGCAGGCCTTTGCCGAACTGGTGGATATGTACCAAGGCCCGCTGTTCGGCTTTCTGGGCCGCATGGGCTGCCAGCAGGCACAGGCGGAAGACCTGGCGCAAGAAACCTTCTTGCGCGCCTGGACGCAGCTGCCCCGCTACCAGCCCGATCGCGCCCAGTTCAATACCTGGTTGTTCACGATAGCCCGCAACCTGGCCTGCAACGCACTGCAGAGTGCGGCGCACCGGCAAGAAGCCAGCGGCGAGGCCCTGCCCGAAATCGCCTGCCCCCAGCCCGACCCCGAACACACACTGGACCAGCTGCAGCAAAGCGCTCGCCTGCGGGCCGCACTGCGCCAGCTGCCCCTGGCCGACCGCAGCGCACTGGCCCTGGTGTATGTACAGGACCTGGCCCTGGCCGACGTGGCACGCATAGAAGGCGACAGCCTGGCCGCCATCAAGACCCGCCTGCACCGGGCCAAACAACGGCTGCGCGTCTTGCTGGCCACTGACACGGAGAAGCCCCATGACTCATCCCAGGACCGATCCCATGACTGATACCGATCTGGACACCCTGCTGCAGCGCGAATTGCTGCAGCCACCGCCCGACTTTGCACAGCGCGTGCTGCGGCAACTGCCGCGCCAGACCATGCCTGTGGCACCACCAAAGCAGTACAAGCAGCCCACGCCGTGGTCGCGCCTGCGCTGGCTGCTGGCTGCTACCGGCCTGCTGGGCGGTGGTGTGCTGGGTCTGAGCCAGGCCGGCGGCTTTGTCTTTGGCCTGTGGCTCAGTGCCGCAGCCTTGTAGAACTGTTTGAAGGAGCCCCCATGCCCTCTATCTCCATCACCCCACGCCGCCCACTGGTGGCGGCTCTGGCCTCGCTGGTGTTACCCGGCTTTGGCCAGCTCTACAACGGCGCATTGAACCGTGGCATCTGGCAGTTCCTGGTATTTGCGCTGCTATGCATTCCCGGCGTGGCGCTGGTCGCGCTCTACCTGCCAAGCAGGCTGATGCTGCCCACGCTGCTGCTGGGCTTGGGCCTGACCCTGGCCGTGTGGGCCTACAGCGTGTGGGATGCCTGGCGCGGCGCGCGGCGCCACCCCGGCGGCCCGGCCCTGGCCTGGCAGCAAAGCGGGGTGTATGCGCTGGTGTTCGTGCTGTGCGATTTACTGGCCCTGCCCCTGCTCAGCCTGTACGTGCGCCAGCACCAGGTGGAGCCCTTCTACATTCCATCCGGCAGCATGGAGCCGAGCGTGCGCAGAGGCGACCTGATCTGGGCCGATAAGCGCTACAACTGCCCCGGCTGCCAGCAGGGCGTGCACCGTGGCGACATCGCCGTATTTGCCTACCCCAATGACCGCAGCGTGCGCTACATCAAGCGCGTGATCGGCCTGCCCGGCGACCACATCCAGATCGACGGCCAGCAGATCTGGGTCAACGGCCAGGCCTTGCGGCGTGACCCACCTGCGCCCGGCAGCACCACGGTGACCGAATCCATAGGCCCGCGCCAATGGCAAGTGCAGTGGCAGGCGCCCCCCGCCCTGCCCGCCCCCGCCACGCCCAACCCGGACCTGAACCGTGCCCCACATAGCCCGCAGACCAACGCCGACCTTACCGTGCCCGACGGCCAGGTCTTCGTGCTCGGCGACAACCGGCTGGCCAGCACCGATTCCCGCAGCTTTGGAACCGTGCCCATGCAGGACATTCTGGGTCGAGCCCGGCAGGTATGGTTCTCCATGGACAGCCAGGGCGTGCGCTGGGAGCGCCTGGGCCAGGTTCTGGACCAAGCATCAAAATAGCCTTCAGCGCAGGTATCTTCTGCGCAAGCAGCTACCAATTCAATAGCAAACCATCAAATCAGGTTGCGCATGGCCTGGGCGGTTTCGCGCAGCACCGGCAGCACCCGGGCCACGGCATCCGCGCCCGACTCATGGCCCATGGGCATGGTGACGCTGAGGGCGCCCACGGCATCGCCGTTGCGGTCGCGCAGCGCCACGGCGATGCCGCGGTATTTCAGCTCCAGCTGCTGCTCCGACAAGGCCCAGCCCTGCTGGCGTATTTGCGCCAAGGTGGTCAGCAGCTTGTCCTTGTCGGTGATGGTGTGGGTGGTGTAGGTCTTTAGCTCATGGCTGGCCAGCCACTCCTCCAGTTGCGCGGGCGTGCGCAGAGCCAGCATCTGCATGCCGGCGGCGGTGACCTCGGCCTGCACCCGGCCGCCCAGCACATAGCCGGTGTTCATGGCCCGGGTGGGGCCGTTGCGGGCGATGTAGACGATGTCGTCGCCGTCCAGCACGCTGAGGTAGGCCACCTCCATGGTGCCGGCCGTGATGCGCTGCAAAAACGGCTGCACGATGCGCGGCAGGCGGGCCGACTCCAAATAACTTTGCCCCAGCCGCAGCACCCGCGGCGTCAGCCAGAACAGCTTGCCATCGGTCGCCAGATAACCCAGATGCGACAGCGTCAGCAGATAGCGGCGCGCTGCAGTACGTGTCAGCCCGCAGCGCTGCCCTACCTGGGTGGCGGTCATGCGCGGATGGGCGTCGTCAAACGACTCCATCAGGCCCAGCCCCTTGTCCAGGCCGGCGATCCAGTCGCGGCGGGCCAGCGGGGTCGATGCGTCAGTTTCTGTTGCCATGTGTTAACCCTAGTTACGTTTAATTATCGCACTCATGTGTTCATTAATCGCGCATTTAAGTCCTGCAAGAATTCCGCTGCCCCAGTGGCTACCCTACATTCCACCCCCATCAACGCCCCATTCATGCCCACCCCGATCTGACCATGCCCAACGCCGATATCCGCACCGTCATGCCGACGCTCAACGGCTACACCGATGTGTATTTCATCGTCGGGGATCCGGTGCAGCAGGTGCAGGCGCCCACCACCTTCAACCGCATCTTCAGCCTGCTGGGCATCAACGCGGTACTGGTGCCGGTGCACATTGCGCCGGCGGACCTGCAGGGTTTTGTCAGTTCCGCCTTCAAGGCACCGAACATCAAAGGTGTGTGGGTCACCATTCCGCACAAGACGCCCATGCTGTCCTGGCTGGACAGTTGCAGCGACCTGGCCACCATGGCCGGTGCCGTGAACGCAGTGCGCCGCAATGCAGATGGCCGGCTGGAAGGCGGGCTGTTCGACGGTGAAGGTTTTGTAGCCAGTCTGGACTATTTCCAGATCCGCTACCAGGCCAGCCGAGTGCTGATTCTGGGTGCGGGTGGCGCGGCGGCGGCCATTGCCGCATCGCTCGCCCTGGCCGGAGCCTCGGCCCCGGCAAAAATTGCTTTTTTCGACCCCGCTCCGGGCCGCGCAGCCAGTGCCGCACAGCGCATGGCGGCCATGTCACCGGTGCCCTTGGTGGCGGCGGCCAACAACGACCCTGCGGGCTACGACCTGGTGATCAACGCCACGCCGCTGGGCATGCAGGCCAGCGACCCGCTGCCCTTCGATGTGCGCCGCATAGGGCCGCAAGCGGCACTGGTGGACATCCTGATGAAGAACCAGCCCACGCCGGCCGTGCGTGCCGTGCGCGCCCGCGGCCTGGTGGCCGAACCCGGCTTTGAAATGCTGATCCAGCAAACCCATCGCTATCTGGACTTCTTCGGCTTTCATGCTGCAGCGCAGCACGTACGCCAGGATGCAAATTTTTTGCGCGAACTTATCTACCCAAACGAATTGCTGGATGAAATTCGCCGCTAAATTACCGTAAGCTTTCAACCCACCTCGTTACCCCAACCTCACTCCAGGAGACAGTGCATGCAATCCCAAGTTCAAAAACGATTCGCTCTTAAAGTCATAGCAGCTTGCGCAATTGCAGCCAGCGCTGGCGGCGCATTCGCCCAAGCAACCATCAAGCTGGCGAATATCGTCGAGCTGTCCGGTGGCGGCGCAACGGCAGGCACCAACTTCAAAAACGGCGTGGAGCTGGCCGTCAAGGAAATCAATGCCGATGGCGGCGTGCTGGGCAAGAAATTCGAAACCATCACCACCGACACGCAAAGCAACCCCGGCGTGGCCAAGGGCCTGACCCAAAAAGCCATCGACAACGATGTGTTCGCCATCTTTGGCCCGGTGTTCTCCGGCTCCATCATGGTGAGCATGGCCGAAAGCCGTAAGGCCGAGGTGCCGAACTTCACCGGTGGTGAAGCGGCCTCCATCACCAAGCAGGGCAACCCCTACGTCTTCCGCACCAGCTTCACCCAAGAAACCGCCATGCCCAAGGTGGCGCGCTATATCAACCAAACCGTCAAGGCCAAAACCCTGGCGGTGATCTACGTAAACAACGACTTCGGCAAGGGCGGCCTGGACTCCATCAAAAAAGCCCTGGCCGGCACCGACACCAAGATCGTTGCAGAAATCTCGTCTGACAGCGGCCAGGTGGACTTCACCGCCCCCGTGCTGAAAGCCAAGCAGGCCGACCCAGATGCGCTGTTCGTCTACACCAACGAAGAAGAATCCGCCCGTGCCCTGCGCGAGCTGAAGAAGCAAGGCTGGAGCAAGCCCATCATCGGCGAAACCACCCTGACCGGCCAAAAAGTGATCGACCTGGCAGGTGAATCCGCCAACGGCGCCATCGCCCACGTGGGCCTGACCGTGGATGCGCCCATCCCGTCGATCCGCGCCTTCAGCGCCAAGTTCGAAAAGGCCTACGGCTATGTGTCGGACCACAACGGCATGAAGGGCTATAGCGGCGTGTATGTGTTGAAGGCCGCGATTGAAAAGGTCGGCAAGCTGGACCGCAAGGCCGTGGCTGCCGCGCTGCATGGCCTGAAGGTCACCACCGACAAATACCCAGGCGTGCTGATGAACGTGGAGCTCGACCAGAACGGTGACCTGGACCGCGAAAGCTTCATCGTCCAGGTGAAGAACAACAAGCAAGACGTGATCGCCATCGTGCCACCGCTGAACGCCTCCAACGTCAACGTCAAGACCAAGAAGTAAACGCCCGGCAGACACCCGCGCCAACCCTCTCCCCAGCGCGGGAGAGGGCATCACAAAGTGCCCCACCCACTACCGTGGGTGCGTACAACACCTCCAGGAGCCCCTCCCGTGACCGACTTCCTCCAACTCTTCTTCAGTGGCCTGGCCACCGGAGGCATCTATGCGCTGGCCGCACTCGGCTTCACGCTGCTGTGGCAAGCCGCCGGCACCATCAACTTCGCCCAGGGCGAGTTCGTCATGCTGCCCGCCTTCATGATGCTGGCCTTCATCAACATGGGAGCGCCATTCCTGGTCAGCTTTCTGCTCACCTGCATACTGGCCACCGCCGTCCTCGGCTGGGCCTTCAAACGCGGCATCGTGGACCCGCTGTTCAAGTTCGGCATGATGCCCATCGTGGTGGCCACCATCGGCTTGTCGATTGCCATGCGCAACGGCATGCGTGCCGGCTACAGCGCCGAAGCCCACCCCTTCCCCAGCCTGTTTGCCGACAAGCTGTTCAACATCGCCGGCGTCACCATCACCATGGCTGACATAGGCACCCTGGTACTAGCTCTGCTGCTGGTGTTCGGCACCCAGGCCTTTCTGAATAAGACCATCACCGGCCGCGCCATGCAGGCCGTGGCACAGAACACCGAGAGCGCCAGCGTGCTGGGCATCAATGTGCCGCGCATGATCTTCTACACATTCGCCATCAACGCCATCCTGGCCTGCGCCGCCGCCGTGCTGATCACGCCGACCTACCTCGCCAAGTTCGACATGGGTGAAAGCCTGGGCAACAAGGCCTTCTTCGCGGCCATCATCGGTGGCTTCAACAACTCGCGCGGTGCACTGCTGGGTGGGCTGATCGTCGGCGTCTGCGAAAACCTGGCCGCCGCCTATATCTCGCCGGCCTACAAGGACGCCGTGGCGCTGGTGATTTTCATGGTGGTGATCCTGTTCAAACCCCAAGGCCTGCTGGGCAAAAAAGAAGAACGCAAGGTCTGATCATGAAAAAGAGCACTCTCATTTCCATAGCAGTCGCCGCAGTATTTCTGTGCGTTACGCCGCAATTTCTTAAAAACTACGGAATCTACCTGCTGACCACCTGGCTGATCTTCGTGGTCGCCACCATGGGCTTGAACCTGACCGTGGGTTACGCCGGCCAGAAATCTCTGGGCCACGCCGCCTTCTTCGGCATTGGCGCCTACACCATGGCTCTGCTGCTCAAGGCGGGCTTCAGCTGGTGGCTGGGCATTCCGGCTGCGGCACTGCTGTGCTTTGCAGTAGGCCTGGTGCTGGGCTTCCCGGCATTGCGCGTGCAGACCATCTACCTGGCGTTTGCCACCCTGGGCTTCAACACCGCCGTCTGGCTGGTGATGCGCAACGAGGAATGGCTGACCGGAGGCACCTTCGGTATCAACGATATCGCCCGCCCCGCATTTGCCAACGCCAACCTGAACTACTACTACCTGGTACTGGCCTTTGCCGTAGTGCTGGCACTGCTGCTGTGGGGCCTGCTGCGCTCACCTTGGGGCAAAGCCTTCACCGCGCTGCGCGACAACCCGATCCGGGCGGAAAGCCTGGGCATCAACATCCGCAGCTACACCCTGCTGTCCTTCGCCATCGGCGCGGCCTACGCAGGCATTGCAGGCGCACTGTTCGCCTCGCTGGTGCAGTTCATCGAACCCGCCCCGTTCGCCGTAGGCGCATCGATCATGATGTACCTGATGGTGGTGGTCGGCGGCCCCGGCTACTTCCTCGGCCCCATCGTTGGCGCCGCCGTCGGCGTGGTCGTGCCAGAGTGGCTGCGTGACGTGCCCGGCGTGTCCGACTGGTACCTGCCGCTATTCGGCGCCGCCGTGGTCGTGCTGATGGTTTGGCTGCCCGACGGGCTGCTGAGCCTGCCTGACCGCCTGAAGGCCAAGAAACAATCCAAAGAAGCCAGCGCCGCACGTGCTGCCGCAGGAGCCAAACCATGAGCCAGTCCCTGTTAAAAGTCACCGACCTGAAGAAGGCCTACGGCGCCATCCAGGCCGTGGGCGGTGTCAGCTTCGAAGTCCAGCCCGGCGAAATCTTCGGCGTCATCGGCCCCAATGGTTCGGGCAAGACCACGCTGTTCAACAGCATGCTGGGCCAGATCACGCCCGACACCGGCAAGATCGAACTCAACGGCGAAGACGTGACCCATTGCGGCCCGCTGGAGCTGAACCGCAAGGGCGTGGGCCGCACCTTCCAGACGCTGCAGGTGTTTGGCAAGATGAGCGTGCGCGACAACCTGATCGTGGCCGCCCAAGAGCACCAAGGTAGCATGTTCAGCCGAATGTTCGCGCCCGGTGACTCGGGCCTGGGCGGCAAGGCCGATGCCTTGATCAAGCGCTTCCGCATCGAGCACGTAGCCGACAAAAAGGCCGGCGAACTCAGCTACGGCCAGCAAAAGCTGGTCGACATCGCCATGGCCTTCATGAGCGAGCCCGACCTGGTGCTGCTGGACGAACCCTGCGCCGGCGTGAACCCCAGCCTGGTGGGTGGCATATCCACGCTGCTGAAAGACCTGAACCGCAACCCTGCCAGCGGCAAGAAAAGCAGCTTCGTGGTTATCGAACACAACATGGACTTTGTGATGGACCTGTGCCACCGCATCATGGTGATGGTCGAAGGCAAGGTCATGGCCATCGGCACACCGGCGGAAATCCGTGGCAACAAGCAGGTGCTGGACGCCTACCTCGGAGCATAAAAATGAGCGATATTTGCATTGAATTCGACGACGTGGTGGCCGGGTACAAGGACTTTATGATCCTGAACAACCTGAGCTTCAAGGCCAAGACCGGCTCCATCACCCTGCTGCTGGGCCCCAATGGCGCCGGCAAGTCCACGGTGCTGAAGACCTTGTTCGGCCTGCTCAAGCCCCGCCAGGGCACGATCAAGCTGCATGGCGAAAGCATTGGCGGCGCGACGCAAAAGGAACTGCTGGCCAAGGGCATCGCCTTCGTGCCGCAGGGCCGCAACCTGTTCGGCCAGCTGACGGTGTGGCAAAACCTGGAACTGGGTGGCATCACCATCGGCAAGGAGCTGACGCACGCGCGCATCCCCGAGGTGCTGGAGTTCTTCCCCCGCGTCAAGCAGCGCATGAACAGCATGGCCTCGGCCCTGTCGGGCGGCGAGCAGAAGCAGCTGGAGATCGGCCGCGCCCTGCTGCTGCGCCCCAAGGTGATCCTGATTGACGAGCCCAGCATCGGCCTGAGCCCCATGGTGGTGGGCGATGTGTTCAAGCTGCTGCGCAAGCTGGCCGACCAGGGCACAACCGTGCTGATGGTGGAACAAAACGTGAAAAGCGCGCTCAAAATTTCGGACGAAGCCATCGCACTCGAATCCGGCCGCCTGGTGCTGCAAAAGCCGGCATCCGAATTGCTTGCCGATCCGAACATTGAACGACTATTCTTGGGTGGGGCGCACGCAGCGCCTGCGCCAGCCGCTATTTAATCAGGAGCAACCTAGCTATGAGTGACTTACTCGTCAACGACAGCCGCGAGCCGCTGCAGGCCTCTTTCAGTGACGCAGCCAACCCCCTGGGGCTGGACGGAATCGAGTTCGTCGAATACTCCACGCCCAAGCCCCAGGCCCTGGGCCAGGTACTGGAAATGATGGGCTTCAAGCCCGTGGCGCGGCACCGCTCGCGCGAGATCCAGCTGTACCGCCAGGGCGGGCTGAACATCGTGGTCAACGGCCACCCCAGTGATGCCCAGGGCGCCGGCCATGGCAGCGAATCGCCCACTATCTCGGCGGTGGCCCTGCGGGTGCGCGATGCCCGTGCCGCCTACCACTATGTGCTGGAGCGCGGCGCCTGGGAGGTACCCACCCACGCCGAGGTGATGGAGCTGAACATCCCCGCCATCCACGGCGCGGGTGGCAGCCGCATCTACTTTGTGGACCGCTACAACGAGTTCTCCATCTACGACGTGGACTTCATCCCAATCCCTTCGGTAGACCAGCACCCCGCAGCCACCGCCGGCCTGCATTTCTTCGGCGTGGTGCAGTACATCGGCCCAGAGCGCAGCTACGACTGGATCGAGTTCTACAACGCGCTGTTCGGCCTGGAGCTGATCCCCGACGAACAACGCTTCGGCATCATGCCCAAGGGCAAGCTGCTGCGCAGCCCCGCGCTGTCCGAAGGCAGCAGCTTCATGCTGCAGCTGATCGAGCCTGAGGTGAACGTGATCGACGTGGACGAACGCCTGCAGCGCATCGGCCTGGGTGTGCCGGATGTACTGGCCGCCGTGGCCGCACTGCGCAAGCTGGGCGTGGAGTTTGTGGAAACCCAGGCGGCCCACACCGAAAGCCGTGGCGCCATCACCAAGACCTATCTGGGTTCCGTAGTATTCGAACTCGTGCACAGCGAGAAAGCAGCATGAAAGCCCACGCCATCCAAGGCTTCGGCATGGACACCATTACCCTGGCCGGGCCTTTGCGCGCCAAGCTCAAGGCCATGGTGGATGCCGGCTTCACGCAAGTGATGCTGAAGGCCAACGACATCGTCGGCCACCCCGACGGCATGGAAGCCGCGGTGGCCGAGGTCAAGGCCAGCGGCCTGCGCGGCACCGGATTCCAGGTGCTGCGTGACTTCGAGGGCCTGAGCGGCCACCTGCACGACTACAAGATCGACATCGCCAAGGCCATGCTGCAGATGTGCGCCGCGCTGGACTGCAAGGTGCTGCTGGCCTGCTCGTCCACCTCGGCCCACGCCACACAGGATCTGGACCACATCGCCAAAGACCTGCGCAAGCTGGCTATGCTGGCCGTACCCTACGGCATACGCATCGCATTCGAAGGCCTGTCCTGGGGACGCACCATCAACGAGTTCACCACCGCCTGGGACGTGGTCTGCCGCGCCGACTGCCCCAACCTGGGCATAGGCATAGACTCGTACCACATCCTCGCCGCCAAGACGCCACTGGACGAGATCGACTACCTGGACCCTTCCAAGATCTTCCTGGTGCAGCTGGCCGACTTCATGTGGCAAGAGACCCGCACCTTTGAAGAACGCATGACCACCGCCCGCACCTTCCGCGTGTTCCCCGGCGAGGGCGTGCACAGCGAACAGCTGGTGGACCTGGTGCTGCGGCTCGACAAGCTGGGCTACCGAGGCGACTACAGCTTCGAAGTCTTCAATGACGACTACGTCAACATGCCCCTGCCCATGGTGGCGGCCCGCGCCCGTAAGAGCGCACTGTGGCTGAGCGAAGACGTGCTGCGCCGCTCCACGCCGCTGCCCAACGACATGCGGCTGAAGCAGCGCAACTGAGACCTTCAAAACTTAGGTACAAAACAGCGGCTGGCGCAGATAGCATCTACGCCAGCCGCTTCTTTTTGTATAGCAGAACTTACCCATATACTGCGCACGCTCTGCATCCCCCAACTCCCATGCCCACACCCGCCATCACCTCGCTGCGCAGCCACGCCACCCGCCACCTCACCCCTTGCGGCGACGGCCATACCGTCTGGCACCAATGGGGGCCGGCCGAAAGCGGCCAACGCCCGCTGCTGCTCTTGCACGGCGGCAGCGGCAGCTGGACGCACTGGGTGCGCAATCTGCAGGCATTGGTAGATATGGGCCGCCAGGTTTGGGTGCCGGACCTGCCCGGCTTTGGCGACTCTGCCCTGCCCCCGGACGGCATGGACGCCGACGTGATCGCCGCACCGCTGGAAGCCGGCCTGCAGCAGCTGCTGGGCGCGCAGCCGATGGACGTGGTGGGCTTTTCATTCGGCGGCATGGTGGGCAGTTTTCTGGCCGCCGACTACCCTGCGCGGGTGGCACGCCTGGTGGTGGTGGGCGCCGTCGGCCTGGGCCTGGTTCCGCGCAATACCGTCAAGCTCAAGGGCTGGCGGCATCTACAGGCCGAGGACGCGCGCGACGCCATCCACCGCTTCAACCTGGCCGCACTCATGCTGCACCAGCCAGAGGCCATAGACGCCGACACGCTGGCCCTGCACAAGGCCAATGTACAGCGCGACCGCCTGCCCGCGCGCCGGCTGTCCAACACCGATGTGCTGAAGCAAAACCTGCTGCGCGTGGCATGCCCCGTGTCGGCCATCTATGGCCGCGAGGATGCACTGTACGTAGGCCATCAGGACTTGCTGCAAACCAGCTTGCAAACCCTGCCGCACTTTCAGCAATTCGCGTGGATAGACCAGGCCGGGCACTGGGTGCAGTACGAACGCGCCGAGGCCTTCAACACCGCCCTGCTGCAGCTGCTGCCTCCTATACTGGGGGAATGAACGAACCCGTACATTCGCCCAGCAAGGCCAAGGATGCACGCCCCCCGTCGCGCACCAACAACCCAGACCGCACGCGCGAAAACATCATTGAGGTCGCCACCCGCGAGTTCTCCGAAAAAGGCCTGGCCGGCGCCCGCGTGGACGTGATCGCCGACACCACGCACACCAGCAAGCGCATGATCTACTACTACTTCGGTAGCAAGGAAGGCCTGTACATCGCGGTACTGGAGGCCGCCTACAGCCGCATCCGGCAAATAGAGTCCGAGCTGCACCTGGAAGACCTGGAGCCCGAATTAGCCCTGCGCACCCTGGTGGCCTTCACGGTGGACTACCACTACGCCAACCCCGCGTTCGTACGCCTGGTGATGAGCGAAAACATGCAGCGCGGCGAGTTCCTGGCGCAAAGCACCAGCATCCAGCAGCGCAACGAACCCGCCATCGAAGCCATCACCGCCGTTTACCAGCGCGGTGTGGCGGCCGGCGTATTCCGCAGTGGCCTGGACCCGGTGGACCTGCACATGTCGATCAGCGGTCTGAGCTTTTTCAACGTGGCCAACAGCCACACTTTTGCACTGATCTTCCAGCACACACTGGACAGCCCGGACGCCATGCGCCAGCGCTGCGCCAATGTGGTGGAAATGGTGCTGCGCTACGTAAAGGCCTGAGCCCGGCGGGCCTGGTCAGGCCCAACCATTGCGCCGTTGCATGGCGATGCTGAAGATCCAGTCTTAATTCCCAGCGGCCAAGCGCTGGTCGATCCAGCTGAAGGCGTCTTGCACGTCGTAGTTGCCGGCGTGCCCCTGGTCCCAGAAGAGTGCGTAATCAACATCCTTGACCCTGGAGTCCGCCTTCAGCGCGCGGCTGAGGTTGTAAGCCACGGTGAAAGATGTGTCGCGGTCTCGCGCGCCAACGCGGATGCGCCAGTGCGTCGTGATGCCGGCGGTTTTGCCGACATAGGGCAGAGCGTTGATCATCTTGTACTGGTTCAACAGATACGCCTGCTGCGGGTTAGCAGCCCAGGTGTAGCCGGTATTCGCCAAGCCCACATCGCTTTGCGCGGCGTTGATGGCGTCCCCGCCGTTGTTGTTGTTCCAAGCGTACTCGGTGAAGTTGGAATACACCTGGGTAGCGGTGCCGAACAAATTGGACTCGCCTCCGCTGTAGTTGCCATAGATAGTGGCTCCCGCCAGGGTGGTGTCCGCCGTAGCAGTCGTCGCGAGGGCGGCGGTTTGACCGAGTTGGTCAAAAGCCGGCACGGCCTTGAGCCGGGATTGCTTGGCCACGAACTTCAGGTAGTTCGACATATTGAAGTTGGTTACCGTACCACTCGAATCCACGTTGATGAAGTCATTCTTGTAGTACAGGGTTCCGCTTCCGCCGGCCACGCCATTGGCCGCAGCACTGCCATAAGCGTTGTAGGCTACGAAAGTCTTGCCAGCCTTGACGTACGTGCTTGCCGCTTTCTTGATTTCGGTCTGCAAGGCGGCCAGCATATTGTCGGTGGTCAGCGCCGTGCCATCATCATTCTTCAAGCCCAGGCCGGCTTGGTAGGTCGCGAACTTATTCATCAGCGCGGTGCTGCCCGTCGGGTCTGGATTCGAGGCACGGACGAGTTCATTGCCGCTCGCATCCACGATCAGCCCGACCTTCTGGTCCGCAGACACCAGTGAACGCGTATCCAGCACATTGAACATCCACTCGTAAGCCAGGTCGGCACTGCCCAGGTCCTGAATGGGGCAATAGGCCACGACGGCATAGACACTGTCGCTGATGGAGCTCTTGCCGCTCGTGTCGATGCCGGCCGCACCGGCAGCTTTCAGATACGGCAAATAGTCTTCGCCGTCGCCCGTGGCACCAAGCTGCGTGCTCTGCGCACCACCACCGCTGGTGCCGTTCACCACGATGCGGCTGGCACTGCCCGGCATGAGGCTGTCATTCAGGCGCAAATAGCGCACGGCGGCCTTGGCATCGACGATGGCGGCTGGCGCCTTGCCCTGGTAGATGCCGTCGTCGTAGACGCCAGCGGGGGCCACCGCGCCGCGGCTGCGCGAGGCCATGTTGATATAGACGAAACCACGGGCCAGCGCAGCCCCCTTCTTGTCGGTATCGCTGTTGCTGAGGTACGTGCCTCCGTTGACGATGTCGGCCCCGGCGTAATTGCTGTTGGTGATGGGGTCCGTGCCATTCCAGCCGCCCTTGCCCCCTTGGTAGCTGGCCAACCAGCCGGCGTTGTTGACGTTCAGCAAGATAGCGTTGTCTTGCTTGGCCGCATCCACCTCGCGCACAAAGATGTTCATGTTCTGGTAGCCGCAGCTCTGGTTGTCCACCGCTCCGGCGGACTGCGTAGCCGCCAATTGCATGGGCTTGCCGACGTAGCACACCTCGCGGTACCAGCGTACCGGCGTGCTCACGCCGTCGAGAGTTACCGTGATCGTCGTGTACTTGGTCGTATCAAAAGCCAACTGGCTGTCATAGACACCGGGGCCTGCGCCACTGGCCGCGGCGCTGCTGCCGCCGCCGCAGGCCGTCATCAGGCCGGTAACCGATATCGCGGCAATGGAGGCCGCAAGTGCGCGCCGTTTGAATTGTGTGTGCATGCTTGTCTCTTTAATGAAGTGATTGAACGTGGTCTCTTCAGGGTCCGACGTGCCGGCTCTAGCCGCTCTTGTGCCCGTGTGGGTGGCTGCAGGCCAGCGGTTGGCCGGCCTTCGTCGTCATGGAAGACAGCGCATGGGTGCTGCGCCGCTTCTGAAACTCTTGCAAACCTTGGGCTGGATGGCCCGGTGCGTGGTTTTCTTTGCTTCGAGTCAATGACATGACGGGCACTTTACGCAGCCGACATGCGTCGCAGAAGATGCCGCGTTAAGGGGCGCGATAACCCCAAAACATCATGGTTTTCCATAGGCTGCAATGAAATTGCACCGCAGGTGCGGGTAGACGCCCGCAAGTTGAAGGCGGCTGGAGCGGCACGGCGAATGCATGGCGCGAAACACCACCACCCCGCTGCGCAACAGCTGCGTCGAATCGCTCTTCGCTACATCCAGAAATAAGCGCCCGCGTGGGCGCAGCGGCAGGGGCTAGCCCACGGCCTTGATCAAGCCGTCACGCCCGGCCTGGACCAGCATGGAAGCCACCGCACAGGACGCCAGCCGGGCCGATTCAGAATCCGCCCGGCTGGTCAGGATGATGGGCACCTTGGCCCCCAGGACAATGCCTGCGGCATAGGCCCCGGCCAGGAAGGTCAGACTTTTGGCCAGCATATTGCCGGCATCCAGGTCCGGCACGATCAACACGTCGGCCTGGCCGGCCACGGGCGAGCTAATGCCCTTGATGCGCGCGGCGTCCATGTCAATCGCGTTGTCCATGGCCAGGGGGCCGTCCAGCTGTGCACCGGTGATCTGGCCGCGCTCGGCCATCTTGCACAGGGCCGCTGCGTCGATGGTGGAGGGTACTTTGGAGCTGACCGTTTCCATCGCCGACAGCACGGCCACGCGCACCGGCGAGACATGCAGTGCATGGGCCAGGTCAATGGCGTTTTGCACGATGTCCACTTTCTCGTCCAGACCCGGCGCGATGTTGATGGCCGCATCCGAAATGATCAGAGGCCGCGGATGTCCGGGCACGTCCATCACAAAACAATGGCTGATGCGGCGGGACGTGCGCAGCCCCCCTTCATGCTTGACGACGGCTGCCATCAACTCGTCGGTATGCAGACTGCCCTTCATCAACGCGTCCACCTCGCCACGCAGAGCCATTGCCACCGCCAATTCGGCCGCCGCATGGCTGTGGGGTGCGTCCACCATGTACAAGCCGCTCAGGTCCAGCTGCGCCTGCTGCGCAATCGCCTCCAGCTTGGCGCGCGGCCCCACCAGCAGCGGCGTGATCAAACCCAGCCGGGTCGACTCCAGCACTGCCTGCAAAGACACATCGTTGGCTGGATGCACCACGGCCACCCGCAGCGGTGGCCACTGCCGGGCAGCGGCGATCAGCCTGTCGTAGTGGGGATGGGAACTGGCGATGGTGGTTGGGACGGAATCAGGCATGGGCATAATTGAAATGGGAAACAAGGAACGCACAAGCATGGGCGGGCCAACCATCGTACCGCCATACACCCACCCCTTAGTGACACACACATCCCATGCCGCTCACAACCCACAGCGATCTGATAGCGGTAGCCAACGCTGGCTCCTCCAGCCTGAAGTTTTCACTGTATGAATGGCATGCCGGGAATGCGCTCACGCTGCTGATGCGCGGCCTGGTCGAAGGGCTGGGCACGGCCCCGCACTTCGTCGCCAAAAGCCCCAGCGGCAAGATCCTGGGCGAACGCGTACTGGCCCCTGACGCGGCATTGGGCCATGACGCCGCGCTGCACCACGTGATCGAATTCGTACGCGGGCTGGTGCCAGACATCCAACTACGCGGCATCGGCCACCGGGTGGTACACGGCGGCCTGACGCACGCGCAACCCGTGCGGGTCACGCGGGCCGTGCTGGAAGATTTGCAAGCCCTGTCGCCCCTGGCGCCGCTGCACCAGCCGCACAATCTGTCGCCGATACGCCTGGCCTTTGAGGCGCTACCGGGCGTGCCGCAAGTCGCCTGCTTTGACACCGCATTCCACCGTGCCCATGCCGAAGTCGCGCAAATGTACGCACTGCCCTATGCCCTGCATGAGTCCGGCGTGCGCCGCTACGGCTTCCATGGCCTGTCCTATGAATATATTGCCTCGCGCCTGCCCCTGGTAGCGCCAGAGCTTGCGCAGGGCAAGGTCATTGCGCTGCACCTGGGCAATGGCGCCAGCCTGTGTGCGCTGCAAGGCGGGCACAGCGTGGACAGCACCATGGGCTTCACTGCGCTGGACGGCCTGCCCATGGGCACCCGTTGCGGCGCCGTGGACCCGGGCGTGCTGCTCTACTTGCTGCAAACCAAGGGCATGGACGCCGCGGCGGTGGAGTCCATGCTCTACAGGGAATCGGGCCTGCTGGGTGTGTCGGGCATCTCCAGCGACATGCGCGTGCTGCTGGCCAGCGACGCGCCCCGGGCACAACTAGCGGTGGATCTGTTCGTCTACCGCATCCTGCGCGAAATTGGCTCGCTGGCCGCCGCACTGGGCGGCGTGGATGGCATCGTCTTCACCGGTGGCATAGGCGAGAACGCGGCCGAGATACGCCGCCGGGTTGTAGACGGCCTGGCCTGGCTGGGCTTCAGCCTGGACAACCAGGCCAATGCCGCTGGCGAGCCCTGCATCTCTGCTGCTGGCAGCGCCCGCTCGGCCTGGGTCATCCCCACCGACGAGGAATGGATGATTGCAAGCCATACCGTCCAGCTGCTGAGTGCGCGCCCGGCGGAAATCTCCGCCTGAGTCCATCTTCAAACGACAAGCCTTTTAGGCCTCTGGCGCAGGATTTACCTGCGCGAGCAGCTATTAATTCAGTAGCATAGAGCGCAGCCGCAGATCAGCGCCCAACCATGTTGCCGGGCACCACCCATTGGTCGAACTGCTCGCCCGTCACATGGCCGGACGCCACGGCCGCCTCGCGCAGGCTGCTGCCCTCCTTGTGCGCCTTCTTGGCGATGAAGGCGGCCTTGTCATAGCCAATGTGGGTGTTCAGCGCTGTCACCAGCATCAGCGAGCTGTTCACCAGCGCGGTGATGCGCTCGCGGTTTGGCTCTATGCCCACGGCACAGTGGTCGTTGAAGCTGACCATGCCGTCGGCCAGCAGGCGCACGCTCTGCAAGAAGTTGTGCGCCACCATCGGGCGGAACACGTTCAGCTCGAAGTTGCCCGACGCACCGCCGAAATTGATCGCCACGTCGTTGCCAAACACCTGGGCCGCCAGCATGGTCACGGCCTCGCTCTGCGTGGGGTTGACCTTGCCCGGCATGATGCTGGAGCCAGGTTCGTTCTCAGGGATGCTCAATTCGCCGATGCCGCTGCGCGGGCCGCTGGCCAGCCAGCGTACATCGTTGGCGATCTTCACCAGGCTGGCAGCCAGGGTCTTCAACGCGCCATGGGCGTGCACCAGCGCGTCGCAGCTGGCCAAGGCTTCGAACTTGTTGGGCGCCGTCACAAACGGCAGGCCGGTCAGGCGCGCCAGCTCGGCCGCCGCCTGCTCGGCATAGCCCTTGGGCGCGTTCAGCCCGGTGCCCACCGCCGTGCCGCCCAGCGCCAGTTCACACAGGTGCGGCAAGGCGGCCTGTACATGGCGCGCGCCATGTTCCAGCTGGGCCACGTAGCCCGAGAATTCCTGGCCCAGGGTCAGCGGCGTGGCGTCCTGCAAATGGGTGCGGCCAATTTTGACGATGTCAGCAAAGTCGGCGGACTTCTTGGCCAGCGTGGCGCGCAGCTTTTCAATCGCGGGCAGCAGCTTGTGGGTCAATGCATCCACCGCCGCCACGTGCATGGCGGTGGGAAACACGTCGTTACTGGACTGGCTGCGGTTCACGTCGTCGTTCGGGTGCACCAGCCGGCCCTCGCCACGCTCGCCGCCTAGCAGCTCACTGGCACGGTTCGCCAGCACCTCGTTGACGTTCATATTGGTTTGCGTACCCGAGCCGGTTTGCCACACCACCAGCGGGAATTCGTGCGGGTGCTGGCCGGCAATCACCTCGTCAGCCGCGGCCACGATGGCCTGGGTTTTCTTCTCGTCCTGCAGGCCCAGCGCGTGATTCACCGCCGCAGAGGCCCGCTTCACCTGGGCCAGCGCGCGGATGATTTCGCGCGGCTGTTGCTCGCCCGAGATATCGAAGTTCTGCAGCGAGCGCTGCGTCTGCGCGCCCCACAGTTTGTCGGCCGGTACGTCAATCGGGCCAAAGGTATCGCGTTCGGAACGGGTGGTCATAGCGGCCTATCAGAGCGTTAAATCGAAAGATGATAGTAATTCTCAATTTCCACCGGATTCGTAAGGCCAGAAGTCTTCGCTGGGCCGTGGGTCAATACGTTCTTGCTTCACGGCGGTACTTGAGCACCTCCCGCACCTTGGTCATATTTTTCAAACTGCTCTGCACATGCATGCGAGCCGCCTGTGCCGCAGCCACGGGATCTCTGGCAAACAGAGCCTGGGCGATGGCCTTGTGCTCCTCCAAACCGGAGTCGTCTATATCGGTCCAGAGTACCTCCAGCAGCAACGCCAATTGGAGTTTCTCGTAGATCTGGTTGGTCATCGCAATCAACGCTTCGTTGCGGGTCATCTGCACGATGACTTTATGGATTAACAAGCCCAGCTCTAGATACCTGGCTGCGTCTGCAGGGCTGTTCACCGCAGGCGTTTTCAAGGCATCCATCTCTGTCACGATGTCACGTACACGTTGAAAATCTTCCTCGGTAGCCGTAACACAAGCGGTCTCAATGGCCAAGACGTCAAGGGCTCCACGCACAGCAAGCATGTCCCCAACCGAATCCAGGTTCACATCCGCCACGCTGTAACCAACATTGCGCTGCCCCACCACCAGACCTTCTTTCTCCAGTTTCATCAAGGCCTCACGCAGCGGAGTGCGGCTAACGCCTAGCTGCTCGGCAAGACGACTTTCTGCCAAGCGCTCGGCCGGCCGCAGGCGCCCCGTCAGTATCAGATTCTTGAGTTCGTCATAGGTCCGCTGACGCGCCGATTGCGTTACCCGCTCCACACCATCCACTGGCTTGTTCATTGCTTTGTTACTCCACTGGCTGTGATTATGCGTCTCGCCCAAGGCCGCAACAGGCCGTAAAAACTCCACTTGCACTCCATGATGACATTGGATACTATTTTGTATCCAATTATGGATACCCCACCAAAGTTGCAACTGGATAGGAGTAGAAAATGTTGAAATGCGTATTAGCCAGCCTGATGCTGGTGTCTGTATTGGCCAACGGGGCTATGGCACAAGACAAGCCCACATCCATCACCATCGCCACAGAGGGAGCTTATGAACCCTGGAACTTCACTGGCCCCGGCGGCACCTTGCAAGGCCTGGAAATCGACTTGGCAAAGGATCTATGTGCGCGCATGAAAATCAAGTGCTCGATAGTGGCGCAGGACTGGGATGGCTTGATTCCTTCACTCAACGCGAAGAAGTTCGACGCCATCATGGCCTCGATGATCGTCACGGACAAGCGGTTGGGTGTCATCGCATTCAGTGAACCCTATGCCCCCACTTCCGCCAGTTTCATGGTCGAAAAAACAGGCGCCCTGGCCTCGCTGCCAGGCACCGGCACCACGGTAGATCTGGCGGGCGATCCCGCAGCCGCCAAAAAGGCACTAGACATGGTTGCCGCCGCTCTCAAGGGCAAAACCATAGGCACGCAGGGCTCTACGGCCAACGCCAACTTCCTCGACAAGTACCTCAAAGGGCAGGTCGAGGTCCGCGAGTACAAGACCACCGAGCAGCATGACCTGGACTTGAAGTCGGGCCGACTGGACGGCGTCATCGCCCAACGCAGCGTCTTGTCCGCTTTACTGAACAAGCCAGACTACAAAGACTTCAAATTGTCGGGTCCGACTTTCGTAGGTGATGTATTTGGCAAGGGGATTGCAGTCGGCCTGCGCAAAGATGACAAAGCACTGAAAGCCATGTTCGACGAAGCCATCACTGCAGCCAAGGCCGATGGCACGGTCAACAAGCTGGCCGAGAAGTGGCTCAAGGCCAAGCTGTACTAAGCAAGCTGCGATGGGCACCGGTGCAGTGAACACCCTCAGTTTGATTTTTGCATGGGATGGTTGGGGACGGATGCTGCTCCTCGGAGCCGCAATGACCGTCGCTGTTGCCGTCATGGGTCTTTGCATTGGTGCAGTTCTTGGCGTGGCCTTGGCCTGTGCACGCGTTGCCGGTGGGCCTTGGCTGCGCAGATGTTCCAGCGCGTACACCACGGTATTGCGCGGGGTGCCCGACCTGCTGGTGATCTACCTCTTTTACTTTGGTGGTAGCAATGCGCTTGCCGCAATAGGCAAGCTTGTGGGATACAGCGAATTCATTGGCATGCCGACCTTTGCCACAGGCGCACTCGCCCTCGGTATGGTGTCAGCCGCCTACCAGGCCGAGGTCTACCGTGGCGCCTACCAAGCCGTGCCCCACGGCGAGATGGAAGCTGCCCACGCTGTCGGCATGTCGCTCGCACAGGTGTTTCGCAGCGTCATCGCACCCCACGTGCTCAAGCACGCATTGCCCGGGCTGGGCAATGTCTGGCAGTTGGTGGTGAAGGAGTCTGCGCTGATTTCGGTCATCGGACTGGTGGAGCTGCTACGGGCGGCCCAGCTGGGTGCCGGCTCGACCCGCATGCCCTTTGTCTTTTATGCAGCAGCCCTGCTGCTGTACCTGCTGATCACCTCGGTCTCCGGCCACTTTTTCGCACTTGCGGAAGCCCACACGATGCGCCCCTATCGGAGAACCTAATGGATTTCACGTTCCTCGGTGAAACATTGCTGACCTTGCTCGGTGGCTTACCGTTGACAATCAATCTGGCGCTGACCTCTACCGCGATAGGCTTTGCCGGGGCGCTGACGCTGGCCCTCATGCGCACCGGTGGTGCCGCGCCGCTACAAGCCGGCGCGCGCGCTTATGTGTATGTGTTTCGCGGCACACCACTGCTGATCCAGATTTTTCTCATCTACTACGGTCTGGGCCAATTCCGGCCCGAGCTGCAGGCGCTGGGCTTGTGGGGGCTATTCCGCTCGCCCTATTGGTGCGCGGTCATCGCCTTGGCCATGAACACGGCGGCCTATGGCAGCGAAATTATCCGGGGCGGTATCGCGTCGGTCCCGCACGGCGCGCTAGAGGCCGCAGCGGCCTGCGGCATGGGCCGAGGCCTGCGCCTGCGGCGCATTGTGTTCCCGCTCGCACTGCGCAACGCCCTGCCCGCTTACGGAAACGAGCTGATCCTGATGGTCAAGGCCACGTCCCTGGCTTCGGTCATCACACTGATGGACGTTACCGGCCTGGCCCAAAAACTGATCTCGCAAACCTACCGCTCGGTGGAAGTCTTCATGTGCGCTGGCCTGATCTACCTGGCGCTGAATTTCATCCTGACGCACTTGGTACACATGCTCGAATCGGCGTTATCCCTGACGCGCCAAGGCAGGCGTTGAAACCATCTACCCACTTCACGGCACCCGCTTTGGACAAAATCGTACTCACCAATATCCGCAAAAGCTTCGGCGACGTAGAGGTACTCAAAGGTATTTCACTCACCGCCCGGCAAGGCGACGTGATCGCCATTCTGGGTGCCTCAGGGTCCGGGAAATCCACGCTACTGCGCTGCATCAACTTCCTTGAAATGCCGGACAGCGGCGAGGTCCAGATTGGCAGCGAGCAAGTACAACTCAAGCAGCGCCGCGATGGCCGCCGCAGCGTGGCCGATGTCGCTCAGCTCTCACGCATCCGCAGTAGTGCCGCCATGGTGTTCCAGGGCTTCAACCTCTGGACGCATATGACGGTGCTGGAAAACCTCATTGAGGCACCCATCCGTGTACAACGCCGCCCGCGCGCCGAATGCGTTGCCGAGGCCGAAGCACTGCTGAACAAGGTAGGCATGGCGCACAAGCGCGATGCCTACCCCAGCACCCTGTCAGGTGGTCAGCAGCAGCGAGTGGCCATTGCCCGGGCCTTGGCCATGCGTCCCGATGTGCTGCTGTTCGACGAGCCCACATCGGCACTGGACCCGGAGCTGGTGGATGAAGTGTTGCGCGTCATGCGCGCACTGGCCGAAGAGGGCCGCACCATGCTGGTAGTAACCCACGAAATGGGCTTCGCGCGCCATGTATCAACGCGCACGGTTTTCTTGCACCAGGGCTGCATCGAAGAAGAAGGCCCATCCGAGCAGGTCTTCACCCAGCCGCGTAGCGAACGGTTCCGGCAATTCATCCAAAAAATCGGCGGCTAGCCATCAACCCAGGCTTTTTCAGCCGGGATATCCAAGCCTTTACTCAACACCACAACAAACAAAGACAAGCTTATGCGCAACTTCGAACTCCCAGGCCGCTCCATGGCCGCAGCCCGCAACGGCATGGCTGCCACCTCCCACCCCACCGCCACATTGACGGCCATCGAAACACTCAAAGCCGGGGGCAATGCCGTGGATGCCGCCGTTGCGGCCTGCGCAATGCAGTGCGTGGTGGAGGCCGGCTCCACAGGCGTGGGTGGCGACTGTTTTGCCCTGCTGTCGGCGGGCGGCTCTACCGACATCCGCGCCTACAACGGCTCTGGCCGCACACCGGCTGCCATGTCCCTGGCCGCATTGCGCGAAGCGGGCGTCACCCAGATCGAACGGCATTCTCCCCATGCAGTCACTGTGCCAGGCGCCGTGGACGCCTGGTGCCGCCTGGTGGCCGACCACGGACGCATGCCGATGTCAGACGTTTTGGCACCCGCAGTGGCCATGGCCCGCGAAGGCTATGCCATTACGCCCCGCGTCGCGTTTGACCTGGCCGAAGAAGCAGCGCTGCTGCAGCGCGACCCAACGGCGCGGGCGACTTTTCTGACAGATGGCAAAGCCTCCGGCATGGGTGACATACAGTACCAACCCCTGCTGGCCAACACCCTGGAGGCTATCGGCAAAGAAGGTGCACACGCTTTCTACCGTGGCCCCATCGCTGAGGACATCGTGGGCTACCTGCGCGACCGCGGCGGCTTCCACACCCTGCAAGACTTTGCCGATGCTGCTGGGGAATACGTTCAGCCCATCAGCAGCCCGTACCGGGGACGCACGGTATACGAATGCCCGCCCAACGGACAGGGCGTGATTGCGCTAATGATTCTGGGCATCTTGTCCCGCTTCAGCCTCCAGGGCGACCCGCAGAGTGCCGACAACCTGCATATCCTGATCGAGGCATCGCGCCTGGCCTACGCCGCCCGCGACAGCTGGGTTGCCGACCCGCAAAGCGCGAGCGCCGGGGTGGAGCATATGCTGTCCGACACCCTGCTCGACCAGCTCGCAGCGCGCATCGACCTGTCGAGGGCGATCACCGACCTGCCAGAATTCAATGGCCCAACGCACCGCGACACGGTCTACATCAGCGTGGTGGACAAAGACCGCAACGCCGTGAGCTTCATCAACTCCATCTTCTACCACTACGGTAGCGGCCTGATGGCGCCCCAATCGGGCGTCCTGCTGCAAAACCGGGGTGAAGGCTTCAACCTGGTGGAAGGCCACCCCAACGCCATCGGCCCCAAAAAACGCCCCATGCACACCATCATTCCGGGCATGGTGGCCGAAAACGGTCGCATCAGCATGGCCTTTGGCGTGATGGGCGGGCACTACCAGGCCACCGGCCACGCCCATTTCCTGTCGCGCCTATTCGACCATGGCCTGGATCTACAAAGCGCCATGAACCTGCCACGGCTGTTCCCCGTTCCCGGCTCGGGCAGCCTGGAAATCGAAGCCCTGCTGCAATCCCAGGTAGGTGAAGAGCTGCGCCGCCGAGGCTTCAGCTTCGAGTCGCCCACCTACGCCATCGGCGGTGCGCAGGCGATTCGGATCGACTGGGACAAGGGCACGCTGCTGGGCGCCTCGGACCACCGCAAAGACGGCTTGGCAATGGGTTACTAGTTTCCCGCATGAAAAAGCCTGACAGGTCTAAAGGACGCAGGTGATCTAAAAAACAGCGGATAACGCAGTATTTACCTGCATCCCCCACTATTCTTTTTATAGCATTTATCCCTACTCGGCCGAGACAGACAAGGGGAGGCATCGCGCTGTGCATCCAGCGACGGCATGCCTATTGCATGGCGCCCAATTGGTATATTCCGCGATTGGTTTAGCGAATACTTAACCAATTCCCCACCATTCCTACAGGCACACCCCATGCAAATCTTCCACAAAATCGCAGCTTCCGCTGGCTTCTTCGCCATTGCACTTGGTGCCTTCGGCAGCGCCCAAGCGCAAAACAAAGAGCTGGTGGTCGGCTCCAGCGCCACCTACCGCCCGTTTGCCTACGAGAGCCCAAGCAAGGAAATCGTCGGCTACGACGTGGACATCATCAAGGCCGTGGCGCAAAAAGCCGGCCTGCAGATAAAGATCGTCAACACCCCCTGGACCGGCATCTTCGCCGCGCTGAACAACGGCGATGTGGACCTGGTGATCTCCGGTGTGACCATCAACGACAAGCGCAAGCAGTCGTATGACTTCACCGCGCCCTACTTCGAAGCCCGCCAGTTGATCGCCGTGCCGCAAGCCAGCACCGCCAAGACGCTGAAAGACCTGGCTGGCAAGAAGATCGGCGTGGTCACTGGCAGCACCGGCGACGATATTTCTTCGCGCGAATTCGGCAAGACCAACCCCGACATCCGCCGCTTTGAAAGCACACCGGTGGTGATCTCCGAGCTGGCCAACAGCGGCCTGGACGCCGCCATTGGCGACAACGGCGTGATCGCCTTCCGCGTGCAAGAACACAAGCAGCTGAAGACGGTGAACGACCCGAGCTTCCCCAAAGAATTCTTCGGCATCGTCGTCAAGCAAGGCAACAAGGCGTTGCTGGACAAGCTGAACACCGGCCTGGCCGCGGTCAAGGCCGATGGCAGCTACGCGACGATCTACAAGAAGTGGTTCCAGGCCGACGCGCCCACACTGCCCGCCCAATAAATCCGCCCCCCTGCTGATTTATGGAACCGATTCTCTGGTTCGGCTGGTTCCGCGCCGACATCATTGCGGAGTACGCCGAGCTGTTCTGGCGTGGCCTGCAGATGACCATCGCCGTCACGCTGATCTGCATCGTCCAGGGCACGGCCCTGGGCTTGGCGATCGGTATGGCGCGGGTGGCCGAAGCGCGCCACTCACCGGCCAAACAGCTGTGCAAATACCTGCTGCGCTGGCCGTCCACCGTGTACGTCAGCTTCTTTCGCGGCACGCCGCTGTTCGTGCAAATTTTGCTGATCCACTTCGCGGTGCTGCCTTTGTTCATCAACCCGGCGGACGGCTTGTTCATCTCGGGTGACACGGCACGCAACATCAAGCAGAACTACGGGGCATTTGTCTCGGGCATCGTGGCCTTGACCTTGAACGCCGGGGCCTATATCTCGGAAATTTTCCGCGCCGGCATCCAGTCGATCGACAAAGGCCAGGTCGAAGCCTCGCGTTCGCTGGGCATGTCGTTTCGGCGCACCATGTTCCACATCGTGCTGCCGCAGGCGTTTCGCCGCATGCTGCCGCCGCTGGGCAATAACGCGATCTCGCTGCTGAAGGACTCGTCGCTGATCTCGGCCATCGGCCTGGCCGAGCTGGCCTATGCGGCGCGCACCGTGGCTGGCGCCTATTCGCGCTACTGGGAGCCGTACCTTACGATTTCACTGATGTACTGGGTGCTGACCCTGGGCCTGGCCTACGGCATCAAACAACTGGAGGCTCGTTATGGACGTGGTGATTCGCGTTGAGAAACTGACCAAGCAATTCGGTGCCGCACCGGTATTGCGCGGCATCGACTGCGCGATCCATGCATCCGAAGTGGTCTGCGTCATCGGGCCGTCGGGTTCGGGCAAGAGCACCTTTCTACGCTGCCTGAACGGGCTGGAAGACGCCTCCGGCGGTACGGTGCTGGTAAACAATGTGTCGGTGCACGACCCCAAGACCAATATCGACGCGCTGCGCGCCGAGATCGGCATGGTGTTCCAGCGTTTCAACCTGTTCCCGCACAAGACCGTGCTGGAAAACATCACCCTGGCACCGAGCAAGGTGCGCAAGCTGACCGATGCCCAGGCACGGGCAAGGGCCAGCGAGTTGCTGTTGAAGGTCGGTCTGCTGGAGAAGATCGACGCCTACCCGAACCAGCTGTCCGGCGGCCAGCAGCAGCGCGTGGCGATTGCCCGTGCGCTGGCGATGCAGCCGCGCATCATGCTGTTCGACGAGCCGACCTCGGCCCTCGACCCGGAAATGGTCGGCGAGGTGCTGGCCGTGATGCAGGCGCTGGCCGAAGAAGGCATGACCATGGTGGTCGTGACCCACGAAATGGGCTTTGCCCGCCAGGTAGCCGACCGCGTGCTGTTTCTGGACGAAGGCCTGGTGGTCGAGCAAGGCACGCCGACCGAGCTGTTCGACAACCCGAAGGAAGAGCGCACGCGCAAATTCCTCAGCAAAGTGCTGTAAGCACGCTGTTGCTGGCTGTACCCGTGCAAAAGCCCGCCGATTCCTCGGCGGGCTTTTTTTATGGATGCTGAATCCAATAAGAAAAAGAGCCTCCAGCGCAGATAGAACCTGCGCTAGAAGCTCTCTTTTCAATAGCAACGAGCTACCAGGGATCAGCCCAGCTTGATGGCCACCGGGTCGGCGGTCAGGTAGCCCACGGCGGCGCCGAAGCGGTCTTTGTAGTTGGCGCGCACCAGCGGGTCCAGCACGGCTTGCACCTTGCCGTGCAGCGGGGGCAGCCAGTCGCCAGCGTGCTGGAAGTTGCTCATCACATAGGTCCAGCCGTTGATCTCATCCACTGCGTGCAGGCCAGTGGATTCGGCGCCTGCGGGGGTGGACAGCACGCGGGTCAGCGCCTTGGTGTCCACGTTGTAGGCCCACAGGTAGTTGTTGACGTGCAGGCTAGTGTCTTCGCCGATGAACAGGGTGCGCAGCTTTTCCGAGAACTTCAGGTTGTCGGGGTTGGCGATCTTGTCGATATGGGCCAGGTTGCCCATGGCGTCGGCGGCGATGTCCTCACCGGCCAGCAGGGTCTTGGTGACGGTAGGCACCCATTCGCTCTGGATGGCAGCGCCCAGAATGTCCTTTTGGCCGCCGGCCAGCTTGTGCTCGACCACGGCGCCGGCCACCAGGGCTTTGCTGACAGCGATACCGCTGCTGGCGGTCCAGCCCTTGCCGCCCTTGACCATGGAGTTCTGGATGTAGGACAGCGCGGAGTAGGCCACCTTGTCCTTGATGTTGACGGTGGTGCCTTCCATTTTGGTGAAGGCCATGGTGCCGCCCATCACGCCGGCATAGCGGTGGGTTTCCAGGAAGGCGGCGGCTTTTTCCATGCCGGGTTTGACCTTGACCCAGTTGGCCACGCCGTCGATGAAGACCTGGGTGAAGCTGGCGTCCTTGGGGTCGGCCTTGCGCACGTCCATGATGTCGCTGGGCTTCAGGGTGTTGGCCATCTGCTCGATCTCGGCGCTGGTGGCGTGGCCCAGCTTAATCCAGTACACGCTGGCACCGGCAGCGGCTGGGTCCACCGAGAAGCCGGCGTCCAGGCTGGCCACGTACAGCGTGCCGGCGGACAGGTCTTTTTCCTTGTCGGCCACGAACATGAACAGGCCGCCGTTGGTGAAGTCATCGCCCATCAGCGCGGTGCGGTTGTCGGGCATGACCTGGATCAGCTCGTGCGAGATGCGGCCCAGGCAGTAATGCTTTTTGATGGTACCGGTGCCGTCGGGGTTGACGGTCACTTCCGGCAGGTGACCGTAGTGGTAGGGGTTGGCCTTGTTCTCGTCGCCAAACAGGTTCTTGCTGAAGGTCTTGAAGTGCTTGACTTCGTCGATAAAGGGCGCGTTGGGCTCGTATTCTTCGCTGGACAAATGGGTGTTCCAGGGAGACAGGCTGGCGCCGCAGGTGATCCACAGGCCATGGGCGCTGGAGGTGTCCACGTTGTGGTACTTCACCAGGCTGAGCTTTCCGGTCTTGGGGTCCTGGTCCAGGGTCAGCACCGCGATGGGCGACGGCAGCGTGCCGTAGGCATCGGCACCGGCCTGGTCGCGGGTGGTGTATTCAAACTGCACCACGGCAAACACGGCCTTGCCTTTGATGCCGGGGACGTTGGCCGTAACGGAATCAGGCAGGCTCAGCATCGAGGAGCCGTCCGGGCAATCCGAGTAGAAATGGCGTTCCTTGCCGGCCACCGACTTGTCCAGAATCGGCTGGTTGCGGATGTCGAAATAGCCACCGGCCAGCACCTTGCCGCCCTTGCCGTCCGGCACCATGTCGCCGGTCACAAAAAAGGGCTGGTAGGCCAGCTTATAGCTTTGCGTGGTGTTGTCCTTGTAGGTGATATTCAGGGTGGAACCTACGGCCACGGTCGCCATGGCGGCCGGGTTGGCCAGCGTGGGCGCGGCCATGCCAGTGAAGCTGGCCGAGGCAAAACCGGCCGTACTCGGCGCCGTGGTGGCGCAGCCCGACAGCAGCGACGTGGTGGCGAAAGCGCCCAAGGGCAGCATGGGCGCGGTGGCCAGGAATTTCAAAGCGCTGCGGCGCGAAGCAAGGTTCAGTTCAGACATGGAGGCTTCCGTGGGTTTATGAAATTCGGCAGCGTTGCAACAGCAGGTGTGCAACACATGTAACCGGAATCATAGGAAGCGCATGTGTCAGTTTTTTGACTGTCACAACCCATGCTAGGGCGGTGTGGCGCCAGGTTAAACCATACGGTTTATAAAAAAGAGGCCGCTAGCGCAAGCAGTACCTGCGGTAGCAGCTATTTTTTATGTAGCAACCACCGAGACGGTTGGCTAAACCTTGAAGGCATCTACAGCCGTTTGCAAGCGGTCCACCTGCTCCGCCATGGCCGAGGCAGCAGCAGCAGTCTCATCAACCAGCGACGCGTTTTGCTGCGTCACCAGCTCCAGCTCCATCACCGCCTGGTTGACGTGCTCAATGCCATCGCTTTGCTGCAGCGACGCATCCTTCATTTCTGCGAGCACACCGGTGACCTGCTGCACGGCCTGCACGATTTCCTGCATGGTGCGCCCGGCCTGCCCCACCCGCGATGCACCACTCTCCACCTGGGCCACGGAATTGCCAATCAGCCCCCGTATCTCTTTGGCCGCTTCGGCGCTGCGCTGGGCCAGGTTGCGCACCTCGCTAGCCACCACGGCAAAACCCCGCCCCTGCTCGCCGGCACGGGCGGCTTCCACGGCGGCATTCAGCGCCAGGATATTGGTCTGGAAGGCGATGCCTTCGATCGCGCCAATGATGTCCACAATCTTTTTGGAACTGGCGCTGATCGCGTCCATGGTCACCACCACCTCGCCCACCACGGCGCCACCGCGCAAGGCGATCTGCGACGCATTGCCCGCCAGTCCATCCGCGCTCTGGGCCCGCTGGGCGTTTTCGCGCACCGTGGCGGTGAACTGCTGCATGCTGGATGCCGTCTTTTGCAGCGAAGCTGCCTGGGATTCTGTGCGCTGCGATAAATCCGCGTTGCCCTGGGCGATCTCCCGAGAGGCCACGGCGATGGAACCCGTCGCGTCCTTGATACGCAGCACCAGATCGCTGAGCTTGGCCTCCATATCGCCCATGGAGCCGAGCAAGCGGCCAAACTCGCCACCGTCCTGCACCTCGAACTTCTGGCTGAAGTCACCCGTGGCGATGGCTTCTGAAAGCAGCAAGGCCTGGTTCAACGGCCGAACAATGCTGCGGCCCATCGCAAACGCAGCGCCACTGCCCAGCAGCAAGGCAGCCAGCCCCAGGCCCAATAGCAAGCTGCGGGTGGTACGGATACGCTGCAGCACGTCCGCCGCATCGGCATCGGCCAGCTCTTTTTGCTTGCCCACCAGCGCTTCCACCTGGGCTTGCATGGCGTCCAGGGTGGGCAGGGTCTGCTCCTTGGATTCCTTGCGCGCATCGGGCAGCTCCTCTTCCGCGATGGAATGCAGCACCTTGGCAAACGAGTCCGCGTGCTTTTTGCGGTTGGCTTCGATCGCCGCCACCATGGCGCTGCCTTCCGTGGAGCCCTCCAGCCGCGCCAGGGTTTGCAGGGCATCCGTGATCTGCTTCTTTTCGGCCTCGATGTCCGCCACCGTCTTGTCTTCCTGCGCCTTGTCCACAGCAAAGAACAGCTCGACGGTACGGCGCGCAATGGTCCGCGTCGCCACATTGATACGGGCAGCCGCCGCTGTTTTGACAAAGCCCTCGTCCACCATGCGCTGGTTGATCTGCCCCAGGTCGCCCAAGCGCACCAAAGCCACCGCGATGACCAGCGCCAACAATGCCAGCACCAAGCCAAACACCAGATTCAAACGGGTCATGACTTTCATGTGGGTAAAAATTTGCATGCTCACTCGATTCTGATAATAAAAACAATGCACAAGTCTATGCTTGGCTGCCAAGAACCTTAACCCATCGCAACAGAGATAATCCTAGGGTTTCCCCACAACTACAGACCCCACCATGAGCACGTCCATCCGCCAAGCCGACCTGATCGAATCCGTAGCCGCCGCCCTGCAGTACATCAGCTACTACCACCCCACCGACTACATCGCCCACCTGGCCCGCGCCTATGAGCGCGAACAAAGCCCAGCGGCCAAAGACGCGATTGCGCAAATCCTGACCAACAGCAAGATGAGTGCCACCGGCCAGCGCCCTATCTGCCAGGATACCGGCATCGTCAACGTATTCCTGAAAGTCGGCATGGACGTGCGCTGGGAAGGCTTCACCGGCAGCCTGGACGACGCCATCAACGAAGGTGTGCGCCGTGGCTACAACCACCCCGACAACACCCTGCGCGCCAGCGTGGTGGCCGACCCGCACTTCGATCGCAAGAACACCAAGGACAACACCCCCGCCGTGATCTTCACCGAGATCGTGCCCGGCAACACCGTCGAAGTGACGGTCGCGGCCAAGGGCGGCGGCAGCGAAAACAAGAGCAAGATGGTCATGCTCAACCCCGGCGACAGCATCGTCGACTGGGTGCTGAAGACCGTGCCCACCATGGGCGCTGGCTGGTGCCCGCCCGGCATGCTGGGCATAGGCATCGGCGGCACCGCTGAAAAAGCCGTACTGATGGCCAAGGAAAGCCTGATGGACGACCTGGACATGTACGAGCTGCAGGCCAAAAAGGCCTCCGGTGCCGCGCTGACCAAGGTCGAGGCCCTGCGCATCGAGCTGATGGAAAAGGTCAACGCCCTGGGCATTGGCGCCCAAGGCCTGGGTGGCCTGACCACCGTGCTGGACGTAAAGATCAAGATGTACCCCACCCACGCCGCCAGCAAGCCCGTGGCCATGATCCCCAACTGCGCAGCCACCCGCCACGCCCACTTTGTGATGGACGGCAGCGGCCCGGTTTACCTGGACCCACCATCGCTGGACCTGTGGCCCAACGTGAACTGGACGCCCGACTACAAAACCAGCAAAAAGGTAGACCTGAACACCCTGACCAAGGCCGAAGTCGCCAGCTGGAAACCCGGCGACACCCTGCTGCTGAATGGCAAGATGCTGACCGGCCGCGACGCCGCCCACAAGCGCATCCAGGGCATGCTGGCCAAGGGCGAGCCGCTGCCCGTGGACTTCACCAACCGCGTCATCTACTACGTTGGCCCGGTCGACCCCGTGCGTGACGAGGCCGTGGGCCCCGCCGGCCCCACCACCGCCACCCGCATGGACGGCTTCACCGAAATGATGCTGAGTGAGACCGGCCTGATCGCCATGATCGGCAAGGCCGAGCGCGGCCCAGTCGCCATCGAGGCCATCAAGAAGCACCAAAGCGCCTACCTGATGGCCGTGGGCGGCGCCGCGTACCTGGTCAGCAAGGCCATCAAGACCGCCAAGGTCGTGGGCTTTGCCGACATGGGCATGGAAGCCATCTACGAATTCGACGTGGTGGACATGCCCGTCACCGTGGCTGTGGATGCCGGCGGCACCAGCGCCCACATCACCGGCCCGGCCGAATGGCAAAAGAAGATCGCCACTGGCGAATTCAAGGGTATTGGGGTAGCCGCCGCTTGAACCTGAGCACCGCCCCCATAGGCGTCTTCGACAGCAGCATCGGCGGCCTGAGCGTCTTGCAGGCGCTACACGCCGAGCTGCCGCTGGAGCACTTCGTCTACCTGGACGACGGAGGGCACGCGCCCTACGGTGAGCGCGGCGACGCCTATGTGATCGCCCGCAGCCGGGCGGTGACGCAGCATCTGCGCAGCCGCTACGGCATCAAGGCCTTGGTGATTGCCTGCAACACGGCCACCATGGCCGCGGTAGCCTTGCTGCGCGCCGAGCATCCAGACCTGCCCATCATCGGCGTGGAGCCTGGCCTGAAACCGGCAGCCGCGGCCAGCAAGACCAAGCGCGTGGGTGTGATCGGCACGCGCGGCACCGTCACCAGCGCCAAGTTCGACGCCCTGCGGCGCAGCCTGCAGGACCAGGCCGAGTATATCGTGCAGCCCTGCGACGGCCTGGCGGACGCCATCAGCCGCAGCGTGGCCACGGCTGATGATTCAAAAGTGATAGCACTCTGCGCAGATAACATCGGCGCTATGGGCCGATTTGGTACGCAAACCGGTGAAATCGACACCCTGGTGCTGGGCTGCACCCACTATGTGTTCGTGCAAGACCAGCTTGCTGAATTGGTAGGCCCGCAAGTGCAGATCTTGTCCACCGGCAAACCGGTAGCACGGCACACCCGCCGCCTGCTGGAGGCCGCTCAGACCCTGGCCACAGCCGGCCCGGGCCGGGTCCAGCTCACCACCACCGGCGACCCGGCGGTGCTGCAGGCCGCCGCCCAGCGCTGGCTGGGCTTTGCGACCGAGCCGGCCTTTGTTGCAAGCTTCTCGGCCAGCCCCGATCAGGCCTTGCCGGTAGAGCCGTAACCGCCCTCGCCGCGCTCCGACGCGGTAGGGAATTCATTCACGATATTGAACTGCGCCTGCACCACCGGCACGATCACCAGCTGCGCCAGGCGCTCCATGGGGTCGATGGTAAACGGCACCGTGCTGCGGTTCCAGGCGCTGACCATCAGCTGGCCCTGGTAGTCGCTGTCTATCAAGCCCACCAGGTTGCCCAGCACGATGCCATGCTTGTGGCCCAGGCCGGAGCGCGGCAATATCAGCGCCGCATAGCCGGGGTCGGCCAGGTGGATGGCAATGCCAGTGGGCACCAGCTTCCAGGCGTTAGACGCCAGGGTCAGCGGCTCGTCCAGGCAGGCGCGCAGGTCCAGGCCGGCACTGCCAGGGGTGGCGTAGGCAGGCAGATGGTCTGCCATACGGGGGTCAAGAATACGAACGTCGATTTTCATGAGGGATGTACAGGAGAAATGCGGGTAGCGATCTCGGCGACCAGGCGGCGCGCCAAGCTCAATTTGGAAGCGTGGGGGAGTTCGGTTGCGCCGTGCGCATCCACCAACAGCAAGGCATTGTCGTCCTTGCCAAACGTCGCTGGGCCTATGTTGCCTACCAGCAGGGGCACGCCCTTGCGCTTGCGCTTGGCCTGGGCGTTGGCCAACAGGTCCTGGCTCTCGGCGGCAAAACCCACGCAGAACAAGGCCCCGCTCAACGCGCGGGCAGACTGGGCCACCGTAGCCAGGATGTCGGTGTTCTCCACAAACTGCAGCTGGGGCGTGGCGCCCGAGCCGTCTTTCTTGATTTTTTGCTCGGCGGCATGCGCGGGTCGCCAGTCGGCCACGGCCGCTGTAGCTACAAAAATACTAGCTGCCTGCGCAGACTCCACCACTGCTGCAAGCATGTTTTGTGCAGATTTCACGTTGATGCGGGTGACACCACGCGGCGTCGCCAAAGCCACCGGCCCGGCCACCAAGGTCACCTCGGCACCGGCCTCGCGCGCCGCACGGGCGATGGCAAAGCCCATCTTGCCGCTGCTCAGATTGGTAATGCCGCGCACCGGGTCGATGGCCTCGTAAGTCGGTCCGGCCGTGACCAGCAGGCGCTGGCCGGCCAGCGGCTTGGGGGCAAAAAAGGCAATCACATCTTCCAGCATCTCGGCCGGCTCCAGCATGCGGCCATCGCCGGTCTCGCCGCAGGCCTGCGGGCCGTTACCCACGCCCAGAAGATGCGCTCCGTCTTCGGCCAACTGGGCCATATTGCGCTGGGTGGCCGGGTGCACCCACATTTCGCGGTTCATCGCCGGGGCAATCAGCAAGGGCACCTTGGCGATCGGCCGGGCCAGGCACAGCAGGCTCAGCAGCTCATCCGACCGGCCCTGCACCAGGCGCGCCATGAAGTCGGCGCTGCAGGGCGCGATCAGGATCGCATCGGCCTCGCGGCTTAGATTGATGTGCGGCATGGTGTTGGGCTCGCGCGCATCCCACTGCGAGCCATACACCGGCCGGCCACTGAGCGCCTGCATGGTGGTAGTCGTAATGAACTGGGCGGCGGCCTCGGTCATCACCACCTGTACGGTGGCGCCCTGCTTGATCAGCAGCCGGCAGAGTTCGGCCGACTTGTAGCAGGCGATGCCGCCGGTGAGGCCCAGCACGATGTGCTTACCTGCCAGGTCGCCATCGGCCGAAAGAAGTGTGTTGGGGTTCATGGCGGGCAATGTAGCAGAGCAGAACAGCCCAATACCCACCCTTTTCACGCCCTTATAATCACCATTTCCACCTCCTCGGGATTACGTCCCGACTTTGAGATGACCAAATTTGTCTTCGTCACCGGCGGTGTCGTGTCCTCCCTCGGCAAGGGAATCGCTTCAGCCTCTCTTGCAGCTCTTCTCGAATCGCGTGGCCTCAAAGTCACCCTCATCAAGCTGGACCCCTACCTCAACGTAGACCCTGGCACCATGTCGCCGCTGCAGCACGGCGAAGTTTTCGTCACCGATGACGGCGCAGAAACCGACCTGGACTTGGGCCACTACGAGCGTTTCGTTGAAACGCGCATGCGCAAGTCCAACAACTTCACCACCGGCCAGATCTACCAAAGCGTGCTCGACAAAGAGCGCCGTGGCGACTACCTGGGCAAGACCGTGCAGGTCATCCCGCACGTGACCAACGAAATCCAGGAATTCATCAAGCGCGGTGCGCGCTTTGGCGAAGCCGATGCGGTGGACGTGGCCATTGTCGAAGTCGGTGGCACCGTGGGCGACATCGAGTCCCTGCCCTTCCTGGAAGCTGTGCGCCAGATGAGCCTGAAGCTGGGCCCGAACAACACAGCCTTCGTGCACCTCAGCTACCTGCCGTGGATCGCCGCCGCTGGCGAGCTGAAGACCAAGCCCACCCAGCACACCGCCAAGCAACTGCGCGAAATCGGCATCCAGGCCGATGTGCTGCTGTGCCGCGCCGACCGCCCGATTCCGCAAGAAGAGCGCTCCAAGATCTCGCTGTTCTCCAACGTCGCCGAATGGGGTGTGATCTCCATGTGGGACGTGGACACCATCTACAAAGTGCCGCGCATGCTGCACGAGCAAGGCCTGGACGGCCTGATCTGCGACAAGCTGCGCCTGAACACCCCGCCCGCCAACCTCAAGCGCTGGGACGACCTGGTCTATGAGACCGAGCACCCTAAGGGCGAAGTCAACATCGCCATGGTCGGCAAGTACGTGGACCTGAGCGACAGCTACAAATCGCTGAACGAAGCGCTGCGCCACGCCGGCATGAAGAACCATGTGCGGGTCAAGATCAACTACATCGACTCCGAAACCATCACCCCGGCCACGGTCTCGCGCCTGGGCGGTTTCGACGCGGTGCTGGTGCCCGGCGGCTTTGGCAAGCGCGGCATCGAAGGCAAGATCTGCGCGGCCCGCTTTGCACGCGAGCACAAGGTACCGTACCTGGGCATCTGCCTGGGCATGCAGGTCGCTACCATCGAATTCGCCCGCCATGTGGCCGGCCTGACCGATGCCAATAGCACCGAGTTTGAACCCGAAACGCCCCACCCCGTGATCGCCCTGATTAACGAGTGGAAAGACGCCGACGGCACCATCAAGATCCGTGACGAAAACTCCGATCTGGGTGGCACCATGCGCCTGGGCGCGCAAAGCTCTGACGTGGCCCCCGGCACGGTAGCGCACAGCATTTACGGCGATGTCGTGACCGAACGCCACCGCCACCGGTATGAGGCCAACGTCAACTACCTGGACCGCCTGCGCGAAGCCGGCCTGGTGATCTCGGCCCTGACCCAGCGCGAACAACTGACCGAAATGGTCGAGCTGCCGCAAAGCACCCACCCCTGGTTTGTGGGCGTGCAGTTCCACCCCGAGTTCAAGTCCACCCCCTGGAACGGCCACCCGCTGTTCAACGCCTTCGTGAAGGCATCCCTGGACCACCAAGGAGCAAGCAAATGAAACTCTGCGGATTTGACATTGGCCTGAACAAGCCCTTCTTTCTGATCGCCGGCCCCTGCGTGATCGAGTCCGAACAGCTGCAAATGGACACCGCCGGCACGCTGAAGGAAATCACCACTGAACTTGGCATTCCCTTCATCTTCAAGAGCAGCTTCGACAAGGCCAACCGCAGCAGCGGCAACACCTTCCGCGGCCCGGGCATGGAAAAAGGCCTGGAAATCCTGGCCAAGGTGAAGCGCGAACTCGGCTTGCCGGTGCTGACCGACATCCATGACGAATCGCAGATCGCCCATGTCGCCAGCGTTGTCGACGTATTGCAGACCCCGGCCTTTCTGTGCCGCCAGACCGATTTCATCCGCGCCGTGGCCCAAAGCGGCAAGCCGGTGAACATCAAGAAGGGCCAATTTCTGGCCCCGGGCGACATGAAGAACGTGATCGACAAGGCCCGCGCTGCCGCCAAGGAAGTTGGCCTGAACGAAGACAACTTCATGGCCTGCGAACGCGGCGCCAGCTTTGGCTACAACAACCTGGTCAGCGATATGCGCAGCCTGGCCATCATGCGCGAAACCCACGCCCCCGTGGTGTTCGACGCCACCCACTCGGTGCAGCTGCCCGGCGGCCAGGGCACCAGCAGCGGCGGCCAGCGCGAGATGGTGCCAGTGCTGGCACGCGCAGCCGTCGCCGTGGGCGTGGCCGGCGTGTTCATGGAAACCCACCCGGACCCGAGCAAGGCCATGAGCGACGGCCCGAACGCTGTGCCGCTGAAACACATGCGCGCCCTGCTGGAGACCCTGATGGCACTGGACTGTGTGACCAAGAAAAACGGCTACCTGGAAAACAGCTTTTCCGCATAACGGATGGCGCGCGGCGGTTACGTACCCTGAACAATTGCCAAACTACCCGTTACACAGCCCCAAGGCATGCAAAAATCCAATGTTGAGCTCCTGGCCCCAAGCCACGCCCGATTTTTATTTAACTAGGAAGACAAAAAATGAGTGCAATTGTTGACATCGTCGCCCGTGAAATCCTGGATTCGCGCGGTAACCCTACCGTGGAATGTGATGTGTTGCTGGAATCCGGCACCATGGGCCGTGCGGCTGTGCCATCTGGCGCATCCACCGGTTCGCGCGAAGCCATTGAGCTGCGCGATGGCGACAAGAAGCGCTACCTGGGCAAGGGCGTGCTCAAGGCCGTTGAAAACATCAACACCGAAATCGCCGAAGCCGTGCTGGGCCTGGACGCTGCCGAACAGGCCTTCCTGGACAAGACGCTGATCGACCTGGACGGCACCGAAAACAAATCCCGTCTGGGCGCCAACGCCATGCTGGCCGTCTCCATGGCCGTGGCCCGCGCTGCAGCTGAAGAGTCCGGCCTGCCCCTGTACCGCTACTTCGGCGGCATGGGCGGCATGCAACTGCCCGTGCCGATGATGAACGTCATCAACGGCGGCGCACACGCCAACAACAGCCTGGACCTGCAAGAGTTCATGATCATCCCGGTCGGCGCTCCCAGCTTCCGCGAAGCCCTGCGCTACGGTGCCGAAGTGTTCCACGCGCTGAAGAAGATCCTGCACGACAAGCACATCAGCACCGCCGTGGGCGATGAAGGTGGATTTGCGCCCAGCGTGGAAAACCACGAAGCCGCCATCCAGCTGATCCTGGAAGCCATCTCCCTGGCCGGCTACACCGCCGGTGAAGACATCGTGCTGGGCCTGGACTGCGCTGCCAGCGAGTTCTACAAAGACGGCCAGTACGTGCTGGAAGGCGAAGGCGGCATCAAGCTGTCGGCCGCCCAATGGACCGACATGCTGGCCACCTGGTGCGACAAGTACCCCATCATCAGCATCGAAGACGGCATGGCCGAAGGCGACTGGGACGGCTGGAAACTGCTGACCGACCGCCTGGGCAAGAAGGTGCAGATCGTGGGTGACGACTTGTTCGTCACCAACACCAAGATCCTGCAAGAAGGTATCGACAAGGGCATCGCCAACTCGATCCTGATCAAGATCAACCAGATCGGCACCCTGACCGAAACCTTCGCCGCGATTGAGATGGCCAAGCGCGCCGGCTACACCGCCGTGATCTCGCACCGCTCGGGTGAAACCGAAGACTCGACCATCGCCGACATCGCCGTGGGCACCAATGCCGGCCAGATCAAGACCGGTTCGCTGAGCCGTTCCGACCGCATGGCCAAGTACAACCAGCTGCTGCGCATAGAAGAAGACCTGGGCGATGTGGCCACCTACCCCGGTCGCAAAGCTTTCTACAACCTGAAGTAATGCTGGCCTGCCGGCTCGACGCCCACGCTCGCACCCTGCTTGCAGGGCTCGTGGGGTGTCGCGCTGGCATGACTGCGTTTTAGGCGCAACACCATGGGCTCACGCATCGTTCCTGTCATCCTGCTGGCTTTGCTGGGCATGCTGCATGCGCAGCTCTGGCTGGGACGCGGCAGCCTGCCCGAGGTAAACCGCTTGCAGCAAAAGCTGGAGTCGCTGCGCGAGCACAATGCGGCCGCCCAGACGGCGAACGACCAGCTGAGTGCCGAGGTGCGCGACCTCAAGGAAGGCCTGGAAATGGTCGAGGAACGTGCCCGCTTCGAACTGGGCATGGTCAAGGCCAACGAAATCTTCGTGCACATCACCGCTCCACGCATGCCCCGCTGATTGCGGCCCCCAACAGTGTTGAAAATCGCCTTGCTGGGCGCAGAAAGCACGGGCAAAACCCAGCTGGCCCAGGCCCTGGCGGATAGCTTACGTGCCCGCGGCCACAGCGTCGCCTTGGTACCTGAATGGCTGCGCACCTGGTGCGACCAAGCCGAACGCACACCCCACGCTGATGAACAACAGGGCATCGCACTCACACAAGCCGCCCATATCGCGCAAGTGCCCACCAATACCGAATACTTGTTGGCCGACACCACGGCCTTGATGACCGCCGTCTACAGCGATCTGCTATTTAACGATGACACGCTCTACCCCCTGGCCTGGGAGCTGCAGCGCGGCTTCGACATGACGCTGATCACCGGGCTGGACCTACCCTGGGTCGCCGACGGCCTGCAGCGCGACGGCCAGCACATGCGTGAACCCGTGGATGCCCGGCTGCGTACAGCCCTGGCGCGCGGCGGCATTCCCTACCAGGTGGTCTATGGCCGAGGCAGCGCACGCACCGTCAACGCTTTGCGCGCTATTGATTCAATAGCTGGTAGCACAGATAAATCCAGCGCTGACAGCGTATTTTCCTCACAAAAACCGTGGACCTGGAACTGCGAGAAATGCAGTGACCCAGTCTGCGAACACCGGCTGTTCAGCGATTTACTGAACCGCTGACGGCCCCGGCGGGGTCGCGTCGGGCGTGGTGAACAACTGTGCCGCGTCCACCGGATCAAAGCGGTACTGCTTGCCGCAGAACTCGCAAGCCACCTCCACCTGTCCGCTTTCAGCCAGGATGCTCTCTACCTCGTCCGTGCCCAGACTGCGTATCATCGCGCCCACGCGCTCGCGGCTGCAGGTGCAGGCAAATTTGGGAGCTGTCGGCCCCATGTGCGGGCTGAACATCAGCACCTGCTCTTCCCAGAACAGGCGGCGCAAAATGGTGTCCACATCCAGCGTCAGCAGCTCTTCGCGCTTCAGGGTGCTGGCCAGGTGGGCAATGCGGTTGTAGTGCTCGCTCTGGCCTATTTCGTCCTCGTTCTCCTGGCTCACCAGGCTGCCGGCCAGGTTCTTCTCGCCCTTGACCGGCAGGCGCTGGATCAGCAGGCCGGCTGCCACCTGCTCGTCGGCCGCCAGCACCATCAGCGTGTCCAGCTGCTCGCTTTGCAGCATGTAGTGCTGCAGCACATCGCTGAGCTTCTCCAGCTTTTCCTTGCGGTCGCCAAATAGCGGCACCACGCCCTGGTAAGGCTGCTGTCCAGGGAACTTGTCCTTGGGGTCCAGGGTGATGGCGCATCGGCCTTCGTTGTTGACATTGACCATCTGGCTCAGGCTGGCACCCACTGGCACCTCGCCCATCACGCTGGCAGTGGTGCGCAGACTCAGATCGGGCTGTACCTCGACCACCGCCACCTTGACCGGGCCGTCGCCAAAAATCTGCAGCACCACGGCGCCGTTGAACTTGATGTTGGACTGCATCAGCACGCCCGCCGCCGTCATTTCACCCAGCAGCTCGGCTACAGGTGCGGCATACGGCCCCGAGGTGGTATTGGAGGCCCGGCGCTGCAGGATTTCCTGCCAGGCGTCGGTAAGACGCACGATGCAACCGCGTACGGGCAGGCCGTCGAATAAGAATTTGTGGAGTTCAGACACTGTGTTTCCCTAACAATTGCATTTCTAGATATGGCGACGACTTACAACGAAGCAAGCCCAGACAACGGGCTGAACGCTCCGACACCAGAGATACCACAGAACCGGCTTTGCCGGGCTGTAGGTATCGCCCCCTGCAAGGGGGTTGGCGGAAACGCGAAGCGTGGAGCCTGGGGGTATACGCATAATTGTAGGTATGGAACTTCGAACCCGCGCACTGCAGGCCCTGTGCCTTTCTGATCCTCAAGAAAAAGTGGCCGCAGCACAATTGCTGCAAGCGCAGGCAGCTACTCTTTCAATAGCACACAAGGCACAGGCCCCGACTGCCCCGGTACCCGGGCGCCCGGCCCGTCCGCTGCTGGTGGAACGCGTGACCAAGCCCCAGCGTTCACCCTTCACCACCGATGGCCTGGCCACCCTGCTGCACACCGTGGCACACATCGAATTCAACGCCATCAACCTGGCCCTGGACGCTGCCTGGCGCTTTGATGGCATGCCCGACGCCTACTACCGCGACTGGGTGCGTGTGGCCGCCGAAGAGGCCCTGCACTTCCAGCTGCTGCGCGGCCTGTTGCAAGAGCTGGCAGATGGCGAGCAGCGTTGGGACTATGGCGACTTCCCGGCCCATGACGGCCTGTGGACAGTCTGCGCCGCCACGGCGGTGGATGTGGTGGCGCGCATGGCTCTGGTGCCGCGTACGCTGGAGGCGCGCGGGCTGGACGCCACGCCGCTGATACAGGCCAAGCTGCGACGCGTGAATACTCCCCCTGCGCAGCGTGCGGTGGACATCTTGGATACCATTTTGCGCGACGAGATCGGTCATGTGGCCGTGGGCAACCGCTGGTACCGCTGGCTGTGCGAGCGCGACGGGCTAGACCCCATCACCCATTACCGCCTGCTGCTGGACCGCTACGCCGCACCGCAGCCCAAGCCCCCGTTCAATACCGATGCCCGGCGGCAAGCCGGTTTCACCGATGCCGAACTGGCCGTGTTGCTACAGTAATTGCACATCCAAGCCATTGGATGTACGCTGAAAGCTCGGCGGCGATCGCATACACGTTACGATAGACCGAGACTGCCCACACCCGCACACCCAGACATGCCCCCATCAGACACCCCCTCCACACCGGCAACGCCTGATATCGGCGGTGCCATTGTGATTGCACGCCAGCCCATCATGGACGCCCAGCGCGCTGTGACGGCCTACGAACTATTCGACCGCTCCACGGCGCACCACAATGCCGCCAGTGACGTTGCACTGATCTTCAACGCCATGACCCACACCGGCATGGATTCGCTGATCGGCAAAGTCACCATTTTTGTCAACTGCACGTACGAAAGTTTGGCTGGCGGACACCTGGATCTGGTGCAGCCGGACAAGGTGGTGCTGGAAGTCGGACCCGTGCCCGGCCATGCGCCGGATGAAATCGCAGCACGCCAGCACACGCTGCAAGAGCTGCGCAAACGCGGCTTCCGGCTGGCCTTCAACCACACGGTGCTGGCACCGGTCTATGCCGGATGGCAGCCCTTGGCCGATTTCGTCAAGCTGGACCTGCGCGCTCTCAAGCCCGAGCAGTTGCAGGCCATTGTGCAGGCGGTCAAAACCCGCACCAAGGCCGCCATCGTGGCCGAGAAGATCGAAACCGAAGCCCAGTTCGCCACCATGGCCAGCTATGGAGCCACCCTGTTCCAAGGCTACTGGTTTGCCCGGCCCGATGTCATCAAGACCAAGGTCGTCACACCCGCCCAGGCCCATGTGCTGCAGCTGATCAATCTGGTGCGCAACCAGGCCGCGACCGAGGAGATCGAAAAAGTCCTGAAGACCGATGCCATCCTGGGCTTCAACCTGTTGCGCCTGATCAACTCGGCCAGCTTTGGCCTGAACAACGAGATCACCTCCTTCCGCCAGGCGGTGATGTTGATGGGCCTGAAAAAGCTGTTCCGCTGGGCAGCCCTGTTACTGACCTCGGCCCGAGCCGACGGCACAGCCGCCGCCGTAGGAACCACCGCCGTGGTGCGCGGACGCATGATGGAGCTGCTGGCCACTGGCACTCTGACGCCCGAGGAGTGCGACGGGGCTTTCGTGGTGGGCATTTTCTCGCTGCTTGACGTGATGCTGGGCATCCCCATGGAGCAGGCGCTGGACCTGTTGTCGTTGCCACCGGCCGTGAACGAAGCCCTGCGTAGCGGCACCGGCATCTATGGCTCCATGCTGGCGCTGACCAAAGCCTGTGAAAACAACGACGACGACGCTTTCAACGCAGCGGCACACTCCTTGCACTTCACCAACCACCATATCAATATGGCGCACATGGAGGCCATGGTCTGGGCCGACGGGCTCATGACCTAGCTCACATCCTGATACAAAGCCCCCTTTCGGTCGCAAGCCTCCTTAAAATCGATTACAAACCGACCTTTTTTACCTTGAGTGTTCCTTCAGCCGCCATGTCCACCATTCCCGACCAGCTCCACAGCCTCACGCAGTCCCAAGACGAAGCTCTGGAAAACCGGGTACGCATAGCGCGCCAAGCCATCGTGGACGAAAACCGTGTGGTGTTCGGCTACGAGTTGTTTGACCGCTCCCAGCCCACCGAAGGCTATTCGGCAGATTCCGATGCAGCTTTGCTGGTCAACGCCCTTTCATTCACCGATACCGAAGCCCTGGTGGGCAAAAAGCTGGTCTTCATCAACTGCACGCTGCAGAGTCTGACCGGCGGCCACCTGGAGCTGGTCCACCCCGACAAAGTGGTACTGGAAGTCCCGCCCGTACCCGGCAACGTGGTGGAAGACATAGAACGCCACGCCTTGGTGTTACAAGATCTGCACAAACGCGGCTTTCGTTTCGCCTTCAACCATACGGTCCTCACAAAGGGTTACGCATCCTGGCGTCTGTTGGCCTCGTATGTGAAGCTGGACATGACGGCTCTCAAGCCAGAGATGGTGGAGCCTTTCGTACAGTTCGCCAACAAAAACACCAAGGCCATGCTGGTCGCCGAAAAGGTGGAAACCGCCGCCCAGCACAAAACCCTGGCCGGCTATGGCATCAAGCTGTTCCAGGGCTACTGGTTCTCCAAGCCTGCCCTGGTCGCTGCGCAAACCGTGAGACCCTCGCAGGCCACCATACTGCAGCTGATCAACCTGGTACGCAAACACGGAGAGGTCAACGAAATTGAGGAATTGCTCAAGCGCGACCCCACCTTGTCTTTCAATCTGCTGCGCTTCATCAACTCGTCCGGCTTCGGGCTGAGCTGTGAAGTCACCTCGTTCCGCCATGCGGTGATGATTCTGGGCATGAAGAAGCTCTACCGCTGGGCCTCGCTGCTGCTGACGACTTCGCGCGGTGAAGGTGGAGCCCCTCCCGCCGTGGGACAAACCGCCGTGGTGCGCGGCCGCCTGATGGAGCTGCTGGCCGCCGAAATGTTGACCGCCGAAGAATGCGACAACGCCTTCGTGGTCGGCGTTTTCTCGCTGGCCGACGTGATGCTGGGCATGCCGCTGGCCAAGGCGCTGGAGTCTGTCGCCCTGCCCCAGCCAGTGCTGGACGCCCTGCTGTACCGCACAGGGGTTTTCGCCCCTTTCCTGGCGCTGACCGAGGCCTGCGAAAACGGTGACGACACCCAATTTGCCCGCAATGCCGAAGAACTGCACCTGTCGAACAAACAGGTCAATTGGGCCCATCTGCAGGCCCTGGCCTGGGCAGACGCCGTCGGCGCCTGAGCTTGTCCGTCTGCCAGTCCAGGCGGTTTTTAATGCGCTGCGGTGAATCTGGTCGCGCTGCAGCGACTTGAGCAAGGCTTTGAACTTGCCCTCATCAAGGCCTTCGGCGCCCCGGCGCTAGGTGAACTCGAAAAACTCAGCTCCCAGCCAGTTTTCCGTGGCCGCCAGCAGGTCATCGCAAGCCAGGCGATGCGGCCAACAGCCCCCACTCATGCGCCGCGAAACGGCCGGGCGCACAGCAGAACTCCAGCGAACCCGTCTACGATCCAGCATCTGCACACGCAGCGTCACCGACCGGGGCCGCATACGCCCCATCTGGAGGAGGAAAACCTATGCAAGCATTGCGCGGACTGGCCTTTTTGCTGCTGGTGCAGGCTCTGGGCGAGGGCATCACCCACAGCCTCGGCCTGCCCTTCCCGGGGCCGGTGGTGGGGCTGGTGATTTTGCTGCCGGCCCTGGGCTGGGCCCAGGTGCGCGAACCCATCGCCGCCATGGCCGAGCTGCTGCTGGGCCATCTGTCGCTGCTGTTTGTGCCGGTGGGCGTGGGCGTCATCACCCATTTGCAGCTGGTGTCGCAATACGGCGCGCAGCTGCTGGTAGTGATCGTGCTGTCCACCTGGGTCGGCCTGGCGGTGACTGCCCTGGTGCTGCGCCAGCTGCTGCAGGATGAGCCCACGCAGGAAGACAGCCATGGCTGATTTCGTCCAACTCTGGGTCTACCTGGCCACCACGCCGCTGTTTGGCCTGACGGCCACCTTGCTCACCTATGTGACCGCGCAGGCGTTTTACGAACGCATGGGCCGCGCACCCTGGGCCAACCCGGTGCTGTGGTCGGTGGTGCTGCTGGGCTGCGTGCTGGTCGCCACGCACACGCCCTACCCGAGCTACTTTGCGGGGGCCCAGTTCATCCATGTGCTGCTGGGCCCGGCCGTGGTGGCGCTAGCCTGGCCGTTGTGGCTGCGCCGCCACGAGGTGCGCCAACGCGGCGTGGCCTTGACCCTGGCAGTGCTGGCTGGTGGCCTAGCAGCGGCTGCCAGTGCGGTGGCCATGGCCTGGGCCCTGGGCATGCCGGACGACGTGGTGCGCTCGCTGGCGCCCAAGTCGGTCACGGCCCCCGTGGCCATGGGGATTGCCGAGCGCATTGGCGGCGTGCCCGCACTGTCCGCCGTGTTTGCGGTGCTGACCGGCCTCGTCGGCGCCTTGTCAGGCAAGTACCTGTTCAATCTGCTGGGAATCAACAGCTGGGCCGTGCGCGGCCTGGCGCTGGGCACGGCATCGCACGGAATAGGTGCCGCCAGGGCCTTGCAGGTCCACCCCGATGCAGGCGCCTACGCCGGCATTGCGCTGGGCATGCAGGCGATTTTGTCCTCGGTGCTGATGCCGCTGGTCTTTGGCTGGTGGACTTGAGACTGTTTAGGAAAAATACTTTTTAGGGCTCTAGCGCAGGTATTACGTGCGCAAGCAGCTATAAAAACAATAGTAATCAGTGGGTCCGTGGTGCGGGCAAAGTACGCAGCACGGATTGCAGTATTTCTTCCGACAGAGCCGCATCGTCCACCGCGCGGGCCAGCACCACGGCCCCCACCATGCTGGCGTACAGGGCCAACGCCTTTTCACGCTGGGCCGCCTTTGAGCGGCCGGGCATCCACTGGGCCAAGATCTCCACCATGGCGCTGATGCCAGCGGTGACGGCACGACGCACCGGGCCGGCCTGACGGGCCGCATCGGCGCCCAGGGCGGCCGCCAGGCAACCCCGGCCTGGCGCATCGCGGTGCGCAGCCGACAAATAGCCGCGCGCGATGCTCTCCAAAGGCTGTGCACCGCCCGCCTCGGCCAGTTGCTGCCACCAGACGCCGCCATCGGCCAAAGCACGGGCGCTGGCCTGGGCCATCAGATCTTCCTTTGACGCGAACTGACCGTAAAAGCCACCATGGGTCAACCCGGCGGTCTTCATGATGTCGGCCACGCCCACCCCGTCAAAGCCACGTTCGCGGAACAGCTGCGCGGCCACAGCCAACACACGTTCGCGGTTTTCGGCGGCTTGTTCTCGGCTGACTTTCATGGCGGACTTTCACAAAAACGGTAGATGCTTGACATTTTAAATGACGATCAACATATAATTCAATAATGACGAACGTCATATAACCAACCACTCAAGGACTTTTCACCATGACAGCAAACACCTCTCTCGGCACCGCCCTGGTCACAGGCGCATCCAGCGGCATCGGTGCCGTTTACGCAGACCGCCTGGCACAGCGCGGCTATCAACTGGTACTGGTTGCACGCGACCACACCCGGCTGGAAGCCCTTGCTGAGCGCCTGCGCAGCCAGACCGGCGTACGCGTGGAAGTACTGGCCGCCGACCTCAACGCCCCGGCCGAGCTGGCCCTTGTGGAGCAACGCCTGCGCACAGACAGCGCAATCAGCCTGCTGGTCAACAACGCAGGCGTGGCCAGCATGGGCCCGCTGGTCAGCTCGGACATCGCCAGCGTGGACAAGATGTTGCAACTCAACGTCGTGGCGCTGACCCGCCTGGCCGCCGCCGCGCTGGCTGGCTTTGTGCCGCGCGGCAAGGGCATTCTGGTGAACATCGGCTCGGTCGTCTCTCTGGCGCCCGAGACCTTCAACGCCAGTTATGCCGCCACCAAGGCCTATGTACTCAGCCTGTCCCAAAGCCTGCAGGCCGAAGCCGGCCCCAGCGGCGTACAAGTGCAGGCCGTGTTACCCGGCGCCACCCGCACGGAGATCTGGGACCGCGCCGGCTTCAGTGTGGACCAGTTGCCCGCAGAGATAGTGATGGACACGGACAAGCTGGTGGACGCGGCCCTGCTTGGCATGGACCGGCAAGAACGCGTAACCATTCCGTCACTGCCGAATGCCGCCGACTGGGATGCCTTCATGGCCGCCCGCGCCGCGCTGGGACCTAACCTGTCGCACAGCCAACCGGCCCCCCGCTACCGCGCATAACGCTACTGTTTGAATAGCTTCCAGCGCAGATAGACCGTGCGCTGGAAAGCCATATGACTTCGGATAAAAAGATGCGCACGGCTCACGCACAATAAGCGCTGCGTTGCACATACTTGTCGTCACCCTCCCTTTTCCACTGGCACTGGCCCAGCTTTGGCGCCGACAACGGACGCATCGCCCGCATCATCCTGGTGACTACGGTCGTAGCCTTAGAACCTCACGATCTGACGGCCGCGCCGATTTCAACCTAACATAGGTCTCCCTTGCGCCCGAGGTCCGGGCGCGTCAGCCAAGGAACGGTATGAAAGTAGCAATCATGGGTGCGGGCGGTGTAGGCGGCTATTTCGGGGCTCGGCTGGCGCACAGTGGCTGCGACGTGCACTTCATCGCCCGTGGCGCCCACGGTGCCGCCCTGCGCAGCCAGGGCCTGCAACTCAACAGTGCCCTGGGCGACTTGCATCTAAAGGACCTGCAGGTCACCGAAACACCCCAGGACGTGGGCGTGGCGGACGTGGTGCTGTTCGGCGTGAAGCTATGGGACACCGAAGCCGCGGCCGAGGCCATACGCCCGCTGGTCGGGCCGCACACGGCGGTCATCTCGCTCCAGAACGGCGTGGTCAAGGACGATATTTTGCGCAGCGTGCTGGGCCCGCAGGCGGTGGCCGGGGGCGTTTGCTACATCGCCGCCACGATTGCCGCGCCGGGCGTGATCGCGCACACGGGTGTGTTGCAAAAGCTGGTGTTTGGGGAATACGACGGCAGCCGCTCGGCCCGGCTGGAGGCATTTCTGCAGGCCTGCCAAGACGCCGGCATCGAGGCCGAGATCAGCGCCGATATCCGCAAGACGATCTGGGAAAAGTTCGTGATGCTGGTGGGTTTGTCGGCCACCACCACCGCAACCCGCCTACCCATAGGCCGGGTGCGCAGTCACCCGCAGTCACGCCGCGTGCTGCAGCAGATCATGGAAGAAGTGGTGGCGGTAGGCCTGGCGCAGGGCGTACCCCTGGCACCCGATTTCGCGGCCGACCGGCTGCGCTTTTGCGACCAGTTGCCGGCGGCCATGACCTCCTCCATGGCACACGATTTGGAGCGCGGCAACCCGCTGGAGGTGCGCTGGCTCAGCGGTGATGTGGCCCGGCGCGGCGCCGAGCTGGGTGTGCCCACACCGGCGAATGCGCTGGTGCACGGCATCCTGGCCCTGCATGCCGAGGGCCGCAAGGTCTGAGCTCAGGGCGTATCGGGCAGCGGCAGCTTGGCCGTTACGCACTGGATGCCTGTCAGGCCGGCGCTGGCGCTGCCCACGGTCTGGCAGGCAATCGCCCGACCCGACGACGGGTCATGGAACCAGGCCACGCTGGACGACCCACTGGCCGAAGTACCCATGGGCACATAGCTGGGGTTGGCACGGATCTGAGAATGCGCAGCCGGCACCCAGGACGACAGCAGCACAGCACCGCTGACACCTACGGCGGCCAGCAGGCCCAACAACGATCGCTTCATGGCGTGCTCCTTCAATAATTGGGGCCAGGCCGCGCCCCGCGCAGTCCGGCCCTGGATATGAATAAAAATGGCTCTAGCGCAGGAAATATCTGCGCTAGACGCTACTGAATATATAGCAGACAGATAGCCGAAAACCGCTACCGGCTTACAGCTTTACGAAGCCAAATACGGGCGGATTCATACCGCAGCTGTGCGTCGCAATGTCCTCCCCCACCTTGCCACTGGCGTTCACCGAGAACTTGGACTTGGCAGTGCCGGCCACCACCAGCGGCGCCGTGAGGTTCAGCCCATTGGTGCTGCTGGTGCTGTCGGGCTGCACAAAGGTATTGCCGCCGGTGCCGGCCAGGGCGTTGGTGGTCAGGTACAGGTAGACCACGTCCGCCACAGGCACACCGGGCGTGATCACGCTGCCGTTGACGCTGGGGTCGGTGCCGGTGCAGGCGGTGGTGCCCGCCACGTCCGGGGTGCTGGTCTTGCCGCTGTTGTCCGCACGGCAGACATCGGCCGAATATTCCGTCGCGGCCTGGCACCAGCCCGAAGTGCTGCTGGGCGTGAACTTGATGATGTCCGCCATCTTGATGATGACGCAGTTGTACGTGCCATCCGGCGGGTTGCCGCTGCCCAAGGTGGGAGCACTAAGGAAATCCACCTCGGTCGCCGTTGCACTACTGAAAACGGTGATGGGGCTGGAACACAGCGGGCTGGTGGAAAGCATCACACCATAGACCTTGAGCTTGAGCGCGCTTGCGTCCAGCGCCATCGCCTGGGTGCACAGCAGTGCCAGGCTGATCAAGATGTAGCGGGTGTATTGGGTGTAGCGGGTGTATTGGGTGTAGCGGGTGTATTGGGTGTAGCGGGTGTATTGGGTGTAGCGGGTGTATTGCATGGCCATACTCCTTGCGGCTAGCTGCCGGAACCAACGATCGTCAGCTTGTCCGGCGTGCTGGTGGCCGAACTGCCACCTCCACCACAAGCCGCCAGGCCCAACGCCATAAGGAACATACAGAGCATCGTCGCAACAACTTTCAACATAAGGCCTCCTTTAAGGTGCTTGCACTTTGCTCCCTAGCCCTCTCTTGCGCAAGATGGGGCTTACGTTAAAAAGTGCCGCTCACCCCCCACGCCTACCGCAACGCAAGCCAGAACACCAGCCCGCCCGCGCCCAACACCAGCAACGCGTTCACCCGGGCCCAGAACACCAGCACCAGGGTGGACAAAGCCGCCACGGCCCAGGCCCACACTCCGCCCTCGGCTGCGCGCAGCACGGTGCAGGACGCGGCCAGGATCATGCCCGCGGCCACCGGTGCCAGCCCGGACTCGATGGCCCGCACCAGCATATGGCCCCGGTAACGCGACCACACATGGGCAAGGCCGTAGACCAGCACCGAACTGGGCAGAAAGATCGCCGCCGACGCTACCAAAGCACCCCACAGCCCAGCCACATGCCAGCCCACCAGGGTTACCAGCAGCGAGCCCGGCCCGGGCGTGATGCGCGACAGGGCGAACAGGTCCAGAAACTGCCCGTCATTCATCCAGCCCTGCACCGCCACCGATTGGCGGTGGATGTCGGCCACGATGCTCTGGCCACCACCCACCGTCAGGAAGGACAGCGGCACAAACACTGCCAGCAAATCGCCCAACAGCTGCAAATTCATGGCGTGGCACCTTCACGACTCTCAGCGCGGATGCGCAGCCAGGCCAGGCCGACCGAGAGCGGCACCATGCAGGCCACCACCCACAGCAGCGGCAGGCGCCAGAAGAAGATGGCCACAAAAGTCACCGCCAGAATACCCGCGCGCAACCAGCCCTTGGCCGCATGCCGGGCCGCGCGCAAGCCGGTCTGCAGCGACAGGCCCACGGCAGCCGCCGCAACACCGGCCAGCACCAAATGCACCGCATGCACATCGCCCAGGCTGGAGAACGCGCTGGCCAGCACCATGGCCAAGGCCATGGATGGCAGCACGATGCCGCAGGCTGCCACCAGCGCGCCAGCGCCACCGTGCAGCTGGTAGCCGATCCAGATGGCCAGGTTCACCACATTCACGCCCGGAAAGGCCTGCGCCAGGGCCAGGCCGTTAAGGAACTCCACCTCGGTCAGCCAGGCGCGGCGCTGCACGAATTCGCGCAACATCCAGCCACTGAGGCCGCCACCAAAGCTGGTCAAACCGATCTTGGAAAAAGCGCAGAAGATGCCGCGCAGCGTGGGCGCGTTGCTGGAGTCTGGATGCACGTTCTTGAACCAGAAGTGGACGGAAAAAGATTGTAGAAGCGCCCTGACGAGCGCCCGCAGGCCATGCACAACTTTACCGTTCAGCGCACTGTTTATCTGCGCTAATAGCTACGAAATAAATAGCAAAAGAATCAAAACCCCAGGCTGTAGCGCAGTTGCACAAAGGTCTCGCCCGGGTTGGGTTGGCGCAGGCCGGCGTTGGACACATGCTTCACATACACACCCAGGCTGTGGCGCTGTTGGGCGCCAAAGTTGCGGCCCAGGCCCAGATGGTCGCTGAAGTTCCACTGCGTGCTGAAGTGGCCCGACGGCGTGTAATAGGTTTTGTCCAGGTATGACAAGCCCACGCCAGCCTCTACAAACCAGGGCGACTGCCCGCCGTCAAAGCGATAGCGGAACATGGGCACCAGGCCGATCTGGGCGTAATGCCGGTCCTGTCCCACCGTGGCATCGGCGTTCCACTGGCTCACATATACATCCCAGGCACCGGTGATGCGTCCATCCCAAAAGCTGCTTTGCATGGGCCAGCGCCAGCCCAGCGTGGCGGTGCGGGTGGTGATGCCGCTGCGCAAATTTTGCCCAGCCTCGGCATAGATGGATGCAGGTTCTGCAGCGGCCGCCTTGTCGGCCGCGAGGATGAGCAGACAGGGCAAGAGTGCGGTACCGAGTAGTTGGCGCCATAGTTTGCGGTGCGGGCGGTACGGCAGCGCGAAAAGATGTGGTTTCAGCATTTTTATTGTTCTCCCGGCGGCGCGTGACGGACTGCCAACGCCTACTCTGTCGATGCGATGTTTGGATAAATTGTGCCCTGGCCGGCTGCCTTAGAAGTAACTATCGCTCCATCGCCCTGCACATGGTGCAGCTATCGCAGCCCCGTCTGCAACGGCTGCAAAGCCTGCGCTACAGTGTTGGGCTAGAAGGTGTTGGATTGGTGGGCGGTGCCGGCTTGGCAACGCACCATCGGCTCAAATAAGCGCAGCCGCCGTGCGCTGCACATAGCGTTCAAAGTCCTGGACCGGCAAGGCCGGGCTGAACAGATAACCCTGGTAGGAATGGCAGCCATAGCGGGCCAGCCAGTCTTTCTGGGCCTGTGTTTCCACCCCTTCGGCCATCACCTCCAGCCCCAGGTTTTGCGCCAGGGCCACCACGGTACGCGCAATCGCCGCATCGCTGGGGTCTATCAGCACATCGCGCACAAAGGACTGGTCGATCTTCAGCTGGTGCAGCGGCAGCCGCTTGAGGTAGGACAGCGAGGAATAGCCGGTACCAAAGTCGTCCAGTGAAAAGCCAATGCCGCGCGCGCGCAGCATGGCCATCTTGTGCACCAGGTCTTCAAGGTTATCGACCAGCATGCTCTCGGTCAGCTCCAGCTTCAGGCGCTTGGGGTTGGCCCCGGTGGCGCTCAGCAAGTCCAGCAGGTCCTGGGCAAACTCAGGCTCGCGGAACTGCCGGGCACTGACGTTCACCGCCAACACCAGGTTGCCCAACAGAGGGTGCGGAGCCCAGGCCATCAGCTGTGCACAGGCGGTCTCCAGCACCCAGCGGCCCAGGGTCAGGATGTGGCCGGTCTCCTCCGCCAGGGGGATGAAGTCAGCAGGCGACACCCGGCCGCGCTGCGGATGCGGCCAGCGCAGCAAGGCCTCGGCTCCGGTGACTTGGCCGTGCGCATCCAGCTGCGGCTGGTAGAAGAGCAGAAACTGCCCCAGCACCAGGGCCTGGCGTAAGTCGCCCTCCAGCTCCGCGCGCGCATTCACCGCAGCCTGCATGGCCGGGTCGAAAAACCGCAGCGCATTGCGGCCCTGGGCTTTGGCCTGGTACATGGCCATGTCGGCCTGCTTGAGCAGCTCGTCCATAGGCAGGGTCTGGCCGTGGAACAAGGCCACGCCCAGGCTGGCCGTGCTGTTGAAGTCCAGCTCGCCCAGGCTGTAGGGCCGGTTCAGCACGGTGACGATTTTTTCCGCCACGGACTTGGCGACAGCGGCCGCCATTTCCGAGCTGGCCTCCAGGTCTTCCAACATGACCAGGAATTCATCGCCGCCCAGCCGGGCCACGGTGTCGCTGTCGCGCACGCAGTGCACCAGCCGCAGCGCCACTTGCTGCAGCAGCACGTCACCTTTTTCATGGCCCCGGGTGTCGTTCAGGGTTTTGAAGTTGTCCAGGTCTATGTAGAGCAAGGCGCCGGTGCGCTTGCTGCGCTCACTGGCAGCCAGCGCACGGTGCAGGCGGTCCATGAGCAGCCGGCGGTTGGGTAGATTGGTCAGCGGGTCGAAGAAGGCCAACTGGCGAATCTTGTCCTCGGCCATCTTGCGCTGGGTGATGTCTACCACGGTGGCGACGTAGTGGCTCAGGCCGCCTATGCCATCCAGCACCGCGCTGATGCTGACCCACTGCGGAAAGCGTTCGCCGTTCTGGCGCCGGCTCCAGATTTCACCCACCCACTGGCCCTTGCGCGCCAAATCCTGCTGGATGCCACCAAAGTAAGCCTCGCCATTCGGCTCGGCGTTCAGAAAAGCCAGCGTCTGGCCCAGGCACTCCGCCTCGCTATAGCCCATGCTCTGGGTGAAGGCCTTGTTCACCCGCTGTATCACCTGTTTGGCATTGGTCACCACCACGCCGACCTGGGCCTCAAAAGCCACGGCGGCGATGCGCAACTCGGATTCGGCCCGTACCCGGTCGGACAGATCTATATCGATGCAGAACATCTCGGCCGGCTGGCCCGGCGTCTGTACATAGGCGTGGCTGGAAAACACGGGTACGCGGCTACCGTCCTTGCGCATCAACGACAACTCGCCCGCTGGAATGGCCTGCTGGGTGGCGAACATCTGCTGCATGGCCTGGCGCACGCCATCGCGCATTTCAAGCGGAATGATGAGATCGGTGAGGTTGCGGCCCAGCACTTCGTCGGCCGCGTAGCCATAAAGCTGCTCGGAGGCCTTGTTCCAGTAGCGCGTCGTGCCATCGGCCGCATAGGCCTGGACCGAAACCGAGGGGATATCCATCAACAGGCTGCGCAAGCGGTTCTCGGAGTCGCGCAGGGCTTGTTCACGGGCTTCGCGGTCCAGCCCCTCCTGGATCAGCAGGCCCAGGAACACCATGGCCGGCGTCATCACGGCAACCAGGGCCAGCCCGACGACGAGCAACTCATCCGCCGGCGGATGGGCCGGCACAAGCCACATGGAGCCCAAGGCCAGCAGTTGCTGCAGCAGGCCAAATACCAATAGCTGCCATACGTTCACACGGGCCCAGCCCCGGGCCACGGCGTAACGGTAGAGCAGACCCAAGCCAATGCTGGCGACGAGCAAAGGCAGGCCTATGGCATTGTCTGCCTGGCCAGGTAATTGGCCGTAGCCCACGGATATAGCGGCTGCCACCAGCGCAGCCAGCGGCCCGCCAAACAGGCCCACCGCGCCTAGCACCACGCAGCGCGCATCGACCACCAACCCCGGCATGCTGGCCGACGGCGTGACTATGCCCAGCACGCAGATACCGCCAAACAGCAGCCCGGTCACCAGTTGGCGAAGCACGCTGCGGGGCTTCCAGGCGCGTAGGTGCAGCCCCTGCAGCACACCCAGAACAAAGATCCAGGCAACCCCCTGGACCAGGTGAAGAACCATACACAGCCTCCAGCTTGGGCGTCGATCGGCGGTCCCAGGACATATCTCCAGGGCGCAGGCTGCTGGGAGCCCGGCCAGACCGACAACTTGCGGCTACTTTAGTGCCGTTTACTGGGGCTGAGAACTAAAACTTCATCCATAAGAACAATGCCCCGGTACGCAAGCACCGGGGCATTGTTTTTAAATCCCATACATCATCAAAATAGATAGCAGCCAGCGCAGGCATTACCTGCGCTAGTGCCATATTTCACTCCAAACCCAGTTCCTGGATTTTGCGGGTAATGGTGTTGCGGCCAATGCCCAGCTTCTGGGCTGCCTCAATGCGACGGCCACGGGTGTTGTGCAGCGCTGTCAGGATCAACTTGGACTCGAAGCGGCGCGTCAACACGTCCCACACGTCGTGGCGGTCGTTGGCCAGCAGTTCCTGGGCCTCGGCCTCCAGGCCCAGCTCCCAGGCGCTGACCGGGGCGGTGCTGGCCGGCGGCAGCGTGACGATGGCAGCATCGCTGTCCAACGGAACGGCCTGCATGCCGGCAATGTCATCCAGTGCCGACAGATCCGTCTCAGGATGCACGACCGGCGTGCTCACCACCATGCGCGGCAGGGCGTGACCCAGGCCGCTGGAAGGTGCCACCACGGCGCCAGTGATTTCAGGTGGCAAATCCTTGGGCTCGATCACCTGGGCCGGCGCCATGACGGTCAGCCAATGGCACAGGTTCTCCAGCTGGCGCACGTTGCCGGGAAACGGAAACAGGCCGATCTGAGCGAGCGCCGCATCGGAAATGCGCTTAGGCTCCACTCCCAGCTGCTTGGCGCTTTGCTGCAGGAAATGGCGTGTCAACATGGGCACGTCTTCGATGCGCTCGCGCAGCGCCGGCAGGCGCAGGCGGATCACGTTCAGGCGGTGGAACAAATCCTCGCGGAACACGCCATCGCGCACGCGTTGCTCCAGGTCCTGGTGGGTCGCGGCAATCACGCGGACCTGGGCCTTGACGGCATTGTGGCCGCCCACACGGTAGAAGTGGCCGTCGCTCAGCACGCGCAACAAGCGGGTTTGCAGGTCGAACGGCATGTCGCCGATTTCATCCAGAAACAGCGTGCCACCATCGGCCTGCTCGAAGCGGCCCCGGCGCATGGTTTGCGCACCGGTGAAGGCACCGCGCTCATGGCCGAAGAGTTCACTCTCCAGCAGGTCCTTGGGGATGGCTGCGGTATTGATGGCCACGAACGGGCCGTTGGCACGTGGCGAGTGCTTGTGCAGTGCGCGCGCCACCAGCTCCTTGCCGGAGCCGGATTCGCCGGTGATCATCACCGTCACGTTGCTTTGGCTGAGCCGACCGATGGCACGGAACACGTCCTGCATGGCGGGCGCCTGACCCAGCATCTCGGGGGTGTCGGCCATGCGTTCTTCGGCCACTTCCTCGCGCTGGCTTTCTTCCACCGCGCGACGGATAAGCTCCACAGCCTTGGGCAGGTCAAAAGGCTTGGGCAGGTATTCGAAGGCCCCGCCCTGGAAGGCTGATACGGCACTGTCCAGGTCGGAGAACGCGGTCATGATGATGACCGGCAGGCCGGGGTGCTTGGCTTTGACCTTTTCCAGCAGGTCCAAGCCGGAGCCGCCTGGCATGCGGATGTCGCTCACCAGGATTTGGGGGCCGTCCTCTTCGCCATTTTCTTCCAGCGCCAGCAATACATCGCGCGGGTTGGTAAAGCTGCGCGTGGGCAAGTCTTCACGCAGTAGCGCTTTTTCGAGAACGAAGCGTATGGATTGGTCGTCGTCTACTATCCAGATCGGCTTCATAAGAGAGGGCACCTCGGGTCAAGCTGCGTGAATCAATTTCTACGGCAGCGGTATTAATAATTTAAAGTCCGTTCGGCCCGGAACACTGTCACATTCGATCAAGCCATGGTGTTGCTGCACGAAGGTTTGCGCCAACGTCAGCCCCAGCCCGGAACCACCATCTCGCCCCGACACCAGCGGGTAAAAAATACGGTCCTTGATCGACTCCGGTACACCCGGGCCGTTGTCGATGACATGCAATTCCAGTGCCAATCGATAACGTTGTTTCCCAAACGTTACCTGGCGTGCAATACGCGAGAGAAAAGTAATCTGCGCGTCCCCTTCGGCAATGCGTTCACTCAAGGCCTGGGTTGCGTTATGGGCCACATTCAGCACCGCTTGGATGAGCTGTTCGCGGTCGCCGCGAAACTCTGGAATCGACACATCGTATTCACGCTCAATCTTCAGCCCGCGCGGGAATTCGGCCAGTATCAGGGAGCGCACACGCTCGCAGATTTCGTGGATATTCACATCGCTGACCACGTGCGGACGGCGGTGCGGCGCCAGCAGCCGGTCCACCAGACTTTGCAGGCGGTCGGCCTCATGGATGATGACCTGGGTGTACTCAATCAGTTCGCGCGACTCGATCTCCATCTCCAGCAACTGGGCAGCGCCACGTATGCCGCCCAGCGGGTTCTTGATCTCGTGGGCCAGGTTACGGATGAGTTCCTTGTTCGCCTGGGCCTGGTCGATCAAACGTTCCTCGCGGTCCTGCTTGGCCTGCTGCTCCTGCGGCAGCAACTCGATGATGACCTCGCCCGGACGCTCGGTCTGCGCCAGGATCACGTGTACCGGCACCGGTTCGTGGTTCAGGCGCTTGAGCCAGGCGTCGTAGCGCAGGGCCGCGAACTCATTGCTGCCTGCCCCCTCCAACGCGTTCTGCAAAATGTGCGGCTCGGTGAAACAGTCCGGGAAGTGCGAGCCTTCGATGGTGCGGCGCGAGGTGCCCAGCGCGTCTTCCAAGGCTGCATTGGCAAACATCACCGCGCCGTCGCTACGCAGCACCGCCACCAGCGTGGCCAGCAAATCAAACGCCTGAAAGCGCGCAATATGGGGGTTGGTTGGGGTGTTCAAGGTAGTCAGGGGGTAGTTTTAGGAGGAGGAAGACGGGCCAGCTCACGCTTCAGCCCAGCGATATCGCTCTCATTGCGGGCAATGGCAGCCTTGAGCTCGGCTACACGGTCTATGTACTTCTGGTAGTTACGGGCTTCTCCGCCCTGCTTCTCAGGCTCGCCCTGGTTGTACTCCTTGAGCAGGTCTGCCTGCCGGGCTTCGGCCTTTTTCAGCTCGGCTTCCAGGATCATCCGGGCGTCGCTGTCGCGCGCACGCTGCTCGGCGCCGCCACCATTATTGGCCGCTGGCGCACGCACGGCCGCCGCGTTCGCATCGGGCCGCGGGGCCTGGATCACGCTGACATTGCCACCCTCTACCAATTTGCAGCCACGGGCTGCAGCGGCCTTGGGGTCTTTGATGGAATTGGTGTATTCGTTGCCGCAGCGGTAAACCGCGTTGTCTTGCGCGAAAAGCGGCGCCGAGGCAGCCGCCAAAATCAGTAGCCAATAGGGTTTCATGCTCATGGAATATGCCGACAGGGCCTTATCTGAATGGGTTGCCGCAACGGTACTCTGTTTCTATTGCTTTCCCAAGCCAAAACGCAAAAAGGACGGCTTGCGCCGTCCTTATGAGAAGCCTGGTTGCGCGTTGCGAGCGTTCCCAGGCTAGTAGCGCTGCTTACAGCGAATAGTACATGTCGAATTCCACCGGGTGGGTGGCCATGCGCAAGCGCGTGACTTCCTGCATCTTCAGGTCGATGTAGGCGTCAATGTAGGCATCGGTGAACACACCGCCCTTGGTCAGGAACGCACGGTCTTTGTCCAGGCATTCGAGCGCTTGGTCCAGGCTGTGGCAGACGGTAGGGATCAGCTTGTCTTCTTCGGGTGGCAGATGGTACAGATCCTTCGTAGCGGCTTCGCCAGGATGGATTTTGTTTTCCACGCCGTCCAGACCCGCCATCAGCAGAGCCGAGAAGCCCAGGTAGGGGTTCATCAGTGGATCGGGGAAACGTGCTTCCACGCGGCGGCCCTTGGGGTTTGCCACGAAAGGAATACGAATCGAGGCCGAGCGGTTCTTGGCCGAGTAAGCCAATTTCACAGGAGCTTCGAAGCCAGGAACCAGGCGCTTGTAGCTGTTGGTGCCGGGGTTGGTGATGGCGTTCAGAGCACGGGCGTGCTTGATGATGCCGCCGATGTAGTACAGCGCGAATTCAGACAGACCTGCATAGCCGTCGCCAGCGAACAGGTTCTTGCCGTCTTTCCACACGGACTGGTGCACGTGCATGCCGGAACCGTTGTCGCCAACGATGGGCTTGGGCATGAAGGTCGCGGTCTTGCCATAGGCGTGGGCGACGTTCTGGATCACGTACTTTTGCAGTTGGACCCAGTCTGCGCGCTGGATCAGCGTGCTGAACTTGGTACCCAGTTCCATTTGGCCGGCGTTGGCCACTTCGTGGTGGTGCACTTCGACGGGAATACCCAAGGATTCCAGCACCAAGCACATTTCCGAACGCATGTCCTGGAAGCTGTCAACTGGTGGCACGGGGAAGTAGCCGCCCTTGACTGCGGGACGGTGGCCGGTGTTGCCGTGTTCGTATTCCTTGCCGGTGTTCCAGGAAGCTTCTTCCGAATCGATCTTGGAGTAGCAGCCGGACATGTCGTTTTGCCAGCGCACGCTGTCAAACACGAAGAATTCGGGTTCTGGTCCGAAGTAAGCGGTGTCGCCCAGGCCGGAGGCCTTCATGTAGGCTTCTGCGCGCTTGGCCAGCGAACGGGGATCGCGCTCGTACGGCTTGCCGTCGGCTGGATCGACCACGTCGCAGGTCAGGATCATCGTCGTTTCTTCGAAGAACGGGTCGATGTTGGCGGTGTTGGCATCGGGCATCAGTTGCATGTCCGAAGCTTCAATGCCCTTCCAACCAGCAATCGAAGAACCGTCAAAAGCATGGCCTGACGTGAACTTGTCTTCGTCGAAGTGCGACACAGGCACGGTCACGTGCTGTTCCTTGCCGCGGGTATCGGTGAAGCGGAAGTCAACAAACTTGACTTCGCTTTCTTTCACCATCTTCATCACGTCTGCGACGGTCTTTGCCATCAAGAATCTCCTGGTTAGGTTGAGCAAAAATAAATCAACAAGATGGGAATGCAGTTTCTATGCCACCAGCCGAGGCCGTTTGTAAACACATTCACCCTTGTATTTTGCCTTGGCCGCAGCGGCCTTCGGCGGGAATACGGCCCATCCGAGAAACAAATACCTGCGCCAATGCACCAAATTGGATTGTCATTTTTGCACCAAATATGTGCAATCAAGAACGCACCAATTCCGGGCCCAATTGCACATCAAAATTGTGCAGGCCCGCCAACAAAGCCGGGTAAGCCAGCTCCACCAGGCTGGGCAAACCCTTCACGCCCAGCTCAATATGGCGGCCATGCTCGGCGTGGTCCACGCTGGGCAGACTGAATACCTTGACGCCTTCAAAACGCTGCTCCATAGCCTCCATCAGCGGGGTCAACGTGGCCTCCATGCTGCCGTACACGATGACCGATTTTTCCACCCAGGCCGCCTGCTGGAACCAGGGCTGGTAGTACTGGTCCAGTACCCATTCCACCATGGGCCAGGCCATCACCGGGAAGCCGGGCACAAAATGCACATGGCCCACGGAGAAGCCTGGAATCTTGTTGTAGGGGTTGGGAATGATGCGGGCACCTTGTGGAAACACGCCCATATTCAGTCGGTGGATATTGTCTGGACGGTCCGGCTCATACAAAGTGCCTTGTTCACGCGCCGTATCCTGCATGCGCTCGCGTATCAAGGCCTCGGCCTGCGGATGCAAGGCCAACGGCACATCCAAGGCCCGCGCGGCACACTGGCGCGTATGGTCGTCGGGCGTAGCGCCTATACCGCCGGTGGAAAACACCACGTCACCCGAGGCAAACGCGCGGCGCAAGGTACTGGTAATGCGCTCAGGATCATCGCCTACGTATTCGGCATAGCCCAGCTGCAAGCCGCGTGCGCCCAACAGTTCGATGACCTTGGGCAGGTGCTTGTCGGCACGCTTGCCAGACATGATCTCGTCGCCGACGATGACCAGGCCGAAAACCGGCGCCGACTCAAGGGGCTGGGAGGATGGGATTGGCAGGCTCATGGACAACAGATTCCGTTTTAGGTTCGACATCGACAACCGGGCCCGCAGCGGCGCGGGGCGGCACGGCAGACACAGGCACCTCGGCACGCAATGCCTGCAATGCGGCCAGCACATAGTGGGTAAACCACAGCGAGGAAAACGCAAACACCAGGGTGTAGATCCATATCGCTAGAGGCACCAGCACCACAAAAGCGGCGGCAAACAAGGCACCCGAGGCCCACACCAGGCTGGGCGCAGCGCCCAGGTAGCCGGCCAACACCCCCATACCCAGCAGCGTGACACGGTGGCGGCGGAATATCTCACGCCGCTCCTGCTTGCTGGCATGCACGGCCAGAGCGTCATAGGCCATGACGCGGTAGGTCAGCCAGCCCCAGATCAAGGGCGGCAGTACCAATATCAAGGGCGGCACCAGCCACAAGGGCATGGACACCACCATGGCCACCACCGCAAGCAGCACCGAACCCAGGGCCCAGAACAATCCGCCAACCAGGGTGCCGCCGTTTTTCTTCTCCAATTGCGGAAAGCGCCGCTCAGCCACCAGGGACACCAGGGCCGGCGTCATCATCAGGGCCACGGCCAGGAGGGACAACACCACGATCAGCGGGGTGATGGCAAAGATCACCAGCAAGGGCGCCAGCGCCACCTTGAGCTGGCCGACACCCGCAGTCTCCAGCCAGGTCCACATGCGGCCTACCCACTCAGATGCGTCCAGCATGCCGCGCACAGCATCCAGGGCAGGTTCCCAGTAAAAGTAGCCCAGGCCCAGCGACAAGGCCACCATCAACAACAGGGGTAGAAACGAGAGTGCAATTACCCGGGGGTGCACGCAGTACGCCACGGCGCGCCAGAAAGAATCAAGAAGCAACTTCATGGGGGCAAGCATACCCGCATGCGGTTAAGGCCTGGTAACGGCCAAACTTGCCCACAGCCGGCGCAAACCCAGCCACTGCTGGCGCCAGAAACCGCGGCCGTAGTCGCGCCCGCCCTCGCTCTCCAGTTGGTCGCGGATGCCTGTGGGGTCATAGCGCAGCTCGAAGTTCGCGGTACCGAACAGCATGTCCCACCATGGCAGCAGCACACCAAAGTTGTGGCCGCCCAGGGTGTTCTTACCCGCGGACTCATGGCCGATGCCAATGCTGTGGTGCAGGCGGTGAAAGCGCGGGCTGACCCACAGGCGCTCGCCCACACAGCCAAACCAGAGCCGCACATTGGCGTGCTGCAAGCTCTCGCTCAGTTGTGTAAAGGCCACGATGGCGATGAACTGTCCCGGCGCCACGCCAATCAGCTGGGCCACCACCACCACGATGATGTCACCAATCACGTCGTCCAGCAGGTGGTTGCGGTTGTCGCTCCACAAGGTCATTTGCTGCTGCGAGTGGTGTAGCGAGTGCAGGCCCCACCACCATTCAAACTGATGCTGGCCCCGGTGCACCCAGTAGCCCAAGAAGTCGAACGCTACCAGGTACAGCGCAAAACTGACCACCGGCAGATCGGTCACGCCGGGCCACAGGGCATCCAGGTGCCAGGTGCCCATGCCGGCGACCCGCAGAGTGCCAAAAATGCCGTCCATCACCGGGTCCAGGGTAAAGAACAATGCCAGGCGGAACAGGCCCAGGCGATGCACCAAGGTGTAGACCATGTCGATACGGATAGCCGCGCGGTCCTGCATAGCCTCTACCGGACGCCAGCGTTGCAAGGGCCCCAGCACCGCCACCAGCACCACCAGCTGCAGCAGGCCGACCAGCAGCCAGCCTGTGGCATCGAATGCATCTTCCACCAAGCCGCCCAGGCCCATGCCGAACACCAGGGGTTGCACAGCGGCCTCGAACAGCCATTGCTGCGCGTCAGAAAACAAATTGCTCAGTACATCCATGGGCAGATTATTGGGGATGGACAGAAATCCACGCGGTGTAGTCGGGATGCTCGCGCAGCGTGCGGAAGCAGAAGCCGCGCTCCTTCAGACCCACGATCAGCGGCTCCAGCACGGCCGGCGCCCATGGGTCTTTGCGCGACCAGATGCCCAGGTGGGCCATCAAAATATCGCCGCTGCGAATATTGCGCAGTGACTGGGCTAGCAACTGGGCATTGCTGGCGCGCTCGCTGGACAGCTCATCGCCCAGAAACCCGGCCGGCGCCCAGCCCACGTGGGCATAGCCACAGCCCTTTGCGGCCGCCAGCAAGGCCGGTGAAGTCTTGCCGCCAGGCGAGCGAAACAAGGGCAGCGGCACCTGGCCGGTCATGGCCTGCAGGCGCTGGTTGGCATGGCGGATTTCTTCGCAGTATTGTGCTGCCGTCCAGGTGAATTCCTTGTCGGCATCCGGCCCGGCCGAGGGCTTGACGCGGAATTGGCCGGGGCTGCCGGCCACATCGCCGCGCCAGTACACATGGTCGAAGGTGTGCGAGGCAAAGGCATGGCCCTCTGCGGCACGGGCCTTCCACCAGGGAGCCCAATGCTCGCCCATGCTGCCATCGCCCTCCTGCGTGCGCTCGTGGGCACCAAAGAAGGTGACCTTGACCTGCTGGCGGTTCAGCACCTCGGCGATCAGCGGGGCCACGCCCATATGGCCGGTGTCAAAGGTCAGATAGACCGGTTTATCACAAGGTTTTTCAGCTGTAGCACAGATGGCACCTGCGCCAGCCGCTATCAATACCGCAGCAAAACCAACTTTAGCGGGGAGCGTGGTCCAGCGTCCAAACGCCATGGGGAGATCTTCCAACATTGATTTGTCGCACCACTTTCTTGGATTCCACATCCACCACGGTGAGCTTGCGGGCCCAGCGCGAACCGACATACAGCAGCTTGCCGTCGCCAGACACGTCCATGCAGTCCGGCCCGCCGGGCGCAGGATAGGTAGCGACCGACTCCAGGGTTTGTAAATCGATCTTGCTGATGCTGTTGCTGACGCGGTTGCTGACGTAGACATGGCGCTTGTCGCCCGCCGCCCGGAAGGCGTGCGAGCCCTTGGCGGTGGTAATCACCTTGGTCCGCACCGGGGTTTTGCCGGAGACGTCATAGACCTCCACGCCCTCCCCGCCCGTCAGCCCCACCAGCAGGGTCTTGTCGTCGGCGGTGCCGAACACATCGGCCGGCATGGAGCCCGTGGGCGTGCGCCATTTGATGCTTTGCGTCGCCAGGTCCACCGCCACCAGCTCGTCACTGTCCTGCATGGTGGAGTAAATCGTGGTGCTCTTGCTGTCTATCCACAGGTGGCTGGGCGTTTTGCCAGTGGAGATGCGCTTGGCCAGCGTGATGTCCTTGCCGTCCCAGCGGTAAATGTCGATATGGTTCAGCCGATTCGCCGCCGTAACAAACCACTTCATGTCGGGCGAAAAGCGCAGCTGGTAGGGGTCGAGTATGTCGCGCACCACGCGCTGCACCTCGGCCGTTTTCGGATCGACGAAGGTCAGCGTATCGGCCAGGGCATTGGCGATGATAAGCGACTTCTCGTCCGGTGTCAGGTACAGATGATGCGGCTCTTTGCCGGTGGAAATCCGCTTGGTCTCAAGCCAGGTGGCGGGGTCCACCACGCTGACGCTGGCATCCAGCGAATTCAGCACAAAGATCGGAGAGGACTGGGCCTGGGCGGCCAAGGGCGCAGCGGCGGCGAAGACAAAGCCCCAAGAGGCAACACAACGGACAAACAACTTCACGGCACACCACAGGTAAAAGACAACCGTCAAGTGTAGCCGCCGGGGGCCAGCAACTTTTGCCAGCCGGTGTAACAAGCCCGGAGAGGACTACGCCAGATCTTTGGCCGACAGCAGCGCCAAATCTTCCGCGCTCAGCCAGCGCCACTGGCCGGGCAGCAGGTCCGCCGGCAGCGCAAAGCCGCCCTGTTGCGAGCGGTGCAGGCCCTCCACCCGGTTGCCTACCGCCGCCAGCATGCGCTTGACCTGGTGGTACTTGCCCTCGGTCAGCGTCAGGCGCAGGTGGTGGCTGCTGACGGCTTCACAGGCGGCTGCGCGCACCGGCTTGGGGTCGTCGTCTAGCACCACGCCCTCCAGCAGGCGCGACACCTGCTTCTCGTCCAGCGGATGCTTGGTGGTGACCTCGTAGACCTTGGGCACATGCTTCTTCGGCGATGTCATGCGGTGGATGAACTGGCCGTCGTCGCTGAGCAGCAGCAAACCTGTCGTATCCTGGTCCAGCCGACCCACGGCCTGCACGCCCTGCAGCGCACCCTTTTGCGGCCGCAAACGCAAAGGCGACGGCAGCAGCGTATAGATGCTGGGGTAGGTGGAAGGTTTTTGCGAACACTCGGTGCCCGCAGGCTTGTTCAGCAGCACGTAGGCCAGCTGGTGGTACGACCAGTCCACGCCCTGGACCCGGAAGCGCAGCCCTTGCGCTTCCAAATCCATAGCAGAGTCCGTAACCACTACGGGCGCTGTGCCCGTGTTGTCCATATAGACCTCGACCAGGCCCTGCTGAACCAGACCGGCGCACACGCGACGTGTGCCAAAGCCTTGCGAATAAAGAATGTCTTGAAGCTGCATGCCCCGAGTATCGCAAACAGCTGGCGGCGCCCCGCCTCGTCGCTCACAGGCGACAACCGGGCGGCCATGGCCGCCAACCTCCCTAATATCAACGAAAAAACATGCGGCGAAAACATACACAAGGTTTACAAATGTTTATCCCATGGAGACACAAATGCGCGAGCTATTCACCACCCTGTTTGTTTTTGCCGCAGCCTTCATGCTGTGGCGAACCATGCGTCCGCAACGCCACCACCATGGCTACCAAGTGGTGTCTCCCTCGCAGCTGCCCTTGGAGGCCGAAACGCCAGATGCGCAGCTGTACAAATGGCCATCGCTGGGGCTGTTCAGCTTCACGCTGAGCGACGGCGACCAGCACCAGGCCGCGCTGAAAGACATCGCCGACGGCACGCCCATAAGCTCGTCAGGCGCGCGGGTGCTGGCCGCGCTGCACACCGGCGCCAACAACCCAGACATCTGGAAACCGGTGGAAGTGCGAGTCCACGGGAAACGCGTGGGCTTTTTATCCAAGGGCGACGCCACCCGCTTCCAACGCCGCCTGGCCTATGAGGGCCGGGCCGGCCAGACCACCTGCTGCGACGCGCTGATCACCCTGGAAGACACGGGCGGCCAACCACGCTACGTGCTGCGCCTAGACCTGAAGGAATTCCGGCATTAAGCCCCAGACTCTTTAAGACTGGCCTAAGCCAGCATCCCCATAGTCGAGCCATCGCAACGCTCTTCCAAAGGATGCATCCATGAAAACGCAATCGCTTCACAACACCAAACTGGTATTGGCTCTAGTCGCCGCAGGGGCGATCGGCGGCATCGGTGGCTCACTGGTCCACAACATAGACCAGGCCCATGCGACCCCGCCCGTGGTCAGCAGCGCCAGCAACGCCCCCATCGCATTACCCGACTTCGCGCAGATCACCGCCCAGAATGGCCCATCCGTGGTCAACATCAGCGTGGTCGGCAGCACCAAGACATCCAACGACGACAGCGAAACCGCGCAGCGCCAGGGCCGCGACGACCCATTTGGCAACGACCCACTGTTTGAACTGTTCCGCCGCTTCCAGCAGGGCCAGGGCGGCCAGGCACCGAAAGCCATGCCCACGCATAGCCAGGGCTCGGGCTTCATCGTCAGCGCCGACGGCATCATCATGACCAACGCCCATGTGGTGCAAGACGCCAAGGAGGTCACCGTCAAGCTCACCGACCGGCGCGAATTCATCGCCAAGGTGCTGGGCTCCGACCCCAAGACCGACGTGGCCGTACTGAAGATCGACGCCAAGAACCTGCCCGTGGCCACCATCGGCAAGACCAGCGACCTGCGCGTGGGCGAATGGGTGCTGGCCATAGGCTCGCCATTCGGCTTTGAAAACACGGTCACCGCCGGCGTGGTCAGCGCCAAGGGCCGTACCCTGCCCGACGACGGCGCGGTGTCCTTCATCCAGACCGATGCGGCCGTCAACCCCGGCAACTCCGGCGGCCCACTGTTCAATACGCGCGGCGAGGTGATCGGCATCAACTCGCAGATCTACACCCGCACCGGCGGCTACCAGGGCGTGTCGTTTGCCATTCCCATGGACCTGGCCAGCAAGATCAAGGACCAGATCGTGGCCCACGGCAAGGTGGAACATGCGCGCCTGGGCGTGGCGGTGCAAGAGGTCAACCAGACCCTAGCCGACTCCTTCCACCTCGACAAGCCTGAAGGTGCACTGGTCTCCAGCGTGGACAAATCCGGCCCTGCCGCCAAGGCCGGGCTGGAGCCGGGCGACGTGATCCGCAAGGTAGACGGCCGCACCATCGTGTCCTCGGGCGATCTGCCGGCGGCCATCAGCCTGTCTGCACCGGGTGAAAAAGTGCAGCTGGACGTGTGGCGCAAGGGCTCGGCCCAGACCATCGAGGTCAAGCTGGGCAGCGCCAATGACAAGCCCGAACAAGTTGCCAGCAGCAAGGAACCCGCATCCCAAGGTCGCCTGGGCCTGGCGCTGCGCCAGCTGCAGCCTGAAGAGCTACGCTCTGCCGGCGTGGAAAACGGCCTGCTGATCGAAAACGCTGGCGGTGCCGCCGCCAATGCGGGCGTGCAGAGCGGTGACGTGCTGCTGGCCATCAACGGCACGCCGGCCAAGAGCGTAGAGCAGGTCCGCGCCGTGGTGGCCAAGGCCGACAAATCGATTGCGCTGTTGATACTGCGCGACGGCGACAAGATCTTCGTGCCCGTACGCATAGGCTGAGCGAACAACGGGCCCTGAGCGGCCCATAAAAAAGGGGCTGGTTCCATTGGGAACCAGCCCCTTTTTTGCGCTTGCGTGGCGGACTTTTTAGTGCGCGCCGGCGGCTGCCTCCGAGGCAGCCGCACCTGCGGCCTGGGGCCTACGGGTGATCCACACCAGCGGTATCAGCATCAAAAACAGCATGGACGAGGCAAAGAACACATCGTTCGCCGCCAAGGTTGCGGCCTGTTGGCCCACCAGGCGGTTGACCTGCTCCAAAGCCTGCTGCGGGTCCAGACCCGCATTGCCCAGACCCGACAAGGCGCCAGTCGCCACCTGCCGCCCGTGGTTGATGTACTCCACCAGCTGCGCGTGGTGCAAGGCCGTGCGGTTTTCCCACACCGTGGTGACCAGGGATGTCCCCATGGCACCGGCCGTGATACGCACAAAGTTGGTCAGGCCAGAGGCCGCGGGAATGCGGTCTGGCGGCAGGCCGGAAAGCGTCAGGATACTCAGCGGAATGAAGAAGAAAGCCATGGCCACGCCCTGCACCAGGGTCGGCACCATCAACGTGGCTTCATCGGCCTGCACGTTGAATTTGGAACGCATCCACAGCACCAAGCCAAACACGATGAACGCGAACGAGGCAAACCGGCGCGGATCCATCTTGCCCACGTTCTTGCCCACGATGGGCGACAGCACGATGGCGAACAAGCCCACCGGCGCCAGGATGAAGCCAGCCTGGGTGGCGGTGTAACCCATGTACTGCTGCAGCCACAGCGGCAGCAAAACCACGTTGCCGAAGAACAAGCCGTAACCCACCGACGTCGCCAGCGTGCCGGCCCAGAAATTACGCCGGGCGAACAGGCGCAGATCCGTCACCGGGTGCTTGTCGGTCAGCTCCCAGGCCAGGAAGAACAAAAAGCCCACCAGCGCCACGGCTGCCAGTATCTGCACCTCGGTGGAGTGGAACCAGTCCAGCTCCTTGCCCTTGTCCAGCATGATCTGCAAGGCACCCACCCAGACCACCAGCAGGCCCAGACCCACGCCGTCGATCGGCAGCTTCTTGGTCTGCGACTCGCGCTTGTGGTACAGGGTCCAGGCGGCGCCAGCGGCCAAGATGCCCACCGGTATGTTGATGTAGAAAATCCAGGGCCAGGAGATGTTGTCGGTGATCCAGCCGCCCAGCAGCGGCCCCATCACCGGCGCCACCAGGGTGGTCATGGCCCACATCGCCATGGCGGTGCCCGCCAGCGCCTTGGGGTAGCTGGACAGCAGCAGCGCCTGCGACAGGGGGATCATCGGTCCGGCCACAAAGCCCTGCAGCACACGGAACGCGATCAGCATGCTCATGTTTGGCGCCAGGCCGCACAGCCACGAGGCCAGCACAAACATGACGATGCTGAGCGTGAACAGGCGCACCTGGCCAAAGCGCTGCGACAGCCAGCCCGTCAACGGCACCGAGATGGCGTTGGCCACGGCAAAGCTGGTAATCACCCAGGTGCCCTGGTTGGGGCTGACACCCAGGTCGCCAGCGATGGCAGACAGTGATACGTTGGCGATCGAGGTGTCCAGCACGTTCATGAACGTGGCGGTGGACAAGGCGATCGTGCCCCACATGCGGGCCGAGCCCTCTAGCGGCGGGGGCGGAACATAGTTGAGGTTGGAGGACATGGCTTCAGACCCGTAGTACCAGCCGCAGCCGGCTTATTGCACCTGTGCAGGAAGGGACGCGGCGGCCAGGGCCGCAGGTGCTTCAACCGCCTTGGAAGCCTTGGGCACATCATTGCGCGCCACCACGGCACGGCCACCCAGGTTGGCAGCGATCACGCGCTGCACTTCCAGGTCGGCGCCCTTGTCGGTGGGGGCGGCCAGCCTGGCCAGCGATGCGCTGCGCGGCGCATCGGCCAGCATCTTGCCGTCTTGCTTGGTGACATCGATGGTCGCGTCCATGGACAGGCCCACGCGCAGGGGGTTGTCCACCAGTTGCTTGGCGTCCAGGGCGATGCGCACCGGCACGCGCTGCACCACCTTGATCCAGTTGCCGGTGGCGTTCTGCGCCGGCAGCAGGGCAAAAGCAGCGCCGGTGCCCACGCCCAGGCCTTCCACCGTGCCGGTGTATTCCATCTTCTTGCCGTACAGGTCGGCGGTTAGCTTCACGGGTTGGCCGATACGGATATTGCGCAGCTGCACTTCCTTGAAGTTGGCGTCCACCCAGACCTGGTTCAGCGGGATGATGGACATCATGGGCGTGCCGGCGGCGATGCGCTGGCCGAGTTGCACCGTGCGCTTGGCCACATAGCCGTCCACCGGCGCCACCACGGCGGCGCGCTGGGATGCCAAATATGCCTCACGTACGCGGGCGGCGGCGGCCAGCACATTCGGGTGCTGTTCGACGCTGGTGCCTTCGGTCATCGCCTGGTTGCTGGCCAGTTGCTCTTGGGCTGCAGCCACGCCGGCCTGGGCCGAGGCCACGCTGGCCTGCACAGTAGACAGGCCCGCCTTGGCGTTGGCCAGCTGGGTCTGGGCGTGGCTGAGTTCTTCCTTGGACACGGCGCCGTTGCCAGTCAAGGACTGGCGGCGGCGCAGGTCATCGGCGGCACGCTCCACCTCGCTCTGGGCACGGGCAATGTCGGTCTGGCTACGCGCCACATCTGCCGTACGCTGGGCCACCTGGGCCGAGAGCGCGGAGTTGTTGGCGTACAGGGTACGCACCTGCCGCACGGTCTGGGCCAGGTTGGCTTCGGCCTGGTCGAGTGCCAGCTTGGCATCAGCGGGGTCGAACTGCACCAGAGGCTGGCCGGCCTTCACGAAGTCGGTGTCGTCAGCCATGATGGTCATCACGTTGCCGCTGACCTGGGGCGTGATCTGGATGATGTTGCCCTGCACATAGGCGTTATCGGTGTTCTCGTAATGACTGGCAATGACGGCGTCGTAGGCAGCCCAGCCCAGCCCAGCCAGCACCACCACGCTGGCGATGGTGATCAGCGCCTTCTTGCGCTGGGGATTACCGGCGGGGGCAGTAGAAGCAGTAGGGGTTTCGGAGGCAGCGGGAGTATTTACGGATTCGGTCATGGTGTTCACCTGCGTTCAATAAGGTATGAGTAGGGAGGGACAGAGCTCAGCGCACGAGCCCATTGTTTTTTGCATCCGATGGGGCGCTGGCGTACTGGCCATCTGCCCCGGCCGCTGCGTTTTTTGCAGCATCCTGGCTTGCATCCATTTGGGCTTCGGAGTAGCCACCGCCCAGTGCGCGCACCAGGGCGACCTGGGTGTCCAGCGCACGCGCGGCCAGGTCTACCTGGGTACGGCGTTGGTTCAGCACGGCGGTTTCGGCGCTCAGTACGTTCAAGTAGTTGCCCAGGCCGGCGCTGTAGCGCTGCACGGCGATCTCATACGCCGACTCGGCTGCCTGCTGGGCGGCACGCTGTTCGACCTGCTGGCGGGTGATGGACTGCTGCGAGGCCACCTGGTCGGCCACATCGCGTACGGCGTCGATCAGGGCGGCGTTATAGCTTTCCACCGCGGCGTCCAGGTCAGCCGTCTTGCCCTTCAGGCCGGCACGCAAATGGCCTGCGTCGAATATGGGCAGATGGATGGCCGGGCCTATGCCCCACTGCCGGCTACCCGATTCCAGCAGCTTGTCCAGGCCAATACTGGAAAAGCCGGCAAAGCCCACCAGGTTGATATTGGGATAGAACTGGGCCTTGGCGCTGGCCACGTCCGAGCTGGCCGCCTCCACGCGCCAGCGGGCGGCGGTGATGTCGGCACGGCGGCCCAGCAGGTCGGCCGGCACGGCAGCGGCAGACGCTATGTTCTTAATAGCATCTAGCGCAGGTAGATTCTGCGCCAGCGCCAGATTTGGCTGACCTACCAACGCAGCCAGGGCATTGCGCGTCAGGGCGATCTGCTCTTGCACGGCTTCGACCTGCTGGCGCGCCTCGGGCAGACTGCCCTCGCTTTGGCGCAGCTCCAGGCGCGTATCCAGGCCGGCGCTGACGCGGTCGCGCACCAGGTTCAATAGCTCGGTGCGCTGGGCCAGGGTGCGATTGGCCAAGCCCAGCTGAGCGTTCAGGCGCAGCAACTGGAAGTAGTTGCGGGCCACCTGGCTGGCCAGCAGGACGCGGGCGGCCTGGGCGTCGGCCTGGGCGGCCTTGGTCTGGCCCACGGCGGCGTCCAGCGCAGCGCGGTTCTTGCCGAAGAAGTCCAGCTCCCAGCTGGCTTCGAGCTGGGCGGTGCCCGAGTCATAGATATTGCCGGCCAGGGGCGCGGGATACAGGCCGTTGGCGGTGTAGAGCTGGTGCGTGGCATCCACGCCGGCATTCACCTTGGGCAGCAGTGCCGAGTGGGCCACGTCGGTACCGGCCTGGGCGCGGCGCACACGGGCCTGGGCGAGTTGCAGACTGGGGCTGGATTGCAGGGCCTGGGTGATGAGGCTGTCCAACTGGGCATCCTGGAAGCCCAGCCACCATTGCGCATCTACTGCTGTGGCCTGGGCACTGGCATCCAGCCCCAAGGACTGGGGCGTGCGCAGTTGCGCTTCAGGCTTGATGCCGGAATAGTTGGCGCAGGCAGCCAGGCCGGCCAACAGGGTAGCGGCCAGCGCAAAACGTGGCAGGCGGTGGATCGATTTACTGCGCATCTTTTTCTCCGGCGGTATTGTTTGCGTGTGCCTGTACGGCGGCGGCGTTATCCAGAATGCGTTGCAAAAAGCTCTTCAGGGTTTGCCATTCCTCGCGGCTGAAACCGGACAAATAGGCGTTGTGCACATTGCTGAGCACCGCGGGCACGTCCTTCACGGCTTCGCGGCCGGCATCGGTCAGCGCCAGATTGACCACGCGGCGATCCTGCTCGGAGCGCTCACGCTGGCACAGGCCCTTGGCTTCCAGGCGGTCCAGCAGGCGGGTCATGCCGCCCGCGTCCAGGGTGCACTGGCGGGCCAGCTCAGCTACCGTGGAGGCATTGGTATAGGCCAGCTTGAACAGCGGCTTCCACTGGGCATTGGTCAAGCCACTGGGCTCGAACTGACGCTCCATCTCCTGCGTGAAGGCAGCCACCACGCGGGACATCAGATGGCCCACGCTGTCGCCTCCGGCAACATAGTTGTCAGGTTGATAAAAATCGACCGGCGGCGGTAAGGGGGCGACGCTGGTCGCGTTCACGGCGTCTGAAGAGTTATTTGCAGTCATGGTCAAATATTAATTGCCTAGACAATTAATGTCAAGTCTTTGTTTGTTGCATCATCAACTATGGCTACACTCCGGGTATGGCAACCTCCCCCTCCTCTTCCCAAGCCGCCAAAGGCTCTCCGCGCTCCCTGTCCGGCCTGCTGCCGTTCTTACGGCCCTACCGCGGGCGGATCGCACTGGCCATCGTCTTCCTGATCCTGGCGGCGGGCGCCACGCTAGCCTTTCCGCTGGCGCTGCGCTCGCTGATCGACCAGGGCCTGGTGACGCAGGGCGCGGACGGCGGTGTGGACCGCGGGGCGCAAATCATGGCGCTGCGCAACCATTTCTTCGAACTGTTCGCGGTGGCAGCGGCGCTGGGCCTGTTCTCGGCGGCGCGCTTCTACACCGTGAGCTGGCTGGGCGAACGCGTCACGGCCGACATCCGCAACGCCGTCTACGCCCATGTGCTGAAGCAAAGCCCGCAGTTCTTTGAAACCACCCAGACCGGCGAGGTGCTGTCGCGCCTGACGGTGGACACCACCCTGGTCCAGACCGTGGTCGGCTCGTCGCTGAGCATGGGCTTGCGCAATGCGGTGATGGGTGTGGGCGCTTTGGGCGTGCTGGTCTGGACCAACCCGCTGGTGATGACCCAGGTGTTTGGCGTGCTGCTGCTGATCGTGCTGCCCAGTGTGTGGTTTGGCCGCCGGGTGCGCAAACTGTCGCGCGCCAGCCAGGACCGCGTGGCCGACAGCAGCGCCATCGCCGCCGAGGTGCTGAACGCCATTCCCGTGGTGCAGGCCTATACCGCCGAGGGGCGCGAAGCGCGCCGCTTCAACGACTCCACCGCCGCCGCCTTCCAGACCGCCGTGGGCCGCAGCAAGGCACGTTCGGTGCTGGTGGCGTTCATCATCACCGCCACCTCCGGCGCGCTGCTGTGGGGCCTGTACCAGGGAACGCAGGCGGTGCTACAAGGCAGCATCTCGGCGGGCCACCTGGGGCAGACCGTGGTCTACGTGATCATCCTGGCGGGCGCCACCGCCGTGCTGGGCGAGGTGTATGGCGATGTGTTGCGCGCCGCCGGCGCCAGCGAGCGGCTGATGGAACTGCTGGCCACGGAGTCGCCCATACAGTCCGCACCGAATGCGGCTCCTACGCAGACAACATCTGCGGGAAGCGCTATCAATTTAGAAGCAATCGAGTTCCGCTACCCATCGCGCCCGCTGCAGCCGGCGCTGAGCCAGTTCAACCTGGATGTGGCACCCGGTGAGACCGTGGCCCTGGTGGGCGCCAGCGGCGCAGGCAAGAGCACGGTGCTGCAACTGCTGCTGCGCTTCTACGACCCGCAGGCCGGCAGCATCCGTATCAACGGCGTGGACACGCGCGCCATGGATCTGCAGGACCTGCGCCAGCACATCGGCATCGTGCCGCAGGACGCGGTAATGTTCTCCACCAGCGCGCTGGAAAACATCCGCTACGGCCGGCCCGATGCAACCGATGCCGAGGTGATGGCGGCCGCCGAGTCGGCCTTTGCCCACGGCTTCATCACCGCCCTGCCCGATGGCTACAACACCTTCCTGGGTGAACGCGGCGTGCGCCTGAGCGGCGGCCAGCGCCAACGCGTGGCGATTGCCCGCGCCATGCTGAAAAACGCCCCGCTGCTGCTGCTGGACGAGGCCACCAGCGCACTGGACGCCGAGAGCGAGCGCATGGTGCAGGCCGCGCTGGAATCCGCCATGCGTGGCCGCACTACCCTGGTCATCGCCCACCGGCTGGCCACGGTACAACAGGCCGACCGCATCGTGGTGCTGGACCATGGGCATATCGTGGAGCAAGGCACGCACGCCGAGCTGGTCGCAGCCGACGGCGTCTACGCCCGGCTAGCCGCCCTGCAGTTCACGAGCTGAAGTCGCCAGCGCACGGGCTCTGGCACGCCATTTGCGACACGGTTTATTTGCATAAAATATGCCTCCAGCGCAGTATTTATCTGCGCCAGCAGCTATTTTTTAGATAGCAACCCGTGTAAAGCCCTATGCCCTTCTTCCCGCTGCCCCAGTTCTTGCGCCGCCTCTGGGCGCTGGACACCTTCCCCTACAGCCTGCGCATCTTCATCGCGCTGAGCACCACCATGGCTGTGGGTTGGGAACTGGACGAGATGGCGCTGGTGATGCCTATCTTTCTGGGCACCATCGCCTCGGCCCTGGCCGAGACTGACGACAACTGGCGCGGCCGCCTGCACGCCCTGCTGGTCACCCTGCTGTGCTTCACGCTGGCGGCCTTTACCGTACAGTACCTGTTTCCACACCCCTGGCTGTTCCCCTGCGCGCTGGTGCTGGCCACCTTCTGCCTGACCATGCTGGGCGCCATCAGCCCGCGCTACCAAGCGATTGCCTATGGCACGCTGATTCTGTCGATCTACACCACCATCGGCATGGACCAACGTGGTGGCTCGGCCAGCGCGTTCTGGCTGGAGCCCATGCTGCTGGTGGGTGGCGCGGCCTGGTACGGGCTGCTGTCGGTACTGTGGTGCGCCTGCTTTCCGCACCAGCCGGTGCAGCAGAACCTGGCGCAGCTGTACCGCGTGCTGGGCGACTATCTGCGGTTGAAGGCCTCGCTGTTCGAGCCCGTTCGCGGCATCAACCAGGAGGTCAAACGCCTGGCCCTGGCGCAACGCAATGGCACGGTGGTCAACGCGCTGAACACCGCCAAGGAAAGCATTCTGAACCGCCTGGAGGCCGCGCCCAGCCGGCCACTGCAGCACTATCTGCGGCTGTACTTCATCGCCCAGGAGGTGCACGAGCGCGCCAGCTCATCGCACTCGCCGTACAGCGAGCTGACCGACACTTTCTTCCACAGCGATGTGCTGTTCCGCTGCCAGCGCCTGCTGACGCTGCAGGGCAATAGCTGCAACCGCCTGGCCCGTGCCATCCTGCTGCGCCAGACCGTGCGCGAAGACAGCGCAGGCAACCAGGCCCTGCAGGACCTGCAAGACTCCCTGGCGCATCTGGAAGGCCACCAGCTGGCGCAAACTGCCGCCTGGCAGCGCCTGCTGGCACCCCTGCGCGCCCTGGCCAAGAACCTGGGCACGCTGCAGGCCCGGCTGGCCCGCGCCAGCCTGCCTGACGACAACACCGAGCCGCAGGACGACAGCCTGCTGGATCGCTCGCCGCAGTCGCTGCGCGAAGCGGTGGACCGCATACGCCTGCAGCTGACGCCCTCGGCCCCACTATTCCGCCACGCGCTGCGCCTGAGCATTGCCCTGGCCGTGGGCTACGGCCTGTTGCACTGGGTGCATGCCCGCCAGGGCTACTGGATTCTGCTGACCACGGTGTTCGTCTGCCAGCAAAGCTTTGGTGCCACCCGCAAGCGCATGGCGCAGCGCATCAGCGGCACTCTGCTGGGCCTGGTGGCGGGCTGGGCGCTGTTCCGGCTGTTCCCCAGCCTGCTGCTGCAAGCGATGTTTGCGGTGGCGGCCGGCGTGGTGTTCTTTAGCACGCGTACCCGGCGCTATATGCTGGCCACGGCCGCCATGACGCTGCTGGTACTGCTGAGCTTCAACCAGCTCGGCGACGGCTACCAGCTGATCGTGCCGCGCATGGTGGACACGCTGCTGGGCAGCCTGATTGCCGGGCTGGCGGTGTTCCTTATCCTGCCCGATTGGCAGGGCCGGCGCATGCACGTGGTGGCCGCCCGCACGCTCACCACCTGCCATGCCTATCTGCGCGAAATCATGGCCCAGTACCAGACCGGCAAGCGCGACGACCTAGCCTACCGCCTGGCCCGGCGCAACGCGCACAACGCCGATGCCGCGCTGTCCACCGCGCTGTCGAATCTGTTCCAGGAACCCGGCTTTCTGCAGGGCCGGGGCGATAGTGGACTGCGCTTTTTGCTGTTGTCACACACGCTGCTGAACTATCTGTCAGCCCTGGGTGCGCACCGTGAAACCCTGGCCGAAGCCACCGGCGACACGCCCACTGCGCAGGCGGCCAGCCTCGCGCAGCGCGTGCTGGAGCAACTGGCCAACAGCCTGGCCAACAGCCAACCGCTGGCTCCAGCAGACGCATCCGAGCCCATCTTGTTGGAAATGCTGCAGCGCACACCCGAGGACGCACCACCGGCCCAGCGCGTCGTGCACACCCAGTTGGCGCTGATTTACCAGCTGCTGCCCCAGCTGCGCGTGCAAGCTGAACAGCTGCTGCAGCTGGATGGCAAGCCGGCCGTGTAACGGCTTTGTTCTCTTTATGCATTAAACACATAACATGCATAGAACCTGGCGTTAGACAAAGGCACAAGGCGGTTCTAAGCTCGCGGCTTCAACGTCCATCAAGGAATTTCATGTTGCAAGTACCGTCCACCACGGCCCCGACCGTGCACTCGCTGCCCTCTTACCTGAACGCCGACCACCTCGGTCCCTGGGGCATCTTTCTCAAGCAGGTTGACCGGGTGGAGCCCTATCTGGGCAACCTGGCGCGCTGGGTTGAAACCCTGAAACGCCCCAAGCGCATTCTGGTGGTGGACGTGCCGATCCACCTGGACGACGGCACGGTGCGCCATTTCGAAGGCTACCGCGTGCAGCACAACACCTCGCGCGGCCCAGGCAAGGGCGGCGTGCGCTTTCACCAGGACGTGACCTTGTCCGAAGTGATGGCACTGTCAGCCTGGATGTCGATCAAGAACGCGGCCGTGAACGTACCCTACGGCGGCGCCAAGGGCGGCATCCGCGTGGACCCCAAGACCTTGTCACGCGGCGAGCTGGAGCGCATGACGCGCCGCTACACCAGCGAGATCGGCATCATCATCGGCCCCAACAAGGATATTCCGGCGCCGGACGTGAACACCAACGAGCAGATCATGGCCTGGATGATGGACACCTATTCCATGAACCAGGGCTCAACAGCCACTGGCGTGGTGACCGGCAAGCCGGTGGACTTGGGCGGTTCACTGGGGCGCCGTGAAGCCACGGGCCGCGGCGTATTCACCGTAGGCGTGGAAGCCGCCAAGCATATCGGCTTGGACGTATCCACCGCCCGCGTGGCCGTGCAAGGCTTTGGTAACGTGGGTGGCGTAGCGGGCAAGCTGTTTGCGGAAGCCGGCGCCCGTGTGGTGGCCGTGCAAGACCATGGCGGCACCATCTACCGCGAAGCCGGCTTGGACGTACCCAACCTGCTCAAGCATGTGCAAGCCACAGGCAGCGTGGGTGGCTTTGAAGGCGCGGAAGTCATCAGCAATGACAAATTCTGGGAAGTGCCCTGCGACATCCTGATCCCGGCCGCCCTGGAGCAACAAATTACGGCGGCCAACGCCGGCCGCATCCAGGCCCGACTGGTGATCGAGGGCGCCAACGGCCCGACCACGCCGGAAGCGGACGACATCCTGCATGAACGCAACATCCTGGTACTGCCCGACGTGATCGCCAACGCCGGCGGCGTGACGGTGAGCTACTTCGAATGGGTGCAGGATTTCTCCAGCTTCTTCTGGGACGAAGACGAGATCAACGCCCGCCTGGTGCGCATCATGAAGGAAGCGTTCTCTGCTGTCTGGCAAGTCGCGCAAGACAACAAGGTCAGCCTGCGTACCGCCACCTTCATCGTGGCTTGCAAACGCATTCTGCACACCCGCGAACTGCGCGGCCTGTACCCCTGATGCCAGAGCGGGGGCCAACGGCCCCTGCCACGGGTATTACTGCAAACGGCCTTTGAAGCCGGCAGGGATGGGCAAAGGCAATACGTCTATGCCCTCGTCCAGCAATGCCTCGGTTTCTTCAGGCGAGGCCTGGCCGAGGATGTTGCGCGCCTCGCTCTCGCCGTAGTGCATCTTGCGCGCTTCTTCGGCAAACTGGGAGCCTACGTCTTCCGTGTTGTCCAGCACATGGCGCAGCAGCTTCATCCAGGCCACTTGGGGCTCAGACGCCGCCGGTAAAGCCACATCGGTGCCCGCAACCTTTGCTGGCTCAGCCGAGTTGGCTGTCGGGGTTTGCGTCGCACCCAGATTCAAACGCGGCGCACTCAACATCTTGGTGATATGGGTGTCACCGCACATGGGGCATTCCACCAGGCCTCTGCCAAGCTGGCTCTGAAAGTCGTCCTCCGAGCCAAACCAACCTTCAAAGCTGTGCCGGTGCGCGCACTGAAGATCCAGAACTTTCATATGGACTCAGTCGACGGCCACCAACGCGTCGGCAGTCTGCCAGTCCAGAGACCAGGCACCCGATGCCACGTTCTGCAACCACAGTGCAGCCGTCAGCGTTTTGCCGTCCGTAACCTGGCCATCGCGGCACCATTGCAACAGCTCGGGCAAGCTCGCCGTGAAAACATCCAGAAACTCACCAGCGTCCAGCTTGCGCTCGCCAAGGCTTAGCCCGCGCGCAAACCAGATGTCAATGAACTCTGTCGAATAAGCAATCACAGGGTGCAACTGGCCGGCATGGGCCCACTCTGTGGCGGTATAGCCAGTTTCTTCCAATAGCTCGCGCTGCGCACAGTTGAACGTGGATTCGCCTGCGTCCAACTTGCCCGCCGGGAATTCCACCATCACCCGCTGCAAGGGATAGCGGTACTGGCGCTCCAACACCAAGCGTCCGTCGTTCAGCATGGGAATCACCATCACGGCGCCCGGGTGGTTCACATATTCACGCGTGGCGCTACTGCCATCCGGCAGCCGAACCGTATCGCGAAAAGCATGCAAAAAGCGCCCGCGCAGCAACTCCTCGCTATCGGTCTTGTGCTCGATCAAATGCTGGTCGTTGGATGGCATAAGGGTGCAGCAGATAAGGTGGCGAAGAAAGAATCAGAAAAGCCCTGCTGCAGGCAGCAAGCCATCATGGCAGTGTGGCTCAGCGACTGTGCTTGAGCAGATAACGGTAGACAAACCCTGGAAATGCGAGGGTCAAAAACAACGTTCCCGTGATGGCGTAAAACTCCCAGCCTTGGGATGCGATTTGTCCGGCGTGGTTCTCCAAAAACAAACCCAAACCGCCCACCAGCACATAGAGGAGCAGTAACTCGCCCAACCGAACGCCCAAGGATTTACCCCGGGACACGGATATCAAACCAAACAAACGTTGGCTCACAAAAGGCAAGTTGGCCGCACACAAGGCGGCCAACAAAACCAGCCAAACAGATACTGTTTGGGTCAACTCAATATCCAGCCAGCATAGGCAGCATCCAAGCCACTCAAGTACCCAGTGTCAACACGATGGAGCGTGCGCACAAGGCCATCAAACCACCAGGAACCAAACCCAGCAACAGAACCAACGCGCCATTCAGAGTCAATACAGCACGTACATCCAGTGGGGCTGATACCGTGCTGGCGGTAATGGGTGCGTCAAAGTACATCACCTTCACCACGCGCAAATAATAGAACGCGCCAATCAAGGACATGATCACGGCAAAAATTGCCAAAGCGATATAGCCGGTGTAGCCAGAGGCAATCAACGCTTGCAGCACCGAGAGTTTGGCGTAGAAGCCGACCATAGGAGGGATGCCAGCCATGGAGAACAAGCAGATGGCCATCACGGCGGCATACAAGGGACTGCGCTCATTCAAGCCAGCCAAATCAGAGATTTCTTCGCTTTCAAAGCCTTCGCGAGCCAGCAGCAAGATCACACCGAAGCCAGCCAGGGTGGTCAATACATAACTCACGACATAAAACATCGATGAGCTGTAAGCATTCGCGGCAGACAAGGTGTCGCCATTGACCACACCAGACAACAGACCCAATAAGACAAAGCCCATTTGAGAGATGGTGGAATAAGCCAACATGCGCTTCAGATTGGTTTGGGCCACGGCAGCCAGGTTACCCACCAGCAGGGAGCCGATAGACAACACCACCAGCATCTGTTGCCAATCTATCGCCAGAGGCAGCATGCCCTCTACCAACAAGCGGATCACGATGCCGAATGCAGCCAGCTTGGGAGCACCGCCGACCATCAAGGTCACCGCCGTGGGAGCGCCTTGGTAAACGTCTGGAATCCACATATGAAAAGGCACAACACCGAGTTTGAACGCCAAACCAGCAACCACAAACACCAGACCAAACACCAGCACCTGGTGCTTAACTTGCCCGGAAGCAATCACCTTGAATGCCTGGCCCACCTCCAGGGTTCCTGTTGCGCCGTACATCATGGACAAGCCGTATAGCAAGAAGCCAGATGCCAGCGCCCCCAACACAAAGTACTTCATGGCGGCCTCGCTAGCAGTAGCGTTGTCGCGGCGCAAAGCCACTAGCGCATAACTGGACAAAGTAAGCAGCTCCAGGCCCATGTAGATGACCAAGAAGTTGTTACCCGAAATCATCACACACATGCCCAACAGCGCAAACAAGCTGAGGGTGAACATTTCACCACCGCGCAGCATGTCACGATCGGCCGCATAAGGACGGCCATATACCAAGGTCACCATGACCGCAACCGTTGCAAAACATTTCAGCCAGTTGCCCATAGGGTCGCTGACCACCATATTGCCAAAGCCGTACAGCGTGGTATTGCCGCTGGCGTAGGAACCCTGCAGGAATGCAACGAAGGCCAGCGTGGCCATCGTCAAGATATAGGTCCCGGTTCTACGAGGGCTTTTCACACCCAGGTCGACCAAGGCAATAACACAGGTCATCGCCAACAAAATAATCTCTGGATAAACCGTAATCCAACTGATTGTGTCAATCATCTTATCGTTCTCAATTCAGTGGTGTTTACAACTTGGAAATCGCAACATGCTTGATCAAATCGGCAACCGAAGCGTCCATCACGTCGGTAAACGGTTTCGGATAAATCCCCATGGCGAGAACAGCAATTGCCAACAGCGCCAGCATCAAAAACTCGCGGGCATTGATATCCGTAAGTTCCTTGACATCGTCATTGGCCACGGGTCCGAGATACACCCGTTTAAACATCCACAAGGTATATGCAGCGCCAAAAATCAATGCGGTCGCCGCGCCAAAACCGATCCAGAAGTTGAACTTGATGGCACCCAAAATAACCATCCACTCACCCACAAAGCCCGCAGTGCCCGGCAAACCACAATTTGCCATGGCAAACAACAATGCAAACGCAGCAAACTTGGGCATGGTATTGATTACACCGCCGTAGCTTGCAATTTCACGTGAATGCACGCGGTCATACAGTACGCCAATGGACAAGAACATAGCAGCCGACACAAAGCCATGCGCAATCATCTGAACCAAAGCGCCCGAAATACCCAAGTCATTGAATATGAAGAAACCCAAGGTCACGAAACCCATGTGAGCGACGGATGAATACGCAACGAGCTTCTTCATGTCCTGCTGCACCATCGCAACCAAGCCGACGTAAATCACAGCGATCAAGGAGAAAGCGATCAACAACCAAGCCCATTGGTGAGCCGCATCGGGCGCAATGGGAAGTGAGAAACGCAGGAACCCGTATGCGCCCAGCTTGAGCATGATCGCAGCCAAGACGGCCGAACCACCGGTAGGTGCCTCCACATGCACATCCGGCAACCAGGTATGTACAGGCCACATGGGAACCTTGACGGCAAATGCAGCAAGAAAAGCAAAGAACAACAAGGTCTGCGTGCGGCTATCCAAGCGCAGCTGGTGCCAGGTAGCGATATCAAAGCTACCACCTGACTTCACGTACAAGAAAATCAATGCAACCAGCATCAGCAAAGAGCCTAGCAGGGTGTACAGAAAGAACTTGAAGGCTGCGTATATCTTGTTTGGACCACCCCAGATACCGATGATCAAGTACATCGGAATCAGAGTGGCTTCAAAGAATACGTAGAACAAAATCCCGTCGAGCGCACAAAACACACCGATCATCAATCCACTCAGGATCATGAAAGCGCCCATGTACTGGTTGACGCGGCGGGTAATTACCTCCCATCCAGCGATAACCACAACCACGTTGATAAACGCGGTCAAGATCACAAACCATACAGAAATGCCATCCACACCTAGGTGGTAGAAAACATTGAAGCGCTCAATCCAGCTTGCCTTTTCCACGAACTGCATAGCTGACGTCCCAAGTTGAAAACCTTGGTAAATCGGCAATGTGACTAGAAAACTCAGCAATGCACCAATCAGTGCAATCCAACGCACGGCCCGAGCATGCTCATCACGCCCCAGGGCCAAAAGTACAACGCCAAAGAATATAGGTATCCAAATAGCTAGGCTCAACAGTCCCATTTTTCTTTTCCCTTATTTGACGAGCCGGACCAAAGCCATAAACTGATCGTGCCAGACGAAATATGTCATCAATACAAAGACACCGGCAATCATGGCAAAGGCATAGTGGTAGATAAAACCGGTCTGCACCCAACGTACCAAGCCAGATACCCAGCCCACAATTTTCCAGGAACCATTGACCACAGCCCCGTCGATGATCACGCGGTCACCCACCTTCCACAGCAATGAGCCCAACAAACGCGCTCCACGAGCCAATACGTTTTCATTGAACCAATCCAAGTAATATTTGTTTTCAAGCAGCGTGTAAATTGGCTGGCAAGCACGCTTGATGGTCGCTGGCACGGCAGGATTGACCATGTACATGTAATAAGCAACCACCACACCGGCCAAGGCCAATATGAAAGGCAAAGAGGTCAAAGCATGGATAGCCATTGCCATGGGACCGTGGAAGCCCTTGGCCAACTCCTCCATTGCCGGGTGACGCTCCGCGTCTACAAAAATGGCCCCCTTGAAGAAATCACCGAACAACATCCGATCAATCGTCATCCATCCCAAAATCACAGAGGGAATTGCCAACAAGACCAAGGGCACAGTCACGACCAAAGGAGATTCATGGGGCGTATGCACCTCATGGTGACCGTGGTGGTCGGCATGATCATCATGGTGACCATGATGGGCGTCTGGATTTTGATCGAAACGCTCTTTGCCATGGAAGACCAGGAAGTAGAGACGGAAGGAATAAAACGCCGTCACAAACACGCCAGCCAAGACAGCAAATGAAGCAAAACCTGCACCGGGCAAATGGCTCTCTTGCACAGCTTCAATGATGCTGTCTTTGGAGTAAAAGCCGGAAAATAACGGAGTTCCGATCAGCGCCAAAGAGCCCAGCAACGAAGTAATCCACGTAATTGGCATGTAGCGACGCAGACCGCCCATCCAACGAATGTCCTGGTTGTGGTGAACGCCCATGATGACCGAACCAGCAGCCAAAAACAGTAGTGCCTTGAAGAAAGCATGGGTCATCAAATGAAACACGGCAACCGAATAGGCCGAAGCACCCAGTGCGACAGTCATATAGCCGAGTTGCGACAACGTTGAATACGCCACAACGCGCTTGATGTCGTTCTGAATAATGCCAAGGAACCCCATAAACAGCGCAGTAATAGCGCCGATGACCATAATGAAATTGAGCGCGGTATCGCTCAATTCAAACAGTGGAGACATGCGAGCGACCATGAAAATACCAGCGGTAACCATCGTCGCAGCATGAATCAATGCAGAAATAGGAGTCGGGCCTTCCATAGAGTCCGGCAGCCAAACATGCAAAGGAAACTGTGCGGACTTACCCATGGCACCAATGAACAAGCAAATGCAAATTACTGTAACCAGCATCCACTCAGTACCAGGGAACACAAGCTTGCTCAACTCATCGGCCTTCCCAAAAGCCTCTGCGTAATTCAAAGTACCAGCATAGGCAGCAATCAGACCAATGCCGAGAATGAAACCGAAGTCACCTACACGGTTAACCAAAAATGCCTTCATATTGGCAAAAATGGCAGTAGGCCGGTTAAACCAGAAACCAATCAACAAATAAGACACTAGGCCCACCGCTTCCCAGCCAAAGAATAGCTGAAGCATGTTATTGCTCATCACCAACATCAACATGGAGAATGTGAATAACGAGATGTAGGCAAAAAATCGGTTATAGCCTTCATCCTCCTCCATGTACCCGATGGTATAGATGTGCACCATGAGAGACACAAAAGTCACCACACACATCATCATCGCGGTCAGACCATCGACAAGAAATCCGACCTCCATGCGCAACCCACCAACCACCATCCAGGTGTAGAGAGTTTCACTAAAACGAGCTCCATCCAAAATAACGCTTTTGAGCGTCATAGCCGACAAGATGAAGGCAACGAATACACCCAGAATAGTCAGACTATGGCTAGCGCGCCGACCAATTAAATTGCCACCAAATGCGGTACCAAAAATACCGGCCAGAAGAGCTCCTGCAAGTGGGGCCAGTGGAACTGCAAGAAGAGTAGAAGCGGTAAGGGTTTGAGTCATTTCTTATTAACCCTTGAGCGCATTGAGTTCATCCACATTGATGTTGGACTTATTACGGAAGAGAAGCACCAGAATAGCCAGACCAATAGCAGATTCAGCAGCAGCCACCGTCAGGATAAAAAACACAAATATTTGCCCACGCATATCATTCAGATAGTACGAGAAAGCCACAAAGTTCATATTCACAGCCAAAAGCATTAGCTCAATTGCCATCAACAAAACGATAAGGTTTTTTCGATTCAGAAAGATGCCAATAACCGACAGGGCAAACAAGATTGCCCCCAGCGACAAAAAGTGACCTAGCGTTAACGTCATTATTTTTTCTCCACGCTCGCAACAACGACCGCCGCCGCCTCGGTTTGAACAGGTTGCGTCACTTTCATCTTGATAATTTCTACGCGATCACGCGCCTTCACTCGAACCTGATCAGATGGGCTGGCATGCTTACTATCCTTGCGCTGACGCAAGGTAAGTGCAATAGCAGCCACAATCGCCACCAGCAAAATAACCGCGGCTATTTCCAAGGGATACAAGTACTCGGTATACAACAGCTTCCCCAACTCTTTGGTATTAGAAAACTGAGGTACTACAGGCACTAAGGCAGCAGAATTGCGAGCCTCCTCCGTTAGACGGAATCCACCCATCAGCACGGCTGCCATCTCCAAAGCGATCAAAGCGCCAATAGCGGCAGCAAATGGGAAATGTTTCCAAAAGCCTTGTCGCATGGAATCGATATTGATATCCAACATCATCACGACAAAGAGAAACAGCACCATCACGGCGCCGACATAGACCAGTACCAAGGCTATGGCTAGAAACTCAGCCTTGAGCAAAATCCAAATCGCCGCAGCCTGGAAAAACGCCAATACGAGGTAAAGCGCTGCGTATACAGGGTTGCGCGATGTAATGACGCGAAACCCAGCGAACAACAACACCGCTGAGAAAAAGTAAAAAAGGCCAGTCTTAACGTCCATGGATCGATTCTTGTTTTATAGGATCAAAAGGATTGCGATCAGAGGATATCAACGGTATTTGGCATCTGCAGCACGGGCAGCTGCAATTTCCTTCTCATACCGATCACCAACGGCCAGCAACATATCTTTGGTGAAATAGAGATCACCACGCTTTTCACCGTGATACTCAAAAACATGGGTTTCCACGATTGAATCGACGGGGCAGCTCTCTTCACAAAAGCCACAAAAAATACATTTGGTCAGATCAATGTCATAGCGGCTGGTACGACGCGAACCATCAGCACGCACATCAGACTCAATCGTGATAGCCATTGCTGGACACACGGCTTCGCAAAGTTTGCAGGCAATACAACGCTCTTCACCATTTTCGTAACGACGCAAAGCGTGCAGACCGCGAAAGCGCGGCGATATGGGCGTCTTTTCCTCTGGGAATTGCACAGTAATCTTGCGCCGGAACGCGTGCTTTCCTGTAAGCGCCAAACCTTTGAAAAGCTCCACCAGCATAAAACTGGAAAGGAAATCTTTCAGTGAAAAGGCGGGAGAAGCCAATGTAGAAGACATGAATGACTCTCTTTACTTCCAGATATTTAACGACGTTTGCATCCACGCACCCACAACAACCAGCCACACCAAGGTAATTGGTATGAAAATCTTCCAACCTAGGCGCATGATTTGGTCATAACGAAACCGTGGGAAGCTGGCACGTACCCATAGAAACATAGTGACGACAGCAAATGTCTTGATGCCCAACCAAATCCAGCCTGGAATAAGATTGAACAACGCGCCGTCAATCGGAGAGAGCCATCCCCCCAAAAACATGATTACGGTCAAGATAGAAACCAGCCACATATTGGCGTACTCGGCCAAGAAGAACATGGCAAAGCTCATCCCAGAGTACTCCACCATATGGCCTGCAACAATTTCAGACTCTCCCTCAACCACGTCAAAAGGATGTCGATTTGTCTCAGCCAAACCGGAAATGAAATACACAACAAACACCGGTAACAAAGGCAGCCAATTCCATGAGAGGAATGTCAGGCCCTTGTCTGCAAACATACCCTTAGCCTGCCCCAACACAATGTCGGTCATATTCAAGCTGCCAGATACCATCAACACAATTACGAAACAGAAACCCATAGCGATTTCATAGCTCACCATCTGCGCAGAAGCACGTAGTGCGCCTAAAAAAGCATACTTGGAATTGGATGCCCAGCCGGCAATAATGACGCCATACACCTCCAAAGATGTAATTGCCATCAAAAACAGTAAACCTGCATTGATATTGGACAGCGCAACTTCAGGACCGAATGGGACCACCGCCCAAGCAGCCAAGGCTGGCATGATCGTCATAATCGGACCCAAGAAAAACAGCCCCTTATTTGCTACCGAGGGAAGAATAATTTCTTTGGTGAGCAGCTTCAGTGCATCTGCAATAGGTTGCAGTAACCCCAGAGGACCGACGCGATTAGGACCAATACGAATTTGGGTCCAGCCGATTGCCTTACGTTCCCACAAAGTAAGGTAAGCCACACATCCCATCAACGGCAGCAACACCGCAACGATCTTGATAAGCGTCCAGATAACAGGCCATGCACCAGCAGCCCACCAGTTCGCAGCAACCAGCCCCTGGCCAAAACCGAATATCGAATCGATCATGCCGTCACCTCATTCACGCTGGATGCACGACGAGCATCCGCAGTAAGCTGCAATGACGTAGCGCGGCGCACAATACCGTCTAATTGGTAAAGGCTTGCAACGGTCGGCGTAGCTACATTTGCAGAACTCAGATCCACGTTTGCCTGGGTTTTATTGCTCAGCATATCGACAGAAACACTTGCAGCACCAAGCAAACCCGTTGTCGCCAAGACATCCTGTGATGACTCGAAGTCAAAACCAGGAACCTTCAACAGGTTCGCCAATACACGCAAAACCTTCCATCCTGGTCGAGTTTCAGCCAACGGCCGAACCACCGCATGAAAACCTTGGATACGGCCTTCGGCATTCACAAAAGTACCTGCTGTCTCAGAAAATGGCGCAATAGGCAAAAGCACATCGCTGAACGCTAAGTTGGCCTTGAAAGGACTTAACGTAACCACCATTTCAGCTTTAGCCAGAGCCGATGCTGCATTAGCACCAGCTGCAGAATCAAACTCTGGCTCCGTATTCAAAAGCAGAACCGCCTTCAAAGCACCATTCAGCATGATCTGAGCGTTCAATCCGCCTTGCCCAGGAAGTGCATTGACCAATTGCGCACCCACGGTATTTGCTGCTTCCGTCAGATAACCAATAGAAGCACCAGTTTGCTCAGCAATCCAATTTGCCAAAGCAAGAATACTGGAAGCCTTGGCGTGATGTGCTGCAGCATTACCCAGCAACACGGCTTTTCTATCCCCCCCCAACAGAGACTTGGCAATTGCAATCGCAACCGCGGTTGCCTCACCCTTTGCAGGCGGAGCAACACCCTTTTCCGATGCAATTGCTACAGCAACATCAGCCAGAACCTGAACCCATTGCGCAACTGGCACCAGCGTGGAATAAGCCAAAGGCATGGCCCACGCGTCGGGCTGAGCCAACTCAACTTCAGAATTTATAGCACTCACAGCACAACCTTTGCGCGCCGCCTGGCGAATGCGTTGTGCAAATAAGGGATGATCCTTGCGCAGATTGGATCCCACCACCAGGACACGTTGCAACTGACTCAGACTTGCAATGGAAGTGCCCAGATAACGTACACCTTCGTTTGGAGCAAACTCAGCATTACGCATGCGATAGTCAATATTTTCACTACCCAAACCGCGTACCAACGCACCAGCAAGAACCAGTTCCTCAAGAGTACTGTGCGGGCTCACCAAAGCACCAATGGATGCAGCGCCGTGCTGTTCCTTGATCTGCTGCAGGCCATTAGCAACATATTCAAGTGCGGTTTGCCAATCTACCGACTTCCACTCCCCGCCCTGCTTCAGCATAGGCGCAGTAAGACGCTCGGTACTATTCAATGCCTCATAGGAGAAACGATCGCGATCAGCAATCCAGCATTCATTTACCGCTTCGTTTTCCAGCGGCACAACACGCATAACCTTATTGTTTTTAACTTGCACAACAAGATTTGCGCCCGTAGAGTCATGCGGGCTTACTGATTTGCGGCGTGACAACTCCCAGGTACGAGCGCTGTAACGGAAGGGCTTGCTGGTCAACGCACCGACAGGGCAAATATCGATCATATTGCCCGACAACTCTGAATCCACAGTCTCGCCCAGCACTGTCGTGATCTCGGAGTGCTCACCCCGGTGGATCATTCCAAGCTCCATCACACCTGCAACCTCTTGGCCAAAGCGCACGCAACGCGTGCAATGTATGCAACGGCTCATCTCCTCCATAGAGATCAAAGGACCCACATCCTTGTGGAAGACAACCCGTTTTTCTTCCTCGTAACGAGAAGAAGAGCCGCCATAACCCACAGCCAAATCCTGCAGTTGGCATTCACCACCCTGATCGCAAATAGGACAATCCAAAGGATGGTTGATCAGCAAAAACTCCATCACGGACTGCTGGGCCTTAATTGCCTTGTCGCTCTTGGTGCGAACAATCATTCCTTGTGTGACAGGCGTAGCACATGCAGGCATGGGCTTGGGAGCCTTTTCCACATCCACCAAGCACATACGGCAGTTGGCCGCAATACTTAACTTCTTGTGATAACAAAAATGCGGAATATAGGTTCCCGCCTTTTCAGCAGCATGCATAACCATGCTGCCTTCGACGATTTCCACCTTTTTGCCGTCGAGCTCGATTTCTACCATGTACTTTCCCTTGATCAGGCGTGCGCCGCAGCCTGTGGATTCTTGTTTTGGATCAACGCCTCGAACTCTGGGCGGAAATGCTTGATCATAGCCCGCACGGGCATGGCAGCAGCATCACCCAGCGCACAGATCGTGCGACCTTGGATGTTGTCGGCCACCGAGTTCAGCAGGTCTAAGTCGGTCGCCCTGCCCTCCCCTCGCCATATGCGGTCGATCACACGCCACATCCATCCCGTACCTTCCCGGCACGGCGTGCACTGACCGCAGGACTCATGCGAATAGAAGTATGACAAGCGCAGCAAGCTTTCCACCATACTGCGAGAGTCATCCATCACAATCACGGCGCCAGAACCCAGCATCGAACCTGCTTTGGCAATGGAGTCATAGTCCATGGTGCACTGCATCATGATGTCTGCAGGTAGCACAGGCGCAGAAGACCCTCCAGGAATTACGGCCTTCAAACTACGGCCTTTGCGAACGCCGCCCGCCAATTCCAGCAATTTGGAAAATGGCGTTCCCATTGGAATTTCGTAATTGCCAGGACGCTCTACATCGCCACTCACAGAGTAGATCTTTGTGCCGCCATTGTTAGACTTACCGCATTCCAAATAGGCTTGACCACCATTGCGGATGATCCAGGGAACGGCAGCAAAGGTTTCTGTATTGTTGATGGTCGTGGGCTTTCCATACAAGCCAAAACTTGCAGGGAATGGAGGTTTGAAACGCGGTTGCCCCTTCTTACCTTCCAAGGACTCCAGTAACGCTGTTTCTTCTCCGCAGATATAGGCACCGAAGCCATGTGAAGCATGCAGTTGGAAAGTGTAGTTACTTCCCAAAATATTGTTGCCTAAAAGCCCCGCACTGCGCGCCTCTTCAAGCGCCTCTTCGAAGCGCTCATAGGTTCCAAAAATTTCACCGTGGATATAGTTGTACCCAACAGAGATCCCCATTGCATACGCAGCAATCGCCATACCTTCGATCACGATATGCGGGTTATATTGCATGATGTCGCGGTCTTTGCAGGTCCCAGGCTCACCCTCGTCTGAGTTGCACACCAGGTATTTCTGCCCCGGAAATTGACGTGGCATGAAGCTCCACTTCAACCCCGTAGGGAAACCTGCTCCACCTCGGCCACGTAACGCGGATTCCTTGACTGTCGCAATCACCTGATCCTGGGTCAGACCTTCACCACCGTCTTTTCCCAAAATCTTGCGCAACGCCTGGTATCCACCGCGGGCTTCATAGTCCTTCAAACGCCAATTACTACCATCCAGATTTGCAAAAATCTGGGGATTAATATGCCGATCATGGAAACAGGTCTGAACACCTGTAGCCTTGAACTGAGAAAGGATTTGTTCAGCAGACATTACTTAGCCTCCACTGGCAGCACACTGGATGCACGCAATCCATCCACCAACTGATCCAACTTATCGTTGCTCATAAAGCTGCACATGGTACGGTCGTTCACCAACATGACCGGAGAATCTGCACACGCGCCCAGACACTCACTTTGCTGCAAAGTAAACAAACCGTCAGGGGTTGTTTCATTCATGGCAATACCCAACTTGTGCTCAAGATGCTTCAATGCCTTGGCACCATCTCGCAACTGACAGGGCAAATTGGTGCACACGTTGAGCTTGAAGCGGCCTGTCGGCGCTTGGTTGTACATGTTGTAGAAGGTCGTCACTTCATGCACGGCAATCTGCGGCATATCCAGATATTCGGCCACGACCTTCTCACTTTCAGCGCTTACATAGCCAAGCTCTTGCTGAACAATAGAAAGGCAAGCCATTACAGCGGATTGCTTTTGGTCAGACGGAAACTTCGCCACTTCGCGGGCGAAACGGGATTTTGTTGCTTCAGAAATCATGTGTGCATCACCTGTCAATTTCGCCGAACACAATGTCCATCGTGCCGATCACAGCAACAGCATCGGCAATCATGTGCCCGCGAGACAACTCATCCATTGCAGCCAAGTGCGCAAAACCGGGTGCACGAATCTTCAGCCGATAAGGCTTGTTGGCACCATCGCTAACCAAGTAAATACCGAACTCACCCTTAGGGTGCTCCACGGCGGCATACGCCTCACCCATCGGTACGTGGAAACCTTCCGTGAAAAGTTTGAAATGGTGGATCAACTCCTCCATATTCGCCTTCATAGACTCACGTGCAGGCGCAGCAACTTTGTGGTTGTCGGTAATAACCGGACCAGGATTCACACGTAACCAATCTACGCACTGCTTGATGATCCGGTTTGATTCGCGCATTTCCTGGACTCGAACCAGGTAACGGTCATAACAATCCCCCGTCTTACCAACAGGAATATCAAACTCGACCTTGTCATAAGCATCGTAAGGCTGCTTTTTACGCAAGTCCCATGCAACACCGGAGCCTCTCAGCATTGCGCCCGAGAAACCTAGGTTTAGAGCACGCTCGGGAGTCACCACCGCAATGCCAACCGTACGCTGCTTCCAGATACGATTTTCCGTCAGCAAGGTTTCGTATTCATCAACGCACTTTGGGAATCTGGTGCAAAAATCGTCAATGAAATCGAGCAAACTGCCCTGGCGATTTTCATTCAACTTTGCCATGGTCTTCGCATTTTTGATGCGACTGGCCTTGTATTGCGGCATGGTGTCCGGCAGATCACGGTACACACCGCCTGGACGGAAGTAAGCCGCATGCATACGCGCACCACTCACCGCCTCGTACATATCAAACAGATCTTCACGCTCGCGGAAGCAATAGATCAGTACGTTCATCGCTCCACAGTCTAGGCCGTGCGCACCCAACCACAGCAGATGGTTCAATAAACGGGTGATCTCCGCAAACATCACGCGGATGTATTGCGCACGCAGCGGCACATCAATGCCCATCATTTTTTCGATGGCAAGACAGTAAGCCTGCTCATTCGCCATCATTGACACATAGTCAAGACGGTCCATATAGGGCAGCGACTGGATAAAAGTCTTGGATTCGGCCAACTTTTCAGTGGCGCGGTGCAACAAACCGATATGCGGGTCCGCGCGCTGGATAACCTCGCCATCCAACTCCAAAACCAAACGTAAAACGCCGTGCGCGGCCGGATGTTGGGGCCCAAAATTGAGCGTGTAATTCTTGATTTCAGCCATGAGCTATCCTGCGCTTAGTGCAAGCCACCATAGTTGTCTTCCCGGATGATGCGCGGGGTAATTTCCCGCGGCTCGATAGAAACCGTTTGATAGACAACACGTTTCTGTTCCGGGTCGTAGCGCATTTCGACATGCCCCGAAGTTGGAAAGTCTTTGCGGAAAGGGTGACCGATAAAGCCATAGTCCGTAAGGATCCGACGCAAATCGTTGTGCCCCTCAAAGAGAATGCCAAAAAGATCAAATGCCTCGCGCTCAAACCAGTTGGCTGAATTCCAGACTGCATCAACAGAATCCACCAAAGGGAAATCATCGTCGGCGCAAAACACCTTCAGTCGCAAACGCTGGTTCAAACTAACCGATAGAAGTTGCAACACAACGCCATACCGTGGACCGTCATACTCGCCATCACGAAATGAAGAGTAATCCAATCCACACAGATCCATCAGTTGCTCGAACTTGCAACCTGGTGCGTCACGCAGCAGCAGCGCCACCGCCGCGTAGTCGGCTGGCGCCACGACCACCTCAACCTCGCCCAACGCAATGGTTATCTGGCGTGCTCGGTCACCGAGCACATTTTCAATAATTTCTTTAAGCGCCTGGGGCTGAACAGCGTATGCAGTCATCTCAAGCCCTCGCAATCGTATTGGTGCGCCGAATCTTTTGTTGCAACTGAATCACACCGTACAACAAGGCTTCAGCGGTGGGCGGACAACCAGGCACATAGACATCGACAGGCACAATGCGATCACAACCACGCACTACCGAATAACTATAGTGGTAGTAACCACCGCCATTGGCGCATGAGCCCATGGAAAGAACCCAGCGCGGCTCCGGCATCTGGTCATAGACCTTGCGCAGGGCCGGCGCCATCTTGTTGCACAACGTGCCTGCAACAATCATCAAATCGCTTTGACGCGGGCTGGGGCGGAACAACATACCGAATCGATCCAAGTCGTATCGCGCCGCACCCGCATGCATCATTTCGACAGCACAGCAAGCCAAACCGAACGTCATCGGCCATAGCGACCCCGTCTTAGCCCAGTTCACCACCGAGTCATAAGACGTGGTGACGAACCCTTCTTTCATGACACCTTCAATCATCTTATTACTCCCAATCCAGGGCGCCTTTTTTCCACTCGTAGACAAAGCCAACGACCAGAATGCCCAGAAAAATTATGACGGCCCAAAAACCAACCACACCGACCTCCTTCAGCGCTACCGCCCAAGGAAACAGAAAGGCAATTTCCAGATCGAACAATATGAAAAGAATGGCAACGAGGTAATAGCGCACATCGAACTTCATGCGCGCGTCCTCGAAAGCCTCAAAGCCGCATTCGTAAGGGGAGTTCTTAGCCCCATCAGGACGATTGGGCCCAAAGATATGACCAAGCACTTGGGGCGCTACACCGACCCCCACTCCAACCAAGATGAACAAAAGGACTGGGAGGTATTGGTCGAGGTTCATCTTGAAATTTCTATCACCGCTAAAACCTGTCAAACCTTGCTGGCTTGACAGGCCTTTTTGTTGGTGCCGTCGGCGAGACTCGAACTCGCACAGCTTTCGCCACTACCCCCTCAAGATAGCGTGTCTACCAATTTCACCACGACGGCGGTTTCTCTGTACAGATGGCATGAGGAGCCTTGCGGCTTTTGGCTTTCAGTACAGCAATAGAGTTTACCCGAAACACCCCTCCATTTCAGAGTGCACTCGGTAAATTCAACACAGATTATTTCGTCGGAATTTGACCGGCACCAGAGCTCGGCACAACAGCTGCAGCAGGCTCATTTTTTGCTCCAGCAGCAACACCAGAAGCAGCCGCATCGGGCGCAGCGGCGCCGGCAGCCGGGCGATCCAAAACACTACCCGAACTCACGGGACGCGCACCATTGAAATACGCCAGAGCCAAGGTACACGCAAAAAACACCGCAGCCAAAATGCCTGTAGTGCGAGAGAGGAAATTGGCGCTTCCGCTGGCACCAAAGAGACTGCCAGAACTACCGCTACCAAAAGCCGCACCCATATCAGCGCCCTTGCCATGCTGAACCAGGATCAGACCAATCATGCCAACCGCCGCCAGCATCTGTACCGCCAACAGAAGGGTCAATAAAAAATTCATTTGGAACTCCTAAATCTAAGCTATTAATATTGATTAACTATTGAGCAGCTGCAACGATAGTCAGAAAATCAGCAACTTTGAGCGAGGCACCGCCCACCAAGCCACCATCGATATCCGCCTGGGACAGCAAATTCGCCGCATTGGCAGCATTCATGCTGCCGCCATACAGAATAGGGATGAGATCGGCATGGCTGCTAGCCGCCCGAAGCTGAGCACGCAACAACGCATGCACTTGCTGAGCCTGCTCTGGCGTAGCGGTCTTGCCGGTACCGATAGCCCATACAGGCTCATAGGCCAGCACAATTTCGCTAATGCAATGGCCATTGGCATGGATCACAGCCGCAAGCTGGCGCTTCACAACCTCTTCGGTTTTACCCGCTTCACGCTCAGCCAGGGTTTCACCCACACATACGATCGGCGTAACACCATTGGCTAGTGCGCACTGGGTTTTTGCCGCAACTACCTCGTCTGTTTCTCCATGGTATTGACGGCGCTCCGAATGACCAACGATGGCGTAACGCACGCCAAACTCCTTGAGCATAGCGGGTGACAGCTCGCCGGTGTAAGCACCTGACGCATGCTGGGAAACATCCTGCGCTCCCAAAAAAATAGCACTAGATGCAAGCAAGGTCTGCGCCTGAGACCAATATGGCGCGGGGACGCAAACCGCGACCCCACAAGTCGACGCAGCCACACCTGCAGTCAATCCTTCCAACAGTGCCTGGTTAGCAGCCAGGCTACCGTTCATTTTCCAGTTACCAACAATCAGTTTTTTCTTCATAAAACTACCAAGTCAAAATGATTTTCCCAACATGCTGGTTCGACTCCATCAAGGTGTGCGCCTGAGCCGCCCCAGTCCATCCCGCCTTGTCACCAACAGCAGCAAACACCTTATGAACCACCGGCTTGATCGCCCCAACCTCCAACAGAGGCCATACACAACTCTTCAATGCGGCTGCAATTTCTGCCTTGAAGACCGCGGAACGGGGACGCAAGGTCGAACCGGTGATGGTCAAACGCTTACGCAACACCAGCCCCGCGTTGAACTCACTCTTGACCCCGCCCTGGACCGCAATAATCACCAAACGACCATCTTCGGCCAAGCACTGGATTTCGCGCGCTACATAACCTCCGGCAACCATGTCCAACACCACGTCTACACCAGCGCCACCAAATATCCTTTGGATCTCCTCGACGAAATCATGGGTTTTGTAGTTGATCGCATGGTCAGCCCCCAGCGCCAGACAAGCAGCACATTTCTCAGCACTCCCCGCCGTCACAACAACCGTGGCCCCCATGGCCTTAGCCAGCTGGATGGCCGTTACACCAATGCCACTGCTACCGCCCTGTACCAGCAAGACCTCACCTTTTTGCAAACGAGCTCTGTCGAAAATATTGCTCCAAACGGTAAAAAACGTTTCAGGCAATGAGGCTGCCTCGACATCAGTCCATCCAGCAGGAACCGGCAGACATTGGGCAATGGGCGCCACACACATCTCCGCATAACCGCCGCCAGCGACCAAAGCACAGACCCGATCACCAACAGCAAAGCCCGCCTCGGCCATAGCCAGCAGGTCACCCGCCTCCACGACGCCAGCGACCTCCAGGCCCGGGATATCCGAAGCACCGTCCGGTACAGGGTAATGGCCTGTGCGCTGCAATACATCTGGTCGGTTGACGCCACTGGCAGCTACACGAATCAGCAACTCACCCGCCTTGGGGACGGGCACAGGCCGATCCACCAGACGCAAAACGTCAGGTGAACCATAGGCTTGGATCTCGACAGCCTTCATCACGGCGTTAATACAGGGAAGGCCCCACCTCCGGCAGGTGGCCGCATTGGAACGCGACCACCACACACCAGATCAGTGCTGGGGTTCTTGGTTATAAGCAGCTGGCGCCGGACGGTCCAACAAGGCCTTCATGGACAATTTGATGCGGCCTTTTTCATCCGTTTCCATCACCTTAACCTTGATGATCTGGCCTTCGGTCAGATAGTCAGACACCTTTTCCACACGCTCGTGGGCGATCTGGCTGATGTGCAGCAAACCATCCTTGCCAGGCAGCAAATTAACCAGCGCACCAAAGTCCAAAATCTTGGTGATCGGACCTTCGTAAACCTTGCCGATTTCGACTTCGGCCGTGATCTGCTCGATGCGGCGCTTGGCTTCTTCGGCCTTGGCTGGATCACTGGAAGCGATGGTGATGGTGCCGTCTTCTTCGATGTTGATCTGGGTGCCGGTTTCTTCGGTCAGCGCACGGATCACCGCACCGCCCTTACCGATCACGTCACGGATTTTTTCCGGATTGATCTTCATGGTGAACAGACGCGGCGCGAAAGTCGAGACTTCGGTCTTGGCTTCCGACATCGCATCCATCATCTTGCCCAGGATGTGCAGGCGAGCCTCCTTGGCTTGCGCCAGCGCGACCTGCATGATTTCCTTGGTGATGCCCTGGATCTTGATGTCCATCTGCAGCGCGGTAATACCGTTGGTGGTACCGGCCACCTTGAAGTCCATATCGCCCAGGTGATCTTCATCACCCAAAATATCGGTCAGCACGGCGAAACGGTTGCCGTCCTTGATCAGGCCCATGGCAATACCGGCCACGTGGGCTTTCATCGGCACGCCAGCGTCCATCAGCGACAGGCAGCCGCCGCAGACCGAAGCCATCGACGACGAACCGTTCGATTCGGTGATTTCCGACACCACGCGCATGGTGTAGGGGAAGTCTTCCTTGCTCGGAAGCACAGCGACCAGAGCGCGCTTGGCCAGACGGCCGTGGCCGATTTCGCGGCGTTTCGGCGTGCCCACGCGACCGGTTTCGCCGGTGGCAAACGGAGGCATGTTGTAGTGCAACATGAAGCGGTCTTCGTACTCACCGGCCAAAGCATCGATACGCTGTGCGTCGCGCTCAGTGCCCAGCGTGGTGACGACCAACGCCTGGGTTTCACCGCGAGTGAACAAGGCCGAGCCATGGGTGCGGGGCAACACGCTGTTGCGAATTTCAATCGCACGCACGGTACGCGTGTCACGGCCATCGATGCGGGGCTCGCCAGCCAGAATCTGGCTACGCACGATCTTGGCTTCGATATCGAACAGCATACCTTCCACAGCAACGCTGTCGAAAGCCGCGCCATCGGCCTTCAAGGCGGCCATGACTTCGGCGTACGCAGCGCGGCAGGCCTGGGTACGAGCTTGTTTGTTACGGATTTGGTAGGCAGCGTTCAGCTTGTCACCGGCCAATGCGCCGACCTTGGCGATCAGCGGCTCATCCTTGGCAGGTGCCTTCCAGTCCCACACAGGCTTGCCAGCGTCACGCACCAGTTCATGGATGGCGTTGATGGCGATATTGCCCTGCTCATGGCCAAACACCACAGCGCCCAGCATGATTTCTTCGCTGAGTTGCATGGCTTCGGATTCCACCATCAGCACAGCAGCTTCGGTGCCCGCCACGACCAGATCCATGATGGAGTCTTTACGAGCCGTCTGACCTGGGTTCAGCACATATTCGCCGTTGACGTAACCCACGCGGGCCGCACCAATCGGGCCGCTGAATGGCACACCACTGACGGACAAAGCCGCGCTGGTAGCGATCAAGGCAGCAATATCAGCATCCACTTCAGGATTCAACGACAGTGTGTGCACGACCACGTGCACTTCGTTGAAGAAACCTTCAGGAAACAGCGGGCGGATCGGACGGTCGATCAGGCGGCTGGTCAGGGTTTCGAACTCACTGGGGCGGCCTTCGCGCTTGAAAAAGCTGCCAGGGATCTTGCCCGCAGCGTAGGTCTTTTCCAGGTAATCCACTGTCAGTGGGAAGAAATCCTGGCCGGCTTTGCCTTCAGTTTTGGCAACCACCGTGGCCAACACCACGGTGCCATCCATATCCAGCAGCACGGCGCCGCTGGATTGGCGAGCGATTTCGCCTGTTTCCATGGTGACGGTATGGCTACCCCATTGGAAGGTCTTAGTTACTTTTTTGAACATGGTCATCTTTGGTCTCCTGGAAGAAAAACAGAACCCGAGGGGTCTATCCTTGGATCGCGGCCGTTTGCAAGGCCGGCTTGTGACAACAACCCAACCCGGGCTGAAAAGGCCAGAGAACCTCAGCTATACGATGCCATTCCATAACAACCAGCTACATGGCTCTTATGGAATGACACAGCGCGTACTCTGCGGTTGGACTCTGGGGGCAAAAACAAACAAAAACGCCTGAGCTAGTGAACTAACTCAGGCGCTTATGCATTGGGTATCCGACTTACTTACGCAGACCGAGCTTAGCAATCAAAGCTGCGTAACGGTCATGGTCCTTGGCGTTCAGGTAATCCAACAGCTTGCGGCGACGGCTCACCATACGCAGCAGACCGCGACGACCATGGTGGTCCTTGGCGTGGGTCTTGAAGTGAGGGGTCAGTTCGTTGATGCGAGCGGTCAGCAGTGCAACTTGCACTTCTGGGCTGCCGGTGTCCGTTGCGCTACGTGCGTTGGCCTTGACAACTTCGGCCTTGATAGAGGATGCGATCATGTATATATCCGTTGTGTTTAACTTGCGTTGGTAGATGGAATTTCAGCCAACGTGCGCCTTGCAGGATGCAAAGCCTTCAAATTATAGCGCGTAACGCACAACAGGCCTGCACCGGGGCTACCAAAGGCCGTCAAACATCACAACTGGCGGACACTGAAGGTATCGCAGGACTTCACTGCGCCGGTCTGTAAACCCGTGCTGAACCACCGCTGGCGTTGGGCACTGGTGCCATGGGTGAAGCTATCTGGCACCACTTCGCCCCCATTGGCGCGCTGCAGAGCGTCGTCACCGATCTTGGATGCAGCATTCATCGCCGACTCGATATCTCCGTCTTCCAGCATTTTGCGGGCATCCCGCGCGTGGTGGGCCCATACACCAGCAAAACAATCGGCTTGCAATTCCAGGCGCACGCTCAGGGCGTTGTATTGGACTTGGCTAACTTTGCCACGCGCCTGGTCCATCTTTTCGCTGATGCCCAGCAGGTTTTGCACGTGGTGCCCCACTTCGTGGGCGATCACATAGGCCTGGGCAAACTCCCCCGGAGCGCCCAGACGGGTGCGCAGAGTTTCATAGAAAGCCAGATCGATATACACCTTTTGGTCGCCCGGGCAGTAAAACGGCCCCATGGCCGTCTGCCCCTTGCCGCAGGCCGTAGGCGTTGCGTTGCGGAACAGCACCAGCTTGGGCGCAATGTAGTGGTTGCCGTTCTTACTGAAGACCTCGGTCCAGACGTCCTCGGTATCGGCCAGCACCACGGATACGAACTTAGCCATCTGGTCGTCCTTGGGTGGGCGGTGGGCTGGCACCTGCTGCACTTGGCCAGACGGTGTACCACCGCCACTGAGCAGCCCCAAGATGGTCAAGGGATTCACCCCCAGGACCCAGCCGCCCAGCAAGGCAATCACAATCGTGCCAATACCAATGCTGCGGCCGCCCAGCATGCCACCGCCGGAACCGCCATCGCCGGCGTCGCGGCGGTCTTCCACGTTATCGGACTCGCGGTTGCCTTCCCATTTCATACGCTATCTCCATGTTTCGGAGCACGATGGTACCGTGCAGGTAGCAATGCGATTTACACACGATGTACGATTCTTCCGCGCAGCCATGTTTACACAAACAATTCGACAGACAGTGGTTTTCTAGAAAACGCTCCATGAACATATTGGGATTCACTGAAAAGCCAACCGTGCTGGTCATAGACGACACCGCGGACAACCTCACCCTGATGGCCGCATTGCTAAAGGACAGCTACCGGGTGAAGGTAGTGAACCATGGCGAAAAAGGCCTGGCCATCGCCGCCTCGAACACACCACCAGACCTGATACTGCTGGACATCATGATGCCCCAGATCGACGGCTACGAGGTATGCCGCCGGCTCAAGGCCAACCCGGCCACGCGCAACATACCGGTGATATTTCTCACGGCCAAGTCGGATGACGAGGCCGAAGAAAAAGGCTTCGAGCTGGGTGCGGTGGACTACATCACCAAGCCCATCTGCCCGCCCATCCTGCTGGCCCGCGTGCACAACCATATTGCACTGAATGTGCGTACGGCCATGCTGCATTCACTGTCACAGAAGCTGTCTCGCTACCTGTCGCCCCAGGTCTACAAATCGATTTTTGAGGGTGCCCAAGATGTGTCCATCCAGGCGGTGCGCAAGAAGCTGACCATCTTCTTTTCGGACATCAAGGACTTCACCCAAACTGCCGAAGGCATGCAGCCTGAGGACCTGACTTACTTTCTGAACAGCTATTTCTCGGAAATGTCGAAGATTGCGCTGGAGCATGGCGCCACCATCGACAAATTCGTGGGCGATGCGATGCTGATCTTTTTCGGCGACCCCGAGACCCGTGGCGTACAGGAAGACGCCTTACAGTGTGTGCGCATGGCGGTTGCCATGCAGCGGCGCATGCATGCGCTGCGCGACATCTGGCGCGACAAGGGCTACAGCCACCCGTTCCAAGTGCGCATTGGCATTAACACCGGCTTTTGCCACGTGGGCAACTTCGGCAGCGAACAACGCATGGACTACACCGTCATAGGTAACGAAGTCAACCTCGCCGCCCGCCTGGAACAAAACGGCGAGCCAGACAACGTCATGCTGTCGTACGAAACCTATGCGCTGGTGAAAGACGAATTTGAGGCCGAAGAACGCGAACCGATCGCAGCAAAGGGCATTTCGCATGAAATCCGCTGCTTTGTATTGCGTGACATAGCCCCGACACAAAGTGCAGCGGACGCACTGCACCAGCGTTATCCCGGGCTGCGCTTGGCTGTAGACCTGGAAAAGCTCGACGCAGAGAGCCGCGAGCGTGCCGTACAAGACCTACAGAGCGCCATCGACAGCATCCGCCAGTTACCCCCCTCCACTCCCGTCTAACGCAGCATGGCCGACATGGCCGACAAGCTGTTCAGCGTGCGCACCACATGCTGCACACTGGGGCCGGTGAACTCGAGAGTGACGCCATCCACCCGCTCGATACCGGGCAAAACGGCAAACAGGTCGGCCAGGCCCGGGCCCTGGGTCTGCAAACGGCACTGCACCGGAGCGTCCACTGTGCGCACAGGCGGTATATGTACATCGGCCACCGCTTCGCGCGCCGCCGTCTCGATGGCCCCGCAGGCCGCCGACGGCGACAAGGACACTCCACTTGCGTGCCCCTGGGCGGTTTTGGTCACCACAAAGCGTGCGCCCGGAAACAGCGGCTCGGTCTCGGCCTTGAACACGTCGTCACCGCTGGCCAGCAGCACGGGCACACCCTGCTCAGCCGCAAGCGCACCGTACAGGCCAGCCTCGCCCAGCTCCTGGCCCTGCAGCCAGACGCGCGCAAACGCAAAGCTGTTGATGGTGTGCGCCAACACACCGCGGCTTTGCGAACGCGCGTGATAGCCCACCATGAACACGCCGTCGCAGCCCTGCTCCAGCCCCCCCATCATGCCCAGCACGCGCGGCTTGCCCAGCACCACCTGGGCGCGCGGGTCCAATAGGTCGGGCAGCAGGTTGCGGAAGCCGCCGTGCGAATCGTTCACCAGCACCGTGGTCGCGCCGCCCGCAAAAGCGCCGCGTATCGCCGCATTTGCCTCCTCGGTCATCAAACGGCGAGCCCGCTCGTACTCGGTATTGCCGGCACGGGTCTGCTCGGCGTGGAATACGCCGGCCACGCCCTCGATATCTACTGAAATCAAAATTCTCATGGTCTACACATCCTAGTGGGAGACCAGCGCCCGCCAGTCGGGCGCTATATCTCTGATAGCTGCTCGCGCACGTCCTTCGTGCCCCAGCACGGTTTTTGCTTCAAAAAGCGCGTGCACGATGGCCTGCTCGGTCGCCTGGGCTGCAGCCTCGAACAAGGCATCCATTGAACTCTCGTGCAGCAAGGGCTGGGCGCGCAAATGCCCCACATCCTGCTGCGGCACGGTATAAGCCGTAGAAAAAGCCAGCGCGATATCACCGCTGCCATGGCCGAAGTCCGAGCCCGTGCGGGCCAAGCCGGCACTGGCGCGCACCGCCAGCCGCCGCAGTTGGCGCGCATCCAAAGGCGCATCCGACGCCAGCAACATGATGATGGAGCCCAACTCGGGTACTGCCGGGCCGGCTTTCAGGCGCTGCACCAGCAGCGGGCCGATGCGGCGCCCAGCCAGGGTCAAGGCCTCCAGCCGGCCAAAATTAGCCAGCACCAAGGCGCCCACGGCAAACGGCCCGGCGGTCGTCGCGGCGATGCGCGAGGCCGAGCCTATACCGCCCTTGAGTTCAAAACAGCTCATGCCCCGACCCGCACCCACCGCCCCCTGGGCGAACTGCGTGCTGCATGCCGCATAGGCTTGCAAAAAATGCGCCTCGTCCACAGCAAAAGCCTGCAAATCGTTCAGATACCCGTCATTGCACTCCAGCACCAACGGGTTCACCGTGGGCAGGCCGCGACCAATGCCAGGGTTATCCGCCACCGCCAGCCGAGTGATCGCCGTAGCCACGCGGCCCACGGCAAAGGTATTCGTCAGGGCAATGGGCGACTCCAGCGCACCCAGCTCCTGCACTTGCAGCAGCCCCATGCTTTTACCGAAGCCGTTGATCACCGCCAGCCCGGCCGGCGTCTTGTGCATGAACGGGTCTTGGCCATGGGTGCGCAACACGGTCACGCCGGTTTGTATGCCGCCCTGGGCCAGGGTGCAGTGGCCGACCTGCACACCGGCTACGTCGGCGATGCTGTCCAGCGGCCCACTGGGCAGATCACCAATGCGCAGCGATTCGAACACGGGGTTCAATTGTCCAGCTTGGGGTCCAGCGCGTCGCGCAGGCCATCACCCAGCAGATTGAACGCCAGCACGGTGAAGAAGATGGCCAGGCTGGGGAATAGCGCGATATGCGGCGCGCTCATCATGTCGGCGCGGGCCTCGTTCAGCATGGCGCCCCACTCGGGCGTGGGCGGCTGCGCGCCCAGGCCTAGAAAGGACAGACTGGCCGCCGTGATGATGGAGGTACCGATGCGCATGGTGAAGTACACCACCACCGAGGAGATGGTACCCGGAAAGATGTGGCGGGTGATGATGGTCCAGCCGGACGCGCCGATGGAGCGCACGGCTTCGATATAGGTCAGGTGCTTGAGCGCCAAGGTATTGCCGCGCACCAGGCGCGCAAACGCGGGCACGCTGAAGACGGCGGTGGCCAGAATCACGTTCACCATGCCGCTACCCAAAATGGCCACGATGCCAATCGCCAGCAAGATGCCGGGGAAGGCAAACAGCACGTCCGATATACGCATCACGATGCGGTCCCACCAGCCCTCGTAGTAGCCGGCCAGCAGACCCAGCACGGTACCCACCAAGGCGCCCACCGCCACCGAGATAAAGCCCGCAGCCAGCGAGATGCGAGCGCCCATCAGGATGCGGCTGAAGATGTCACGGCCCAGAGGGTCCACACCGAACCAGTGCGCAGCCGAAGGCGTGGCGTTCAGGGCGTCGTAGTCGAAATAATTCTCGGCGTCATACGGCACCAGCCAGGGGGCCAGTACGGCAACCAGCACCAGCGCAAGCACAAAGCCCCCGGCCACCAAAGCCAGGCGCTGGCCCTGGAATTTGCGCCAGAACTCAGTCCAGGGGGTGCGTACACGCTCTTGGGTCTTTTGGGGCTCTGGCGCAGATGGAGTCATCACAAGTAGCTATATTATTTGTAGCGTATCGCTGGATTGATCACGGCATACAGCACGTCCACCACCAGATTGATCAAAATGAACTCCAGCGAAAACAGCAGTACCTCGGCCTGGATCACCGGGAAGTCACGCATCTCCACCGAATCCACCAGCAACCGGCCCATGCCGGGCCAGTTGAAAACCTTCTCCACCACGATCGAGCCGCCCAGCAAGAAGCCGAACTGCAGGCCCATCATGGTGACCACCGGGATCAACGCGTTGCGCAGGCTATGCTTGACCACCACCACAAACTCGTTCAGCCCTTTGGCGCGGGCGGTGCGCACATAGTCTTCCTTCAGGATGTCGATGAAAGACGAGCGCGTGAAGCGCGCCATCACCGCCGCCACGCCGGCCCCCAGCGTCAGCGACGGCAGAATGTAGTGCCGCCAGGAATCGGCCCCCACCGTGGGCAGCCAACCCAGTTGCACCGAGAACACCTCCATCAGCAGCATGCCCAGCGCGAACGACGGGAAAGAGATTCCGGTGATGGCCAGGGTCATGCCCAGCCGGTCCGGCCATTTGTTGCGCCATACGGCAGACACCGTACCGATCACCAGGCCCAGTAACACCGACCAGCCCATGGCCGCCACGGTCAGCCAAAAGGTGGGCATGAAGCGCTCGGCGATCTCGGTGGACACCGGGCGCTTGCTACGCAGTGAAATGCCGAAATCGCCCTGCAGCGCATTGCCCATGAAGCGCACAAACTGCTGGTGCATGGGTAGGTCCAGCCCCAGGTCTTTGCGGATCATCTGAACCACCTCCTCGCCCGCCTCGGGTCCGGCCGCCAGCCGCGCCGGGTCGCCCGGCAGCAAATGCACGAACAGGAACACCAGGGCCGCCACGATCAACAAAGTGGGCAGCAGGCCCAGCAGGCGTTTGAGGATGAAATTCAGCATGTCGTCAAAGGCAAGCGGCTTACTTCAGCTCGACTTCATCGAAGTTGAAGGACTGGTCTGGCATCATGTAGAAGCCATTCAGGTTCTTGGTGCGGGCCGACAGCAACTGCTCGGTGGCCAGGAAAATCCAGGGTGCGTCCTTCCAGATTTGCTGCTGGGCACTGGCGTAGAGCTTGGCTTTTTCGGTGGTGTCCACCGTGGCCAAGGCCTTGGCGATGTCGGCATCGACCGCGTCGTTCTTGTAGTACGCGGTGTTGAATGCCTTGGGCGGGAAGGACTCCGACGCCAGCAGGGGGCGCATCGCCCAGTCGGCCTCGCCGGTAGACGAAGACCAGCCCACGTAGTACATGCGCACCGGAGCCGTGGCCGGGTCTTGCCAGCTTTCCACGCGCTCCACCCGTTGACCCGCTTCCAGCGCCAGCACCTGGGCCTTCACGCCCACCACGCTAAGTTGCTGCTGGATGAACTGGATCAGCTTCTGGCCGGTGCTGTGGTTGTAAGCCGACCACAGCGTGGTTTCAAAGCCGTTCGGGTAGCCAGCCTCCTTCAACAGCTCGCGCGCCTTGACGGGGTTGTAGGGCCAGGGACCGAGCTTGGTGGAATAGGCCACATCCTTGGGCACCACGCCTTCGGAGGGGATGGCATAACCGCCGAACACCACCTTGACCAGGGCTTCCTTGTTGATGGCGTAGTTCAGCGCTTCGCGCACCTTGGGGTTGTCGAACGGCTTTTGCTGCGTGTTCAGCGAGATGTAACGTTGCACGATGGACGGGGTGACCGTCACTTCCAGGTTCGGTTTGCTCTTGAGCTGCTCCGACTGCTCAGGCGGCACGGGGTAGGTGAAGTTGGCTTCGCCGGTCTGCATCATGGCGGCACGCGAATTGTTGTCCACCACGGGGCGCCAGGTGATGGTGTCCACCTTGGGGTAGCCCTTGCGCCAGTAGCCGCCAAACTTCTCGACCTTGATGTAGTCGGTCTGCTTCCATTCCACAAACTTGAACGGGCCGGTACCCACGGGGTTGCGGCCAATGTCCTTGCCAAACTTCTGCAAGGCAGCGGGCGAAATGATGACGGCCGACGGGTGCGCCAGGGTGTTCACAAAAGCCGAGAACGGTTCCTTGAGCGTGAAGCGCACCGTGCTGGCGTCCACCGCCTCGGTCTTGGTGATGTTCTTGTACAGGCCGTAGCGCTTGAGCTTGTTGTCGGGGTTGGTGACGCGGTCGAAATTGATCTTGACGGCTTCGGCGTTGAAGTCCGTACCGTCCTGGAACTTGATGCCCTTCTTCAGCTTGAAGGTGTACGTCAGGCCGTCCTTACTGGCGGTATAGCTCTCGGCCAGCACGGGGCCCATCTTCATGCTTTTATCAAAGCCCATCAGGCCCTGGTAGAAGGACTTGGCGACCGCTTGCGACAAGGTGTCCTGCGAGTCGTACGGGTCCATGGTGGTGAAGTTGGAGAACACCGCCACCACCACATCTTTGGCAGCGTATGCGTGGGACACAAAGGCGGCCGACAAGGCCAGCGCTACAGACAGTTTCGTCAAACGGGGTTTCATGCGAATACTCCAAAGTTACCAAAAATCCCGGCTACCGGGTACCAAACTATCTAGTAGACACCACCTACCTTGTGCCGTGCCACAAAATGGCCCGGCCCCACCTCCAGCAGGGGTTCTACCTGCGGCAAATCGCCCAGCGCGCGAATCGGACTGGGGATGTCGCCCACCAGCAGCTCACGCTTGCCGCGTCGGCGCGCCGGGTCGGCTACTGGCACCGCCGACATCAGGCGGCGGGTGTAGGCGTGCTGCGGGTTCTCGAACACGGCGCGGCGTGGGCCGATCTCGACGATCTGGCCCAGGTACATCACCGCCACGCGGTGGCTGATGCGCTCCACTACCGCCATATCGTGCGAGATGAACAAAAAGGCGATGCCAAATTCGCGCTGCAAGTCCAGCATCAGGTTCACGATCTGCGCGCGTATCGATACGTCCAGCGCCGACACGGCCTCGTCGGCAATCACCACCTTGGGGTTCAACGCCAGGGCCCGCGCAATCGCGATGCGCTGGCGCTGGCCGCCAGAGAATTCATGCGGATACCGCTGGGCCGCGCTGGCGGGCAGGCCCACACGCTGCAGCAGCTCGGTCACGCGCTGCTCGGCCTGCGTACCCTGGGCCACGCCGTGCACCAGCAGCGGCTCCATGATGGCAAAGCCCACGGTGAGCCGAGGGTCCAGCGAGGCAAATGGGTCTTGAAAAATGAACTGCACGTCGCGCCGCAAGGCCTGCAGCGCGCGGCCCTGTAGCGGCGCAATCGCGCGCCCGGCCACGTCCACGCTGCCGGCATTGAACTCCACCAGCCGCGCCAGCGAGCGCCCGGTGGTGGACTTGCCACAGCCCGACTCGCCCACCAGGGCCAGGGTTTCGCCCGGCTGCAGGCTGAAGCTGACCTGCTCCACCGCGCAGACCTGGCGCGTCACCCGGCCCAGCACACCGGTACGCACCGGGAAGCGCGTGGTCAGCGCCTGCACGCGCAGCACCGGCGGCGCCTGGCGCTGCACCGTATCCGGCAGCGGCTGATCGAGCACCGCAGAGGCATCAGCGTCCAGCAGCGGAAACTTGGCTGGCGTGTCGGTGCCATGCATGGCGCCCAGCGTAGGCACGGCCGCCAGCAAGGCTTTGGTATAGGCTTGTTGAGGGGCTGCAAACAGAGCAGCGCAGTCGCCCTCTTCCACCGGATCGCCACGGTACATCACCAGCACGCGGTCGGCCATCTCGGCCACCACGCCCATGTCGTGGGTGATGAAAACCACGCCCATCTGCATTTCGTCTTGCAGCATGCGGATGATGGCCAGCACCTGGGCCTGGATGGTCACGTCCAGCGCGGTGGTGGGTTCGTCGGCAATCAGCAGACTGGGTTTGCAGGACAAGGCCATGGCAATCATCACGCGCTGGCGCATGCCACCTGACAGCTGGTGCGGAAAGCGGTCCAGTACATTTTTAGCCTCAGGGATACGCACCAGGTCCAGCATGCGCAAGGCCTCGGCACGGGCCGCTGCGCGGGCCAGACCCTGGTGCAGGCGGATCGACTCGGCGATCTGCTCACCCACCGGGAACACCGGGTTCAGCGAGGTCATGGGCTCCTGGAACACCATGGCCATCTCAGCCCCACGGATGCGCCGCATGGTGGCCGGGCTGGCCCGGGCCAGATCCAGCACCGAGCCGTCGCGCCGGTGGAAATCCATTTGACCGCTGACGATACGGCCACCGCCGTTTTCCACCAGACGCATCAGCGCCAGCGAAGATACCGACTTGCCCGAACCCGACTCGCCCACGATGGCCAGGGTTTCACCCGCATTGACATGGAAGGACAGGTCGCGCACCGCGTCCACGACGCGCTCCTTGGTTTCAAAGCGTACGCCCAGGTGGCGCACATCCAGAACACGGCGAGGCTTTGCGCCCTCCACCGTCACGCAGCCACTCCGCGCAGCAGCCGGGCCGTGCTGTAACTGCTGTCAGCCGGTTCCTGCAGACTACTCCAGACCTGGGCGCCTTCCACGAAGACCTTCAGCTCGCCGGGCTCGAAGCTGGACCAGGGCTCATCCGTGGTCAGCGGCTCGGTGGCCACCAGCACCATGCGGTCGCTTTCGCTGTTGACCTCACGCAGGTCCAGCGTCATGTCGCAATCGACCAGGCGCGCGGTCTGGAACGGGTGCTGACGCGACACCCAGCTGAGCTTGGTGGAGCAATGCGCGTACATGGCCTCGCCGTTGGACAGCAGGAAATTGAACACGCCATGGTCTGAAATACGGCGCGACAAACCGGCCAGCACCGGTGCGATCTGCTTCCAGCTGGGCGGGCAGGCGCCGCAGAACACGCTGCGCAGCTCCTGCAGCATCCAGCAAAAGGCTTTTTCGCTATCGGTCGTGCCCACCGGCAGGTAGTTGCCCACCAGGCCGGGGTGGAAGTTCTTCAGGTCGCCGTTGTGGCAAAACACCCAGTGCTGGCCCAGCCATTCACGCTGGAACGGGTGGCAGTTAGACAGGGTGATCTGGCCCTGCGTAGCCTTGCGGATATGCGCCAGCACGGACTTGGATTTGATCGGATAGCTGCGCACAAAGTCGGCCAGCGGCGAGTCGCTGGCCCGGCCGTCGTCGATGAACAAGCGGCAACCGGTGCGCTCATAGAAGGCGATACCCCAGCCATCTGCATGCTCACCCGTCTGGCCGCCCCGGGCGGAAAAGCCGGTAAACGAGAAGTTGATGCTGGCGCTGCTATTGCAGTTCATGGCGAGCATTTGGCACATGGTGGTTTCTTTCCTTGGATTCGCCTAATGCCCAGCAAAAATCAGGCCCGGGGCAGGGTCACTCCCACCTGGCCTTGGTATTTGCCGCCACGGTCTTTGTAGCTGACTTCGCAGACTTCGTCGCTTTCAAAGAACAGCACCTGGGCACAGCCTTCACCCGCGTAAATCTTGGCGGGCAGCGGCGTGGTGTTGCTGAATTCCAGCGTCACATAGCCTTCCCACTCGGGTTCGAAAGGGGTCACGTTAACGATGATGCCGCAGCGCGCGTAGGTGGATTTACCCAGGCAGATGGTCAGCACATTGCGCGGAATGCGGAAGTACTCGACCGTGCGGGCCAGTGCAAAGCTATTGGGCGGGATGATGCAGCTATCGCCAGAGAAATCGACAAAGCTTTTTTCGTCGAAGTTCTTCGGGTCCACCACGGTGCTGTGGATATTGGTGAAGACCTTGAACTCGGGCGCACAGCGGATGTCGTAGCCGTAGCTGCTGGTGCCGTAGCTGATGATTTTGTTGCCATCTCGCTCGCGGATCTGGCCGGGCTCAAAGGGTTCGATCATGCCGTGTTGCTCGGCCATGCGGCGAATCCATTTGTCGCTTTTGATTGTCATAAAGATGTCTTTCGGTGAACGGCGATTGTAGCGTGCGGCATCCTTGAATGCTATCAACTTAATAGCTATATCGACATAAGCAATCTACAGCGCCTGCGAAATCACCGTGCGCTCCACCAGACGGTCGTCGCCCAGAATAATGCAGCCAAACAGCAGCTCGTCCAGGCTGTGCGCCCGCGAGGTCTTGCGTGCCAGCAGCGGCGTGGCCTGCGGGTTCAGCACCAGGAAGTCGGCCTCGCAGCCCACCGCCAGATTACCCACAACCCCGCCCAGGCCCAGCGCGGCGGCGGCGCCCGCCGTGTGCTGCCACCACAGCTGCTGCGGACCCAGGGACAGGCCGGCCTTGGTCTGCCCCTCTCTCCCCACGTAATAGGCAGCTCGCATGGTGTGGAAGGGGCTGAAGCTGGTGCCGCCGCCCACATCGCTGGCCAGGCCGTAGCGGAAGCCCGCGCGGTCCGCCTCGGCGTAGTCGAAAAAGCCACTGCCCAGGAACAGGTTGCTGGTCGGGCTGACGGCGGCCACGGTGCCGCTGTCGCGCATCAGCGCGCGGTCGATGGCGTCAAAGTGAATGCAGTGCGCGTACACGGCACGCGGGCGCAGCAGGCCGAAGTCCTGGTACACCTCCAGGTAGCTGCGCGCATCCGGGAACAGCTCCTTGACCCAGGCGATCTCGCCCAGGTTCTCGGCCACATGCGACTGCACCCATACATCCGGGTAGCGCGCAGCCAACTCGCCCGCTCCGCGCAGCTGCTCCGGCGAGCTGGTGGGCGCAAAGCGCGGCGTGATGGCATAGCCCAGGCGGTCCACGCCGTGCCAACGCTGCAGCAGGTCTTCGGTGTCGATCAGGCTTTGTTCGGTTTCGTCGCGCACGCCGTCGGGTGAATTGCGGTCTTGCAGCACCTTGCCGGTCATCAGGCGCATGCGGTGGCTTTGCGCCTCGGTGAACAGGGCATCCACCGAGCTGGGGTGCGAGGTGGCGAATGCCAGCGCGGTCGTCACCCCATTGCGTAGCAGTTCTGCTATGAAAAACGCAGCTACTTCCGCAGCATAGGCGGGCGAGGAAAAGCGTTTTTCTGCAGGAAAAGTGTAGTTCTCCAGCCAGGGCAGCAAGCCGTCGGCTGGGGCGCCGATGATGTCAGTCTGCGGATAGTGGATGTGCATGTCCACAAAACCCGGCGCCAGGATGCGCCCAGGCAGGTGTTCCACGGTCAATCCCGGGTATTTGGGCCCCAGCGTACGGTAGGGGCCCACGGCCTGCACCACCCAGGTGCCCAGGGCATTGGGGCCGACGACCAGCAGGCCGTCCTCCTCGTACAGGGCGGTTTGGTCGTCGGCAAAACGGAGAATAGCGGCGCGGTAAGCTTTCATATCTGACAAGCTTACGCATAATTCAGGCCATTTGATGTATTCCAACATGCCGATATCGACTTCTATCCATGCGCTACCGACCCGCCTGGAAGACCTGAACACCCTCCCCGCCGACCAATGGCAGGCCATTCTGGCCAGTCCGCCCGACCAGGCCCTGCCCTGGGTGCGCACCGCCGCCGAGCTCGGCCATGCCGACGCGCAGTCGGTGCTGGGCCAGTGGCTGCTGGAGGGCCGCGGCCTGGACAAAGACGCGGAGCAGGCCCTGGACTGGTTTCTGAAGGCAGCAGCCCAGGGCCACCCGATCGGTATGAACATGGCCGGCCGCTGCCTGGAAAACGGCTGGGGCACGGCGCCCGACCTGTTTGGCGCTGTCGCCTGGTACAAAAAAGCCGCCAGTCGCGGCCTGGACGCCGGCCTGTACAACCTGGCCAACCAGCTGGCCGCCGGCCACAGCGTGCCGCAAGACCACGCCGCCGCGCTGCAGCTGTACCGCCAGGCCGCCGACCAGGGCCATGCCAAGTCCATGACCAAGATCGGCCGCTATTACGAGGACGGCCTGGTGGTGGAGCAGGACCGGGACGCCGCCTTCTTCTGCTACCAGGAAGGCGCGCAGGGCGGCGACTTTCGCGGGCAGTTCAACTACGCCAGCATGCTGGCCGAGCGCGGCCGCCTGGCCGAGGCCCTGGAGTGGCTGGCCAAAGTGCCGCTCACCGCCACCAAGGCCTACCTGGAGAAGACCGGCGCCCTGCTGCAGCAGTCTGGCAATGCGGAATTCCAGGGCGTCGGCAAGCTGTTCCTGCAGCACGCCGGGCACTGAACCCTGTTCCTATCCGGCTGACCATGGCTGTTGTGCACCCCGTCTTCCCCATCCGCACCGAATGCCCGCCCGGCGCCTGCAACTGCGGGCGCGACGCGCTGCTGCAAAACCCCGACGGCGACCTGCGCGTGCTGCGCCTGACGCGCGAGGACGAAAAGCGCCTGGTGCAGCGCCTGGAAAACCTGAGCAGCCTGGGCGACCTGCGGCGCATGGAAGAGCGGATGGAGCAACAGGTCGGCATACGCCTGAGCATCAGCAGCAGCCCGAACGAGGTCCGCACGCTGCGCGGCATCGTGATCCTGGTGCACGAGCAGCCCGGCCTGTGCCGCAAGACGCGCCAGGCCATACCGGCAGCCATCAAGCGCAGCCTGGAACTGCACCCCGAGATTGCCTACGACATCCTGAACGTGGGCGGCCTGTTCGAAGGCAGCTGAACGCCGCCCCGGCGTTTACTACAGTTTTAGTAGCTGCTAGCGCAGGTAGTACCTGCGCTAGCGGCCTATTTCATCAAGATTTGAATTGCAGGGCGTTGGTCATGTCGCCCATGGGCTGCTGGCCGCGCGCGACCATGGCGTCATCGCGCTCCTTCAGCCCGTCCAGCTTCTCCAGGCCGAACACGCGGGTGATCAGGCGCAGGATGGAGCCGGTGTCGTAAATGGTGTGGTCCACCGTACCCTTGCGGGCGAAAGGCGAAATCACCATCGCCGGCAGGCGCGTACCCGGGCCCCAGCGGTCGCCCTTGGGCGGCGCCACGTGGTCCCACCAGCCGCCGTTTTCGTCCACGGTGACGACGACCACCATGTTCTCCCACTGCGGGCTGGCGCGCAGCAGCTTGATGGCGTGGGCGATGTGGCGGTCGCCGCTGGCCACGTCCGCATAGCCGGCGTGCATGTTCAGATTGCCCTGGGGTTTGTAGAAAGTCACCGGGGGCAGCTTGCCGGCTTCGATGTCGGCAAAGAACTTGTTGGTGCGCGTCTCGTCACCCAGGCCGCCGTCGCGCAGGTGCTTGGTGCGGGCCGTGGGGTTCTCGGGGCCGAGGTTCTTGAAGTAGTTGAAGGGCTGGTGGTGGTACTGGAAGTTGGGGATCTTGGGGATGCCCTTGGAGTCCTTGAACTGATCAAGCGTGGCCTGCCAGGCGCCGGCGTACCAGGCCCAATCCACGCCCTTCTTGTCCAGCTTGTCACCGATATGCTGATGCACCTGCGGCACCAGCACGCTGGGCTGGTTGGGCTCGGCGTAGTCGGGCCGGGCGCTGTCGCGCGACCAGGTAGGCCAGTACGGTGGCGCCATGGTGTTGACGGCGTAGCCATCGGGCGTGAGTGCATTGGGGTCGAACTTTGGCGGGCCATCCATGGCGCTGGCCGGGCTGTTCTCGGTCGGCTGCAGCCGGTAGTCGGTCGGGTCGCTGCTTTGCAACTTGGCCACCTGGGTACGGGCAGGCGAGTTCATCACGTCCGGGTAGAAGGGCACGGTGCCCGTGACCAGGTACTGGTGGTTCAGGAAAGAGCCGCCGAATGCGCCCTGGAAGAAGTTGTCGCACAGCACGAATTCCTGCGCGATGTCCCACAGGCGCAGGTTGTAACGGGTGTCGGCGTAGTAGCCCATGGTGATGCCACCCGCGTCGCCCCAGGCCACAAAGCCGTCGTTCTTGCCGCCGTTGATCTGCATCTGGTTGTGAAAGAAAGCATGGATCAGGTCGCGCGTGACCAGGCCCAGCGGCAACGCCTCGCCCTGCGGACCTTTGAGCGCATACGGGGCATTGGGCAAGTCGGTCTGGTACTGCGTGCCGGCCTCGTAGGTCACACCTTCGACCACCTGCGTGCCGACTTGCACCACGCCGCCCCAGGTCTGCGGCAGCTTGCCCAGCAGCTTGCCGTCGCGGTCACGCTGGGCGAAGTCGGCGGGCTTCAGGGCCGACAAAGGCTTTTCCAGACCGGGGAAGTTGGCAAACAGGTTGTTGAAGCTGCGGTTTTCAGCGTAGATCACAACCACGGTTTTGACGTTTTTCTGCAAGGCGCTATCCAGCGCGCTGCTCTCCATGGCACCAGAGCCACGCATGCCGTCGGTCGCGCAGGCGGTGAGCGTGGCACCCACGCCGGCCGTGGCCATGCCGCCCAGGAAGTGGCGGCGCTTGAGTTCGGGTGCTGGGCTGGTGCTTGCAGAGTCTTCGGTGGAGTCTCGTGGGTCCGTCATGGCATTCCTGGCTGGTTTGTTGTCTACGAAGCTAGGCATGCTAGCCAGCAACGGTGACAAAGAACAGCGCCGAATATGTAAAGGAATGTGAAACCCAGCCCATCATTTCACTATAGAAAAAATAGCTGCTGGCGCAGGTGCTATCTGCGCCAGCAGCCTATTTTCTATAAATTTTCCAACCAGCCTAAAAGCTGGTGAAGCAGGCTTGCAGGCGATCGGTCAGGGTTTTCTTATGGCTGGCGTCGATGAAGCTCGCCTCGAAGCTATTGGCCGCTAGCTGGTAGGCCTGCTGAGCGCCCAGGCCGGTGGCGGCGAAGGTCTGGGTGAAGTTCTCATTGATGTAGCCACCAAAGTAGGCCGGGTCGTCTGAGTTCACCGTGGCCACCAGGCCGGCATCGAGCAGGCGGCCCAGGTTGTGGTCGGCCAGGTTGGGGAACACGCACAGCTTCTGGTTGGACAGCGGGCACACCGTCAGCGGGATGCGGTCCTTGGCCAGGCGCTGCATCAGCAGGGCATCCTGGAAGGACTGCACGCCGTGGTCGATGCGCTCGACCTTGAGGACATCCAGCGCGCTCCAGATATAGGCAGGCGGCCCCTCCTCGCCCGCGTGGGCCACCAGGCGCAGGCCCAGGCTGCGGCACTTGGCGAAGACCTGGGCGAACTTCTCGGGCGGGTGGCCCAGCTCGCTGGAGTCCAGGCCCACGCCGACGAATTTGTCCTGGTACGGCAGTGCCTGCTCCAGCACCTCGAACGCGTCTGCCTCGCTGAGGTGGCGCAGAAAGCACAGTATCAGCACCGCGCTCAGCCCCCACTGCTTGTGCGCGTCCTGGCAGGCGCGATGCAGGCCGTTGATCACCACCTCGATGGGCACGCCGCGCGCGGTATGCGTCTGGGGGTCGAAAAACATCTCAGTGTGCACCACGTTATCGGCGGCAGCGCGGGCCAGATAGGCATGCGCCATGTCGTAGAAGTCCTGCTCGGTCAGCAGCACGCTGGCGCCTGCGTAGTAGATGTCCAGAAAGCTCTGCAGATTGGTAAAGGCGTAGGCACGGCGCAGCTCCTCCACGCTGGCGTAGGGAATGGCCACCTGGTTGCGCTGCGCCAGGGCGAAGATCAGCTCAGGCTCCAGCGAGCCCTCGATGTGCATATGCAGCTCGGCCTTGGGCATGGCGCGCAAGAGCGCGGGCAGACGGTCTGCGGCGATGGGGGGAACGGTAAAGGTGTGCATCAACAGACTCCAAAAGTAATGCCCAGGTTTTTCAAATAGCGGCGGTAGGCGGAGGAAGCTTTGTCCGCCGCCGTGTGCAGCTCGGCGCGCAGGTCCAGCGGCAGGCGCTTAGGCGCCTGCGATTCCAGCACGGGCTGGTCTTGCGTAAAGATGGTGTGCTGAAAGGCCCGCATGGCATCGATGGTGCTGGTCCAGTCATTGGAAGCCAGTCTAAACCAGACCCGGCTGCGCTCGGGCCCCTGCGGGCAGATGAACAAGGCGATGGCCTCGCGGTAGTCTTGCAACGCCACTTGCGCCGGGTCAGGCAGCTTGGTGAGTACCGCCGTATAGGGCGCTTCGACCGCATAGCTGTACTCCACTTGGGCCGGCCCGGTGGCCTGCAAGCTGGATTGGGGCTGCCAGGCCTTGCACTGCGTGGCCCACAGGCCCTGCGCTGTGCTGTCCACCCGGTAGTCGTCGATGGACGATGCCTCGCGCGTGCCCAGCCAGCCCTCGTGCACAAAGGCGAAGTGCGACATGTCCAGAAAATTCTCGACTAGGCGCGGCGCACTGGTGGCCACGTCATACGGGCCGCACAGCAGCTTGCGCAGCCGCGCATCGGACTCGGCAGCAAACGGTACAAGCTCCTGCGGTGAGGCAGGCGCCTGCAACTGCACCCACACCAAGCCATAGCGTTCGCAAGCCGCAAAGACAGTGGCTGTATGCCCGGCCGGCGGCACAAAGCCCGGCAGCGCCGGCACCCGCACACATTGCCCCATAGCCGCGAACTGCCAGCCGTGGTAAGGGCACTCCAGCCGGTCATCACGCACCTGGCCCAGCGAAAACCGCGCACCCCGGTGCGGGCACTGATCCGCCCAGGCATGCACCCCACCCGCCGCGTCGCGCCACAGCACCAACGGCTGGTCCAGCAAAGTAGCCCCCAGCGGCTGCTGCGCCACCGCCTCACTGGCGGCCACCGGATGCCAAAGCGTTTTTTCAATCATCTTCAAGCCATTCAGCAAAGACTGTGCCGCAATAAAAAAGCCGCTCCGAAGAGCGGCTTTCAAAGGGGCAGCAACCGCCCTCTTCTCCAGGCCAGCGCAGCGAGGCCCCTTCCAGAAACACCGCAGATCCGGCTCCGCCGGTCTGCTGGTGTTGCCCCCTGCAAGGGGGTTGGCGGCCACACGCAGTGGGCAAGCCTGGGGGTGTACTTACTTCCCGCCTGGAACCTTGCCCTCAACACCCTTCACGTAGAAGTTGATGCCTTGCAGGAAGGCGTCATCCGCCACGGCGTCCTTAGCGACCAGCACCTTGCCGTCTTGGCCCACGATGGGGCCCTTCCAGATGGCGAAGCTGCCGTCGGCCAAGCCCTTCTTGACTTCGTCGATCTTGGCCTTGGTTTCAGCTGGCACGTCATCGGCGATGGACACGACATCAATCGCGCCTTCCTTCACACCCCACCAAGCTTGGCCAGTAGCCCACTTGCCGTCCAGAGCGTCCTTGGTGGCCTTGATGTAGTACGGGCCCCAGTTGATGATGCTGGATGCCAGATGGGCCTTGGGGCCATAGGCGGACATGTCGGAATCCCAGCCGAAGGCGCGCTTGCCCTTGCTTTCAGCGGTCTTCAGCACGGCGGAAGAATCGGTGTTCTGGAACAGGATGTCGGCGCCGCCGTTGATCAGCGAGGTGGCGGCTTCGGTTTCCTTGGGTGGGCTGAACCATTCGTTCACCCAGACCACCTTGGTCTTGATCTTGGGGTTGCTGCTTTGCGCGCCCAGCGTGAAGCTGTTGATGTTGCGGATCACTTCAGGGATTGGCACCGAGCCCACGATGCCCAGCACGTTGGTCTTGGTCATCTTGCCCGCGATGATGCCGGCCATGTAGGCGCCTTCGTAGGTACGGCTGTCGTAGGTACGCACGTTGTCAGCCGTCTTGTAGCTGGTGGCGTTCTCGAACTTCACATCCTTCAGGTCGGCAGCGGCCTTCAGCATGGGTTCCATGTAGCCGAAGGTGGTGCCGAAGATCAGCTTGTTGCCTTGACCGGCCATGTCGCGCAGCACGCGTTCGGCGTCGGCGGACTCGGGCACGTTTTCCACGTAGCTGGTGACGATCTTGTCGCCCAGTTCCTTTTCCAACGCCAGGCGGCCACGGTCGTGTGCATAGGTCCAGCCACCATCGCCCACGGGGCCCAGGTAGGCAAACGCCACCTTCAGCGGCTCGGGCTTGGCGGGTGCAGCCTCGGCCGCAGGCGCGGAAGCAGGGGCTGCCGCAGGGGCAGCAGGTGCCGGCTCTTCCTTCTTGCCGCAACCCGCCAGGGCTGCCGCCACCGCGGACGCGGCAGCGAGTTGGATGAGGGAGCGTTTCTTCAAGTCAGTCATGGCAAAAGCACTTTCAGGCAGGGTTGAAAAAAGAGTAACAAAACATTATGAACCGGGAAAAAACGGTTTCCCCAGCGACGCGGGCATATTCATGCGTATCCACGCCGGGTTGCGCGAGATCAGCGCCAGCACCACGATAGGAGCCAGATAGGGCAGCATGCTCAGGAACTGGCTGGGCACGTTGACCCCCGTTCCCTGCAGATGGAAGGACAGCATGGTCACGCCACCAAACAGGTAGGCGCCCAGCAATACGCGGGCTGGCCGCCAGGTGGCAAAAGTGGTGAGCGCCAGGGCAATCCAGCCGCGCCCGGCGACCATACCCTCCACCCACAACGGGGTGTAAACCAGCGAGACAAAAGCACCCGCCAGGCCACACATGGCACCACCGGCCACCACGGCCATGAAGCGGATGCGGCGCACGGAATAGCCCAGCGCGTGGGCCGACTCGGGCGACTCACCCACCGAGCGCAGCACGAGGCCGGAACGCGTGCGGTACAGGAACCAGATCAAGCCCAGGGTCAGCGCCATCGTCACATATACCAGCGGATGCTGGCGGAACAGCGCCGGCCCCACCAAGGGAATGTCGCCCAGCAAGGGCACCGAGAACTGCACCCGCTCCGGCAGCTTTTCCTGCACGTACTGGATGCCCACGAATGCAGAAAAGCCGGAACCGAACAGGCTCAAGGCCAGGCCGGTGGCGTACTGGTTGGTGTTGAGCCAAATTACCAGCACGCCAAACACCGCCGCCAGCAGTGCGCCCGCGCCCATGCCCGCCGCAAAGCCCAGCCAGTCGTTGCCGGTATGCACCACCGTGGCAAAACCGGCAATGGCCGCGCACAGCATCATGCCCTCGGCCCCCAGGTTGACGATGCCTGCACGCTCGTTGATCAGCAGCCCCAGGGCCGCCAAGGCCAGCACGGTGCCGGCGTTGAGCATGTCGCCAAATAGCAAGAAATACGATTCCATTACTTCGCTCCCCCGGTAGCAATGTGGGCGATCCGGGTCAGCCCCAAACGTACGCGGTATGCGATCAAGGTATCGCAGCCCAGCAAGGTAAACAGCAGCAAGCCCTGGAACACCCCGGTCAGCGACTTGGGCAGACCCAGGCGCGACTGCGCCAACTCACCGCCGATGTAGAACATGCTCATCAGCACGGCAGAGAACACCATGCCCACCGGGTGCAGCCGCCCCACATAGGCCACGATGATGGCCGCGAAACCGTAGCCCGCCGGCACATAAGGCGTCAGCTGGCCCAGCGGCCCGGCCACCTCCAGTGCGCCGGCCAAGCCAGCCGTGGCGCCCGACACCAGCAGCGCCGTCCACAAAGCCTTGCGCGAGGAAAACCCGGCATAACGCGCCGCGGCCGGCGCCAGCCCGCCCACCTGCAGTGCGAAACCAGCGCGTGTGCGAAACAGGAACACCCACAGCACCGCCACGCCCGCCAGCGCCATCCACAGCCCAATGCTGACGCGAGAGCCCTTCCAGATGCGCGGGATCTGCGTCACGGCCTCGAAGTTCTTGGACTGCGGGAAGTTATGCCCCATCGGGTCCTTCCAGGGGCCGTCCACCATATAGCCCAGGATGAGCACGGCCACATACACCAGCATCAGGCTCACCAGAATCTCGCTGGCATTGAACTTGTCGCGCAGCACCGCCGTGACGCTAGCCCAGGCCATGCCGCCCAGCACACCGGCCAGCAAGATGGGCACGACGATCCAGGGGCTGCTGCCCTTATCGGCCATCAGCGCCACGCCGCCGGCAAAGATGGCACCCAGAAGGTACTGGCCCTCAGCCCCAATGTTCCAAACGTTGGAGCGAAAGCACACGGCCAGGCCCAGCGCGATCAGCAGCAAGGGCACGGCCTTGACCATCAACTCGCCCAGCGCATACGGGGTCTTGATGGGCTCCCAAAAGAACACCTGCAGGCCCTTGACCGGGTCTTTGCCCAGCACAACGAACAGCGCAATGCCAATCAACACCGTGATCAGCAGCGCCAGAATGGGCGAACCGTAGCCCCAGAACTTGGACGGCTGGGGGCGGGATTCAAGCTTGAACATAGACCACCTCCGCCATTGCTGCCACTGGCGTAGCCACCACAGGCGGGGCATTCCACAATCCACTCATCCATTCTCCAATCTGGGCCACGGTGGCCTGCGCACGCGGGATGGACGGGGACAAGCGCCCCTTGGCTACCACGTGCAGGCGATCGCATATTTCAAACAATTCGTCCAGCTCTTCGCTGACCACCAGCACCGCGCAACCAGCATCGCGCAGCGCCAGAATCTCGCCGCGGATCTGCGCCGCAGCCCCCACGTCCACCCCCCAGGTGGGCTGGGACACGATCAACAGCTTGGGATTGGCATCGATCTCGCGGCCCACAATGAACTTCTGCAGGTTGCCGCCCGACAGGGACTTGGCAGCCGCATTCGGCCCTCCGGCCTTGACCTTGAAGCGGTCGATGATGGCCTGGGCCTGGGCCTGCAGCGCGCCCAGCTTGATCCAGCCGCTGCCGGCCACCGCGTCGATGCGCGTCAGCAATAGGTTGTGCGCCAGGCCCATGGTGGGCACAGCGCCACGGCCGAGCCGTTCCTCGGGCACGAAATGCACGCCCATGGCACGGCGCGGGCCGGGGCCCATCTGGCCTACATCGCGGCCAAACACCTGCACCATGTCGGGCCGGGCCCGCACGTCTTCGCCCGACAAGGCGTATAGCAACTCACGCTGGCCGTTACCGGAGACGCCAGCAATACCGACCACCTCGCCCTCGCGCACATCCAGGTCGATGCCATCCAGGTCCACACCAAACTGGTCTTCGCGTGCCAAGTGCAAGCCGCGCACGCGCAGCACGGTGGGGCCGGTCTTGACATCGCGGTGCTGCAACGCGGGTGGCTCGGCGCCAATCATCAGGCGGCTGAGCGAGGCATTGCTTTCCTCGGTAGGGTTGCACACGCCTGTGACCTTGCCGCCGCGCAGCACGGTGCAGGCGGTGCAGAGTTCACGAATTTCATGCAGCTTGTGGCTGATGTAGAGAATGCTGCAGCCCTCGGACACCAGCTGTTTGAGCACCACGAACAGCTTCTCCACCGCCTGCGGCGTCAGCACCGAGGTGGGCTCGTCCAGGATCAGCAATTGCGGGTTGGTGAGCAGCGAGCGGATGATTTCCACCCGCTGCATCTCGCCCACGCTCAGGGTATGCACCGGGCGGCTGGGGTCGATATCCAGGCCGTAGGCGCTGGCCTTGGCGGTGATGCGCTGGGTGACTTCAGCCAGGCTCAGGCTTTTGTCCAGGCCCAGCCACACGTTCTCGGCCACGGTGAGGGTGTCGAACAAACTGAAGTGTTGGAACACCATGCTGATCCCTAGCGCCCGCGCTTCCTGCGGGTTGCGGATGTGCACCGGCTGACCGTTGAACAGCACCGTGCCTTCGTCGGGCTTGACCGAGCCGTAGATGATCTTCATCAGCGTGGACTTGCCCGCGCCGTTCTCGCCCAGCACGGCATGGGCCTCGCCCGGCTGCACCGCCAGCGACACGCCGCTATTGGCCACCACGGCCGGGTAGCGCTTGGTGATGTTCGTCAATTGCAGTCTGGGTGGGGCCATACCTTGGGAATCTCGATTTATAAAAATAATGCCGCTAGCGCAGAGTAATCGTACACGAGCAGCTATGCTTTTCGTAGCGACGCAGCCACCGACTTGGTCAAGGCACGCAACCACTTGCCCGAGGCAGAGGTGTGGGTGCGGGCATGCCACAGCTGGTAGTACATCATGCGCGGGAAAGCGATGGGGCAAGGCAATATCTTGACCGGCAGCGTCGCCACATAGCGCTCGCAGTACTGGCGTCCTGTGGTCAGTACCAGCAAGCTCGATGCCACCATGGCCGGGATCAATCCGAAATGCGCACAGCGCGCGTTAATACTGCGCCGCAAACCCAGGCTGTCCAGGTGCTCGTCTATCACCCCCTTGGCCCCCGGATACACCGGCGTGGGCGCAATGTGCTCGGCTGCCAGCCAGGTGGCCTGGTCCCAGCCACGGCGCACGGCGGGGTGGTCGGAGCTGACCAGGCTGACCACCTCGTCGCCAAACAGGCGGGCGATGTGCAGGTCTTCCGGCGGGCTACTCCAATTGCCCACCACCACGTCCAGCTCACCCTGCGCCAGGTGGGCGTGGTAGTCCAGCTGGCCCGACAGACTGTGGATCTCCACCGTGCACAGTGGGGCCTCAGCCTTCAGACGGGCCACCAGTTGGGGCAGAAATAGCGGGTCCAAATAGTCGCTGGCAGCAATGCGGAAGGTGCTCTGGGCCGTCTTGGGCTCGAATCCGCGCACATCGCTGAACAGCACCTCGGCCGCCCGCAGGATGCTGACGCTGGGGTTGAGCATGCGCAACCCGGCGTCGGTGGGCACCATGCCAGAGCCGGAACGCACCAAAATGGGGTCATCGGCCAGATCGCGCAGACGCTTCAAGGCGGCACTGACCGCGGGCTGGGTCATGCCCAGGCGGATGGCGGCACGGGAAACACTGCTTTCGGTGAGCACGGTATGGAGGACCCTGATGAGATGGAGGTCGATCTTGTCGAAAAGCGTCTGGTCTCTCATAGGTGCTCGTGGATGCAGGTCATATATCTTGGCGTATGTATTGTGGGGCGTGTCCAGACTAGGCTCTGAATATGCGGCCTGCCACAGGGCGTAAGTATGAACAGGTTCTTGTGCCATTCATCCGGCTTCTCACACGCCAATCCGGCTGTGGCTGGTGAGATTGCGGCACAGGAAATGCACAGACATGGCGGCGACGCATTTGAAAAGCAGCGCAACCGCGCCTAGTGTTCCTTAGAACGTATTCACGTTTTTAGGCTTGCCGTATGCTGCATCCATTGACTTTGACTTATATCGTTTCAGCCCCGCTAGGACTCCACACCTTATGACAACCCACCCTCTGCGCTTCATCCGGCGTGGCCAGACCGTGACACTGAACAACGTGCCGCCCGACCGCACCCTGCTGCAGGTGCTGCGCGAAGACCTGGGCGCCATCGGCACCAAGGAAGGCTGCGGCGAAGGCGACTGCGGCGCCTGCACCGTGGTGCTGGCTGAGCCCCATAGCCATGAACATGGCAGCCTGCGCTTTCGCGCCATCAACAGCTGCATACGCCTGGCCCACTCGGTGGACGGCATGGCCTTGTGGACGGTGGAAGACCTGGCCCAGGCCAATGGCGACCTCCATCCAGCCCAGGAAGCCATGGTGCAGTGCCACGGTTCACAGTGCGGTTTTTGCACGCCCGGCTTTGTAATGAGCCTGTTTGGCATGTACCAGAACCATGTATGCCGCGGCCAGGGCATCAGCCGCCAGTTGGCACAAGAGGAACTCTCGGGCAATCTGTGCCGCTGCACCGGCTACCGGCCGATTCTGGACGCCGCGCAGCAAATGGCCAGCCTGCCACCGGTTCATATAGACGAATCCGCCTTGCTACAAAAATTAGAGCTACTTGCGCAGACAAAACCTGCGCTGCAGGCCGATTTTTCTTATAAATCGCCCACCACCCTGGCCGAGCTCACTGCCGCACGCGCAGCGAACCCGCAGGCCCAGATCGTGGCCGGCTGCACCGACGTAGGCCTGTGGGTCACCAAGATGCACAAGCATTTCGACAGCGTGCTGGACGTCACCCAGGTGGCCGAGTTGCGGCAGATCCAGCCACAGGCCGACGGCATCCGCATCGGCGCGGCAGTCACCCTGCAAGACGCCTTCAGCGCGCTGGTGGCCGACCGACCGCAACTGCACAGCTTTGCCAGCCGCTTCGCCGGCCTGCCGGTACGCAACTCGGGCACGCTGGGCGGCAATGTGGCGAATGGTTCACCGATTGGCGACTCCATGCCGCTGCTGATCGCCCTGGGCGCCAGCGTGGGCCTGGCAAGCCTTCGGGGCACGCGCAGCCTGCCGCTGGAGCACCTGTACACCGGCTACCGCAGCAATGTGATGGCGCCCGACGAGGTGTTGGCCTGGATCGACGTGCCCCGCCCGCAAGGCGAGCTGATGCAGGTCTACAAGATTTCCAAACGCTTCGACGACGACATCTCCGCCGTCTGCCTGGCGCTGCAACTGACGCTGAAAGACGGCCTGGTGCACACCGCCTCCATAGGCGCGGGCGGGGTGGCCGCCACCCCAGTGCGCGCGCTGAAAACCCAGGCCGCCCTGGTCGGCCAGCCCTGGAACCAGGCCACGGTGCAGGCCGCTGCCGCGGTGCTGCGCGCCGAGTTCCAGCCCATCTCCGACATGCGCGCCTCGGCCGCCTACCGCAGCGAGGTGCTGGGCAATTTGCTGCAACGTTTCTGGCTGGAAAGCCAAGGCCAGACCCAGATCAATCTGGCCACCCTGGACGTGGAGGCCCTGGTATGAACGCCCCGGAAAAACTCGAAAAACTCTCTCTGACCCCGGCCGCCGCGGGCCGTAGCGTGGCCCATGAAAGCGCCCGCGCCCAGGTGGCTGGCGCCGCCCATTACGTGGACGACCTGCCCGAGGTACGCGGCACGCTGTACGCCGCGCCCATCCTGTCCAACGTGGCCCACGGCACGCTGCACAAGGTGGATACGGCCGCTGCACTAGCCATGCCCGGCGTGCAGGGCGTAGTGCTGGCCCCAGATATCCCCGGCGACCCCATACTGGCCGCGTTTGCACACGACGAAGCCATTTTTGCCATCGACACGGTGCACCACGTCGGCCAGGTAATCGGCCTGGTGGTCGCCGATTCGGTCATGCAGGCACGCGCCGCCGCACGCGCCGTCCAGCTCGACATCAGCCCCCTGCCCGCCCTGCTGGATGTGCGCCAAGCCCACGCCGCCAAAAGCTATGTGCTGCCGCCGGTATTTGTGCGCCGGGGTGATGCCGCAGCAGCCCTGGCCCAGGCACCCCACACCCTCAGCGGCCAGCTGGAAGTAGGTGGCCAGGAACACTTCTACCTGGAGGGCCAGGTAGCCTATGTGCTGCCGCAGGAGCAAGGCCAATGGCTGGTGCATTCCAGCACCCAGCACCCAGGCGAAGTGCAGCATTGGGTGGCCCACGCGCTGGGCATTGCCAACCACGCTGTGCGGGTCGAATGCCGGCGCATGGGCGGCGGCTTTGGTGGCAAGGAAACCCAAGCCGGGCATCTGGCCGTGTGGGCCGCCGTGGCTGCACAGAAGCTGGGCCACCCCATCAAGCTGCGCCTGGACCGGGACGACGACTTCATGGTCACTGGCAAGCGCCACCCGTTTGCCTACGACTACACCGTGGGTTACGACGACCAAGGTCTTATCTGCGGCCTACAGCTGACCATGCTGGCCAATTGCGGCTTCAGTGCCGACCTCAGCGGCCCGGTGGCCGACCGCGCCGTCTTCCACGTGGACAACGCCTACTTTCTGGCCGATGTGGACATCGCTTCCTACCGCCTGAAAACCCATACCCAGAGCCATACCGCCTTCCGCGGCTTTGGCGGACCGCAGGGCGTGATCGTCATCGAAAGCATACTCAGCGAGATCGCCCGCCAGCTCCACCTGGACCCGCTGGCCGTGCGCCGCCACAACCTCTATGACGCGGCGCACACGCCCAACCCGACACGCGATACGACCCACTACCAGATGAAGGTGGAGGACAACATCCTGCACCCCATGCTGGAGCAGATAGAACAAACGTCCAGCTACCAGCAACGCCGGGCCGCGATTGCCGCCTGGAACGCTGGCAGCGCGGTGATCAAGCGCGGCATCAGCATCACGCCGGTGAAGTTCGGCATCTCGTTCACCGCCACGCTGTTCAACCAGGCCGGTGCACTGGTGCATGTCTACACCGATGGCAGCGTGCAGGTAAACCACGGCGGCACCGAGATGGGCCAGGGCCTGAACACCAAGGTGGCGCAAATCGTGGCCGACGAGCTGGGCATTGCATTTGAAAGCGTGCTGGCCACCGCCAGCGACACCAGCAAGGTCCCCAATGCATCGGCCACGGCCGCCTCCAGCGGCACCGATCTGAATGGCCGCGCCGCCCAGTACGCAGCCCGCAATGTGCGCGACAACCTGGCGCAGTTTGTGGCCGGGCTGGACAACTGCGGTCCAGGCGCTGTGCGTTTCAAAGGCGGTGAAATCAGCACCCCGGTGTGCAGCCGACCCTTTGCCAGCGTGGTGCAGCAAGCCTATGCCAACCGCATACAGTTGTGGAGTGACGGCTTCTACCGCACACCCAAGATCCACTACGACAAGACCACACTGACCGGGCGCCCGTTCTACTACTTTGCCTACGGCGCTGCCTGCACCGAGGTGGCCATCGACACCCTGACCGGCGAAAGCAAGGTGTTGAAGGTGGACGTGCTGTACGACGCCGGCACCAGCATCAACCCGGCCATCGATATTGGCCAAGTCGAAGGCGGCTTTATACAGGGCATGGGTTGGCTGACCACCGAGCAGTTGGTGTGGAACGACAAGGGCTATCTGAGCACCCACGCACCCAGCACCTACAAGATCCCAGCCACCGGCGACATACCGGCGCACTTCAAGGTAGCGCTGTGGGAGCAGCCCAACTTCGAGGACAACGTCTTCGGTAGCAAGGCCGTGGGTGAACCGCCCTTCATGCTGGCCATCAGCGTTTTCGAAGCCCTCAAGGACGCTATTGCCACGGCCCGGAACGATGGCGCAGTGGTGCAGCTGGCTGCACCGGCCACGGCAGAAAATGTGCTGAAGGCCCTGGCGCATTGATCCGCAACATTCCACGCCCAGCGTGGAATGCAAAAAGCCCGCTATCTTTTGGATAGCGGGCTTTTACAATTTTGGTGGGACGTGCGGGGGTCGAACCCACGACAAACGGATTAAAAGTCCGCTGCTCTACCAACTGAGCTAACGTCCCAGCTAAAAGCATTTACGCTTTGTAGCGAAGCCTCAAATTATAGCGTGGTTTTTACCGGTTTCTCAAGAGTCTGTGCCAATTGGTCCAAAACCCAGCCCGCAGCACATTGACCGAAAGTGGCCGTGACGCTGACCACCGAGCCATAGCCGTGGCAGTTCAGGCTGCCATCACCCTCCACCGCGCAGGACGCATCGGGCGGCATGACGGCTTCACGGCTGAATACGCAGGTCACTCCGATCTTTTTGCCTTCACGCGGAGCCGCATGTTCCTTGCGCAAGCGGTAGCGCAGCTGCGCCAACAAGGGGTCGTGCGTGGTGAAAGCCAGGTCGTCGACATCCACCTTGTGCGCGTGGCGCTTGCCACCTGCTGCCCCCACACTGATGAAGCAGGCGCGGGTCTGCCGTGCCCAGGCCGCCATACCGGTCTTGGCCTTGACCTGGTCACAGGCGTCCACCACCGCATCCACGCCTTCGGGCAGCAATTGCAACCAGGTTTCAGGCTCGACAAAGTCCTCGATGCAATGCACGGTGCAGCCTGGATTGATCTGGGCGATACGGTCACGCATCGCCAATACCTTGGCCTGCCCGACGGTCGAGTCCAGGGCATGGATTTGCCGGTTGATATTGGATTCAGAAACGTGGTCCAGATCCACCAGAGTCAAGCGCCCTACCCCGCTGCGCGCAAGCGCCTCCACGGTCCAGGAGCCAACGCCGCCAATGCCGACCACCATCACGTGAGCGGCACGAATGCGCGCAGCGCCCGGCACGCCATACAGGCGTTCCAGGCCACCGAAGCGCCGTGCCAGATCTACAGCATCCATTTACTTGAGCTTGGCCAGCCTATCCTTGGCCGCCGATGCAGCTTCAGATTGGGGATAGACCTTGACCAGGTCTTCCAGTGTCTTGCGAGCTGAACGCGCGTCTTTCAGCTCCATCTGGCAATTCGCAATCGACAGCGCGGCCTCAGGTGCGCGCAGATGGTCAGGCGCCGCCGCCAGCAAGGCGCGGAAGTTGGAAATCGCCTCCTTGTAGTCGCGGTTCGCATACTGGGCATTGCCCAGCCAGAACAGTACCGAAGTACCGTAACCACTTTGCGGATAGCGCTTGTTGAAGCCCAGGAAGGCAGTTTGCGCGGCAGGAAAATCACCTTTGCGGAATATAGCCAGCGCGGCATCAAAGTCGCGGCTTTCCGCGGGGTCGGCGGTGAACTCCTTGCCATCCACGGTCACCTTGGCCGGTTCGAACTTGCGCAAACGGTCATCTACCGACTGTGTCTGGTCCTTCATACGGCGCTGCACATCCGCCACGTCACGTGCCAGTTGTTCATCCTGCCCACGCTGCTTGGCCAAGTCGGCGCGTACCGCGTCGATCTGGCTCTGCAAATCCAGCAAGCTGCGCCGCAACTGCGCGTTGTCTTCGTTGGCTCGCTGCAAATCTTCAGCCAGCTTTTTGTTCGAGGACTCGACCCCCAGGCGGTTTGCTTCCACGCGCTGGCGCAAATCCAGAATGGCTTTGCGGGCCTCGTCATCGTCAAACACCCCAGCGTGGACGCTGCCTGCAAGCAGCATGCAGCAAGCCCATGCCACTACGGCCAGACGCCGCACGGGGGCCGTCGAAAGTCTGGCAGTGCGAGTCATCGGTAGCTGATCTCTGCGCGACGGTTTTTCGCCATGGCGGCTTCATCACTGCCCATCACGGCCGGCTTTTCCTTGCCGAAGCTCACAGCTTCGAGCTGAGTGTCAGCCACGCCCAGCAGACCCAAGGCACGGCGCACGGACTCTGCACGCTTCTGCCCCAGGGCCAGGTTGTATTCGCGGCCACCACGTTCGTCGGTATGACCTTCCACCACGGCATGGCGGGTTTTGTCGGCCTTCAAGTAGCGCGCATTCGACTCAATCACCGACTGGTCATTGGGCTGCACCGCGTAGCTATCGAAATCAAAATACACAATGCGCGCGCCATTCGGGCCGATACCGTCGTTGGCCGACTTGGACAGATCCACAGAAGCTACGCTGCTCGCGCCGGCAGCCGAAGCATCACCTTGCGCGCCAGCATTACCAGCCTGGGTGGTACCGGTACCGCTCTTGTCCACGACCGGCACATCGTTCAGCTTGACGCCCGAAGCGCAACCGGCCAGCACAGCCGTCAAAGAAAGAGCCCACACCAAATTTTTCATTTCCATTTCCTCGTTAAATATGAAGTCAATACCGTACTCAGGGCTTCATGAACGGACCCCAATCCGGCTCACGGATATCGCCCGCCTGGCCAGCCAAACGCGCCTTTATTTTTCCGTCCAAGGTAGAGGTCATTAATGCCTCACGCCCCTGCTGCTGGGTTGCGTACACGATCAATCGACTATTGGGGGCAAAGCTGGGGCTCTCGTCCGCAGTGGTATCGGTGATGCTGGTGACGGTGGAACTGCTCAGCTCCATCACTTGCAGCTTGAAGACACCATTGATGCGGGAGATATACGCCAGCCAGCGTCCATCCGGGCTGATGCTGGGTGAAATGTTATAGCTGCCCGAGAAGGTTACTCGCTCGGCATTGCCTCCGCTACTGGGCATGCGGTAGATCTGCGGCGCACCGCCACGATCACTAACGAAATAGATGTATTTTCCATCAGCTGAATACCGGGGCTCAGTGTCAATGCCGCTGGATTGAGTCAGCCGCCGGGGCTCGCCACCATTTGCATCAATCACGTAAATCTGCGAGCCTCCGTCCTTACTGAGCGTCACAGCCAAAGAGCGGCCATCCGGAGACCAGGCCGGCGCACTGTTCGAGCCCTTGAAATTGGCAATCAAGCGGCGCTTACCGGTGGCAACGTCATGCACGTAGATCACAGGCTTGCGGGCCTCGAAAGACACATAAGCCAGTTGCAAACCATTCGGCGACCAGGCCGGAGAAATGATCGACTCCGGGCTAGCTAAGGCCGACTGGCTGTTCTCGCCGTCTGCATCGGCTACCCACAAAGTATGGCGCGAGCCGGCACGAGTTACATAGGCAATGCGGGTCGAAAAAACGCCGCGATCGCCAGTCAGCTTCTCATAGATGAGATCGGCAATGCGGTGCGCAGATAAGCGCAGATCGGCTTGCGGCACGGTGATACTTTGCGCAATCAGGTCCTTAGCCTTCACCACATCCCAAAGGCGGAAACGCACGTCGTAGCGGCCATCGGCCAAGCGAGTCACACTACCCGCCACCAGGGAGTCTGCAGCCTTCTGGCGCCATACCGACACATCGGGCGGGGTGGTTTCATCCAGTTTGGCTCCGCTGGCATCCACCGCCCGGAATTGCCCACTGCGCTCCAGATCGGCTTGCACGATGGCTGCAATCTTTTGCGGAGACTGGTCGTCGCCCTTGAAGCTGGCAATGGCGATAGGCAATTGGGTCAAGCCCACGCCTGACACCTCCACACGGAACTGGGCAAATGCCGAGCCAGCCCCGACCAGCGCCAGGGCGGCCAGACAGGATCGACGGTTCAACGAAAAAACAGAACTCATAAGTGCGTTGTCTTGAATCTCATGGACAAGGGGGTAGGTGGGTTCGTATTTGTGAGAAATAGTTCCCAATCAGCGCTTCAGGACATTTTTCCAGTCTTGAGACCACTTCGCCTGGTGCTCCAGCTCCACAGCCTTAGCGTAGCGGTAGAAGGTTACTTCAAAGTACGAAAAAGCAATCACCAGCCCAGGCCAGCCGTCCAGGAAACCGCGCTTGAACAGGAAATGCTTCCAGAAGGCCCAGATACCGTGATTCAAAGCCTTGCCGTAACTGGAACCAGACTGACGCCGCTTTGTCGCCCCCAGGGACGAATAGCGGTTCATCTTGGCCACCACTTCAGCCAGGTCCTTGAAGGGCAATTGCCAGATGGCGGACTTCAAATAGCCAAGCCTGGCGCCGGGCGTCAGCTCGAAGCCCTCGTGCACCGGACTGGGCTCGTAGCGCATTTGCGAACGGCGAAACAGTTGCGGCTGGCGATAGTTCGGGTACCAACCCGAGTGCCGTATTTCACGCCCCAAAAAGAAATTGCGGCGCGGCACAAAAAACACGTCAACCTGTGCCTGCGCCACCAGGGCCTGTATCTCACTTGCGACCTCAGGTGTGCAGCGTTCGTCCGAGTCCAGGCTAAACACCCACTCATGCGAACAAGCAGCCACGGCATCATTGCGCAGCTTGCCAAAACCCTCAAAATCGATCTGCACCACCCGTGCACCAAGCGACTCGGCGATGCGCACGGTGTCATCCGTACTGTGTGAATCGGCTACGATGATCTCGTCTGCCCAGGCCACACTGCGGATGGCGTCAGCCACTTTTTCCGCCTCATTAAAAGCGATGATATAGACGGATATAGGATTAGGTGTGATCACAATACTGACATGTCTGTTTGTTAGAGCATAGCAGACCGTATTGATGCAAGAGACAACAACACATCCCACTGAAACCCTTTAGCTTGCAGGTTTTATTTACATACAAAACAACCCAGGCGACACATCAAATCCATCGCAATTAAAACACAACAGCAGCAGATAGAACATAAAATTAAAAATGACAGCCATTAAAGATTTCTTCAGCAGTCTAAATAAAAAGAGAAAAGAAAAATTACCCTCAAGATACGTAAGTAGAAAAAAATATCAACAAATCAGTGAAAAATATAACGCGCTAGTTCAATGCATTACCGCCCCTCCAAACCAGTTAACGAAAAATGCAGAACTTCGGTGTTTAGTTTCGCCTCCATCACAGATTGAGCAGATTGAGCTATGCCTATTTGTGTCTTACTCCGACAAACCATGTATAAAACCTCATGTGGCGCATCACATACGGCATTTAATAAACACGGGAATTAAAGTAATACTCATCATCAACACCAACCACATCGAACAACCCCTGCCCACTTCAGATTGGCCCCAAAATCTGCATGGTTTATATCTACGAGAAAATATTGGATTTGATTTCGGAGCTTGGTCACACATCTATTCCACCCTACAAGAAAACCCCAACATTCACAAGCTATATTTAATCAACGACAGCATATCAGGCCCCATATCAGAATCATTATTCAATGAAATGATTCAAAGAATAAGAAATTCAAATGCCGATATTATTGGTCTAACATCAAATCAAGAACCATTATTTCACTTACAAAGCTTCTTTCTCGTCATTGGCCCCAAAATTTTAAAAAATGCCAAAATGCGAAACTACCTCGCATCTCTCTGGCAACTTCCAAATAAACAAATGGTCATAGATTTCTACGAAACAAGATTAACGAGTTTTTTTGAAAAAAACAACCATTCTGTGGAAGCAATTTTCCCAACCAGCGATTTGAAAAATTCAAAGACCGATGCAACGATACACCATGCAGAGGCCTTAATATCAAGAGGCTTTCCCTACATAAAAATTAGCATACTAGAGAAATCCATTGGACAAAAAATCTTAAAAAAATTCCCCCATATAGACAGATTTCTTAAGTAGAACATAAGCAAGCATTATGCATAGCACTTCGGCTTCAGAAAATACCAAGTGGCTATCCACATAAATCGATACCTTTGCATCCACCTCCCACAGCGCCAGGTTGGCTGGAAGCTGCAAATGCACTGATAATTCAGCCCGTCACCCCATGCCATATGACCAATACACCTACCTCTATCCTGCAGCGGCTACGGCGCATCTGGCCTTATTTCAAAAATTCACGCTCCAATTGGATACTGGCGGCCCTGGCCACCATCTTGGCTTCAGCCACCGAGCCAATGATTCCAGCACTGCTCAAGCCTCTATTGGACCAAGGCTTTCAGAAAGCCACGCTGGAAATATGGACAGTACCCGCAACATTACTATTGCTGTTTGGCTTGCGAGGTATCGCAAATTACGCAGCTTCGCTCTCCCTCGCCAAAGTCACCAATCTGGGATTAATGACTCTGCGCAAAGCCATGTTTTCCAAGGTAACTACAGGGCAACTATCCCTTTTTACGGGCAACTCTTCCAGCTCCCTTGCCAATACCGTGGTCTATGAGGTTCAAAATGGCTCTTATCTGCTAGTAAATTCACTAATGGGCACCGTGCGCGACAGCTTGACTGTACTTGCGCTCGCTTCCTATTTGATGTATCTGAATTGGAAATTAACCTTGATCGTAGTGGCATTAATTCCCGCGGTCGCCTGGGTTATGCAAGTGCTTTCCAAACGCTTGTTTCAAATTACCAAAGCCAGCCAGGTTGCCACCGATTCGCTAGCTTATGTAGTGGAGGAAAACGTACTAGCCAGCCGCGATATACGTCTACATGCAGCACAAACCCTACAGCGCAACCGATTTGAAAACCTGAGCAAGACCCTGCTGAGGTTGTCGATGAAATCCACGGCTGCCTCCTCCGCCATGGCGCCTATAACGCAAATGATGACAGCCGTTGCGCTGTCCGCCGTGATCTCAATTGCGTTGGTGCAAAGCGCGCATGGAGGACCGTCAGTCGGTGGATTCGTTGCTTTCGTCACCGCCATGTTAATGCTGGTGGCGCCAATCAAACACCTATCCGAAGTTGCGGCTCCCATCACCCGAGGACTGGCGGCGATTGAACGCGGATTGGACCTCATGGAAGCCACACCAGATGAACGCGGCGGCAACTATGCCCCGGAAAAAGTGCAAGGCCACATTCATTTCGTGAATATAACGGTGCAGTTTGGTGAGCACCCCATACCCGCTCTGGATGGCATTAACCTATCGATACACGCTGGTGAAACCGTAGCCTTAGTTGGCGCATCGGGCGCAGGAAAAACCACGCTGGTCAACCTTTTGCCTCGCTTTCTAGATCCCAGTTCCGGCCAAATCGATTTGGATGGACACGACTTGCAAAGCTGGCGACTGGATGCTCTGCGAAGCCAGTTCGCACTGGTCAGCCAGCATGTAGTCATGCTCAACGACAGCATCGCCTTCAATGTAGCACTAGGATTGGAAATCGACCGAGACAAGGTGCTTCGCTGCCTCGTTGATGCCAACCTTGACCGACTAATAGCCGAACTACCGGACGGGATTGACACCGTAGTCGGCCACAATGCAACCCAGTTATCAGGCGGCCAGAGGCAGCGGCTAGCTATTGCAAGAGCTCTATATAAGGATGCGCCAATACTAATCTTGGATGAAGCCACATCCGCGCTGGATACCGAGTCCGAGCGGGCAGTGCAGGACGCTCTGCAACGGTTGATGAAAAACCGCACGACATTGGTAATTGCACACCGACTATCCACTGTCCACCATGCTGATCGCATCGTAGTGATGGATGCAGGGAAAATCGTAGAAATAGGTAAACATATAGAATTAATTGCCCAAGATGGGCCATATGCCCGGCTTTACAAACTGGGATTACACAATTCCGATACCTCAAAGCATGATAACGTGGACGCCAATTGATATCTACAGCATTTCCCCCACGCGTGTCTATCCCGCCCTCTTCACCAGCCACCCCAAGCAGGAAATTAATCTTTTTGATTAATTTCCTGCTATTTATTTCTCCATTTTTTTTAGTAACCATCAGAGGATTAACCAACATAATATTTGCAATAACAGCAATTTTATGCATAGTCTTTTCTTATTCAACACGCAAAGAGCACCTAAACTGCACAAGCAAAAACATGACCAAGATGTTTATTGCATCTTTCTTATTGCCATTTTTCTCTGTTGCACTAAGCTCACTTCTACGGGGATCATTTGATGCCGCACAATTCGACACACCTCTTCGATTTTTAATGGCAATTCCAATATTTGCATACATACTAAAAACACGTTGGAATACCACAAAATACCTGAGTCTTTCATTATTTTTCTCATTAACCATCACCTTAATCCAACAATACGCCATTGATCAACCCATGCGCTGGGGATCGGATCGCATGGCAACATACTTTGCAGATCCACTGGTTTTTGGTTATATTGCACTGACTTTTAGTTTAGTTTGCCTAGCATCAATCCGAATATTCGAAAAAGAGACTTATTGGTTAACTCCTCTTAAAACAACAGGATTTTTAATTGGAATATATTTATCCATTAAGTCCGGCAGCAGAACAGGATGGGCCGCCCTACCTTTAATTTTACCTTTTATATTTTTTCAAAAAAAGAAAAATATCAAAATAAATGCAGCATACTTGGCAACAATAGCAATTTCACTAATAGCAATATTTATATGCTTCTCATTGAGCACCGTTGGGCAACGCATTTTTTCAACAGGAAATGACATTGCCAAATACCATCTTGATGGTATTGCACCAGATACATCAACTGGATTAAGAATTACCTTTCTAAGAATTGCTTGGGATTTATTTTCAATCCATCCATTTTCAGGATACGGAGAAACAAAATATCTAATTAAATCCTTACCTCCAACCATATATGATTATGCGTCAGAGGGAGCTATTAGTACCGCGCTTGTTGCTGGTTTCCACAATGAACTGGTAACCAACGGGGTTCGCTATGGAATTATTGGTCTCGTGGCCTCAGCCTCACTTTTTGCAGTTCCATTGATTATTTTTTTGCGCACACTTAAATCACAAAAAAATACCAATAAAGCCAATGCACTCATTGGTTTCGTATTTGTAATGTGTATCTTCATCAGCAGCATAAGCACCGAAGTTTTCGATTTGAAATACATTGCCAGCTTTTATGCCATGACAGTCGCAATGCTTTGCGGATCAGCCCTCGCCCAATATGAACAAGAATAAATACGCCGTCACTTTCGCGTGCTACAACCAAGTGGAATACACGAAAAAATGCGTGGAAAGCATGGTACGCCATGGCACTCCATTGGATAGATTAGTGGTAGTAGACAATGGCTCTGGAGATTCAACACGTGAATACCTGCAAAGCCTAGCTTTGGGGGGACGCATCTTTAACCACGACAACCTTGGCTGTGGTGTGGCATGGAATCAAGGAGCATTGGCACTGCAAGCCGAGTGGACCATCATCATGAACAACGACATCCTGGTCAGCAAAGACTGGATTGAAGGCATGATCCACACAGCAGAACAGCAACGGTTAGCCATCATCTCCCCTGCCATGGTAGAAGGTTCGCTGGACTATGATTTCGAAAGTTTTGCCCCACAAGCTCGACAAAAAATGCAAGATGTACTGCGAAAGGGCTGGTGCCATGCCGTGTGCTTGGCCATCCATAAGTCTGTATGGATGGACATTGGCTACTTCCGCGCCACGCCAAAGCTATTAGGCTACGAAGATGCTTTATTCTTCCACGACATGGCCCGTGCAGGCATTGCCCATGGCACGACGGGGGCGTCCTGGATTCACCACTTTGGCTCTATCACCCAATCGGCCATGAAACTGGAGCGAGGTTTGAAACAAAGCGACGATCTAGCATACCGCTACAACCACCGACTGCTCAACCAATCCTGGTTAGCACGTAAGCTAACGAAAATGCAGCGCAAACATCAGCTGCGGACCTGGGGGCGAGAAGAACTGACTGCGTTCGGCATGAGTCTGCATGGCACATGCAAAGGCGGTGTGTTGCATTGGGACTAGCCTGCTCGCAAAGAAAGTTGCTCTTGATAGATGCGTTCTTGCATCCTTGCAATTTCGGGCCATTGATAGGACTGGGCAAACTTAATGGCGGCCGACCCAAGCTTTTGACGCAACGAAGGGTCGGCTAATAGCCCCCTTAACAAGGCACCCAGCTTACCTCCATCCTGCGGATCATCCAGCAGCAACACATTCACGCCGTCCGTCAGCAAGCCAGCTATGCCGCAGTAGCGCTCGGCACTGACCACGACCGGCAAGCCATGGGCCATGGCCTCCAGCACCACCATGGCAAAGGTGTCTTCCAGCGTGGGATGCACCAGTACATCTGCTGCCTGGTAGGCGGGGTCAACCTGGTCCATGGCCCCCAGAAAGAACACTCGCTGCGCCACACCCAAACTGCTGGCACGCGCACGGAATTCGGCCGTCTGCTCCGGCTTGCCCACGACCACCAGAAACACCTCGGAGGGCAGTTCAGCCAAAGCCTGCAGCAGGCTTGGCAGGCCTTTCTTACGGTAGTCGTTGCCCACCAGCAGCAGGCAAGTCCCCTCCAACGGCAAACCCAGCTGCGTACGCGCTTGCTGCTTGGTGACATCACTGGCCGCACCAGGCACAGCGGCCACACCCGGGGTCAGTACCCGCAGCATGGGCACGGTAGCGGGATAACAAGCAGCCATGGTGCCGTGCAAAGAACTGGAAGTGACCACCACCGCCCTGTCTGCCTTCGGCCGGTAGCGCAAGTATTCCAAACCCAGATAGACCCATAACCGTGGGCTGGTCAGCACTTGCAGCCCGCGCTGTACGGCCCGCCAGCCGTGGCGTTCATGGAACAGGTTGTGCCGCACCGGCAGCACGTGCACGGTCTGCACCTGGCCATGCCAGGTGTTCTCATGCGAATGCACCACGTCAAAACCTTTACGCGTGGCCCACCAGGTGGCGATGGCATACCAAAGCTGGTTCACCCAGCGGGGTTTTTTGAATGGCGCAGAAACCCGGTGGTAGCTCACGCCAGGCATGGCATGGCCTATGGTCTGGGCAAACACATGGATATCGTGGCGCTGCGCCAATTGCTCCACCAGCGCAATCGAATAGCGCTCGGCACCACCACCGGCGGGGGCAAATACCCGGTTCAACACGGCAATGCGCAGCCTGCGGCCAGCCTCTATGCCGGGAGAAAGCTTGCCACTCATGCGCGACGGCGGTCTTCGTAGCCCGTACCCAGCTTCATCCACAGATTCAGCAGGCTGGTAGAGCGCGCTACCGGGGCGCGCGGCAGCTGCAGCATGTCTTCACCCGCCAGGCAACGGCTTCGCTGGGTGGTGGTGGCGGTGCAAAAACCGGCCTCCTGTACCAGCTCCGTATGCTCAGCCGTGTATTCCCCGTAGGGATAACAAAAGTGGTTGACCGTGACACCCAGGCCGTCTTCCAGTTCTGATTTGCAAAGCATGATCTCGCTGCGGCTGGTGGCGGCATCCTGCTGCGGTAGGCGCACGTGGTGGCGGGTATGGGCCCCCACATCCTGGCCGCCGGCCACCCAGCTGCGCAGCTGCGCTATGTCCATCAGCGGCGTCTGGGCGATACCGATCTCGGCGTCCCAGGCATTGGTCTGGCCCAGGCGCTGACTGACCACATAGCAAGTGGATGAAAAGCCGTGGCGCTGCAGCACTGGCAAGGCGTAGTACAGATTGTTCAGATAGCCGTCATCAAAGGTGATGCCCACCACCCTACCTGTCTTGATGCCGGTCAGGTAGGGCTGCAAGGCCTGCATGGACAGGCCCTGGTAGCCCAGCAGCTTCAGCAGCGCCATATGGCGTGCAAAGCTTTGCGGTGACACCACCAAGCTGCGAAACGGCGCGCCCTTGGGCGGCGCCGCGTCGATCTGGTGGTACATCAGGATGGGGATGGGCTGCTGGTTAGCGGTGCGTTGACTGGGCATGGGTCTACAAAAGGACGATGTCGTACTGTTCCTGCCCCATGGCAGCCTCGCTTTGCAAGGAGATGGGCTTACCGATGAAGTCGCTCAGGCCGGCCAGGTGCTGGCTTTCTTCATCCAGAAACAGCTCTATGACTTTGGGAGAAGCCACCACGCGAAACTCGCGCGGGTTGAACTGGCGCGCCTCGCGCAAAATTTCACGCAGGATGTCGTAGGTCACGCTGCGCGCCGTCTTTACACTGCCCTTGCCACTGCACACGGCGCAGGGCTCGCACAGCATGTGCGCCAACGATTCGCGGGTGCGCTTGCGTGTCATCTCCACCAGGCCTAGCGCCGAAAAACCGCCGGCTGTAGTCTTCACGCGGTCACGCGCCAGCTGCTTACGGAACTCAGTCAACACAGCATCGCGGTGCTCCTCACGCGCCATGTCGATGAAGTCCACGATCACGATGCCGCCCAGATTGCGCAGGCGCAGCTGCCGGGCAATCGCCTGGGTGGCTTCCAGATTGGTCTTGAAGATGGTGTCGTCGAAATTGCGCGCACCAACGAACGCGCCGGTATTCACGTCCACCGTGGTCAGCGCCTCGGTCTGGTCCACGATCAGGTAGCCACCCGACTTCAGCTCCACACGCCGGCCCAGGGCCTTGGCGATTTCCTCGTCGATGGAGAACAGGTCAAAGATCGGCCGCTCGCCCTTGTAGTGCTGCAGCTTCTCCACCGCCGCCGGCATGAATTCCTTGCCAAAGGCCTGCAACATCTCGAACTGTTCGCGCGAATCAAGGCGTATGGTCTGGGTCTGCTCGCTGACCAAGTCACGCAGCACACGCTGCAGCAAATTCAGATCCTGGTGCAGCAAAGACGTAGGGGGCAAACGCACGGAGGCACTTTTGATGCGCGCCCAGGTCTTGCGCAAATAGGCTATGTCGTCGGCCAGCTCTTCATCCGTGGCGTCTTCACCATTGGTGCGCAGAATGAAGCCACCGCCGCCTCCGGTGGACGCATCGCCCACCAGCGCCTGCAGGCGCTTGCGCAAATCTTCACGTTGGGCCAAGGGGATTTTTTGCGACACACCCACATGGTCGTCCTGCGGCAGAAACACCAGCAGGCGCCCGGCAATGCTGATCTGCGCCGACAGACGCGCACCCTTGGTGCCGATGGGGTCCTTGATGACCTGCACCATCAATGCTTGGCCTTCGAACACCTGGCGCTCGATAGGCACCACGGGCGCAGCCGGCTTGGCCACACCATTGGCATCCAGCTCGGGGGCCTTGTGGCCCACGAAACCATTGGCCAGATCGGCCACATGCAGGAAAGCCGCGCGTTCCAGCCCGATATCAATGAAGGTGGACTGCATGCCGGGCAGCACACGCACCACCTTGCCCAGGTACACATTGCCCACCATACCGCGCTCCAGTGTGCGCTCCACATGCAGTTCTTGTACCGAGCCGTGCTCCACCACCGCGACACGGGTTTCCTGCGGCGACCAATTGATGAGAATGTCTTGTTGCATAGGCAGATTGGTCAAAATTTAAAGCCCAGAGAGCGCAGCAACTCGGCTGTCTCGAACATGGGCAAGCCCATGATGCCTGAATAGCTGCCGCGGATATGCGAGATAAACCCTGCCGCCCGCCCCTGCACCGCATAGGCCCCAGCCTTGCCCATGGGCTCACCTGAGGCCACATAGGCCTTGATCTGGGCCGTAGACATGGGGGCGAAATCGACATGCGAGGCACTCAGGGCCTGCACCCGCTTGCGGCGCTGCTGCAACGCCACAGCCGTCAGCACGCGGTGCCGGGTACCGGACAAAGCGGACAGCATGCGCGCCGCATCCTGGGCATCGGCCGGCTTGCCCAGAATCGTGCGACCCAACGTCACCGTGGTGTCCGAGCACAGGATGGGCGCCACGGGCAGGCCACGGCGCTTCAACCGCGCCACAGCTGCATCAAGCTTCAGGCCTGTCACGCGCTGAACATATGCTGCAGGCGCTTCGTTTTTCATAGCAACTTCAAGTCCTTCGCTGTCCTCGTCCGGATCGGGCAGCAGCAGTTCATGGCGTACCCCCAATTGGTCCAGCAGCTGGCTGCGGCGAGGGCTTTGCGAAGCAAGGTAGATGAAATCGGTCATGGCACGATTATCACGGCAGGCATAGCCCAAAAAAGAACAGCCCGCCCATCTCGTTGACGGGCGGGCTGTTCACGGGAACGCTGTGAATTACTGCTTCACGGCTTCCACTTGGACGATCAGGTGCACTGCGTCAGGGAAGCCGTAGTTGGCGCCCCAGGTCATGCCCCATTGGCTGCGCTGAATGGTGGTATCAAAGTCGCCACCGCACACTTCACGCTTGAGCATGGGGTTTTGGTAGCAATTGAAGTTGCTGGCCTTGAGCGTCACGGGGTTGGTCTTGCCCAGCAGGGTCAGGCTGCCAACCACTTCCGACACCTTGTCGCCCGTGAACACGAACTTGTCGGCGCTGAAGGTAATGGACGGGAATTTCTCAACGTTGAAGAAGTCCGCGCTTTGCAGATGCTTGTTGAACGCGGCGGTACCGGTGGACAGCGAAGTCGCGTCGATGGTCAGATCCACCTTGCCGGACTTGCCAGCCACGTCGAGCTGGACAGAGCCTTCCTTCTTGTCGAAACGACCGCGGTTGGTCGAGGTGCCCATATGACCAATTTCAAAGGTCACAAAAGTGTGGCTTGGATCAATCGCATAGGTTGCGGACTCAGCCTGGGCAGCCCCGGCAGACAGGGTGGCGATAGCGGCAAGAGCGAGCAAAGTGTGGCGCATGGGTTCTCTTTCAAGAGTGGTTTAAGGAAACGGGAAACAGAAAAAAGCCGGGTTTAGAGCTTGCCTACACCCGTCAGATTGAATTTGAATTTGACTTGTACGTCGTCGGCAACCATAGAGGTATCAGCCCACTCGCCTTCGCCAATCTTGAAGGCAAGGCGCTTGATCGGTAGCACGCCGGAGGCCACGGTATTGGCACCGGTCTGCACCATGGTCACAGGCACCACCACGTCACGGGCCTGGCCCTTGATGGTGAGCTTGCCGGCAACGTCGTACTTGCCGCCACCCAGCGCCTTGACGCCGCTGGAAACAAAGCTGGCTTGGGGAAACTTGCCCAGGTTGAACCAGGTCGGCTTTGGCAACTCGGCGTCGGTTTCTGGCACGCCCAAAGTAGCGCTGGCCATGTCCACGGTGAAGCTGATCTTGCTGGCATCCAGCTTGGCCGGATCGAAGCTAACCTGTCCATCAAATTTCTTGAAGCGCCCCTCTACCGGCACGCCCATCTGCTTGCTGACGAACACAATTTCGCTTCCGGCCGGCACCAGCTTCTGGTCGGCATAAGCCCCCAAGCTAAAGCCCAAAGCCAGGGCAACAAGCGACAAATTCAATAGACGGGACATGGATACCTTTCGAAATGAGAAAAAGCAATGCTGCGACGGATAGATCAAGATAGATCAGGATTTGGCAGGCCACATGCGGGAAATCAGACCATCACGGTCTACAAACTGGTGCTTCAGCGCGGCTGCCACATGCACCACCACCAAGGCACACAGCGCCCATGCCGACAACCGGTGCAAAGGCTTCAGGAACTCGGCCAACTCCTTGCTGGCGGGCACCAGATCCGGCAGCGGAATCTGCCCGAAGACGACGATCTGGAAACCGGTAGCCGAGCTATAGGCCCAGCCCAGCAGCGGTACCGCGAAAAAAAGCGCGTACATCAGGCCGTGCGTCGCATGGTGGGCCCACTGCTGCCAGGCAGGCATGCCGCGCACCATGGCTTCAGGCAAGGCCGGTGGGCGGTGCGTGGCGCGCCACAGCAGGCGCAAAGCGGACAAGGTCAGGATCGTGATGCCGGCCCACTTGTGCCAGTTGTACAACTTGAGCCGTGCGGGTGAAAAAGGCAGGTCCACCATATAAGTGCCGACGGCAAAAATGCCCGCCAAAGCCAGGGCCAGAATCCAATGCAGGGCAATTGCCACGCCGGTGTAGGTGGAGGCCTGTTTAGCCTGGGCAGCGGGTACGGAAGAAACGGGCATCGTAGTGAACCCCGGGCGGTTCAAGCACCCGGTTCTTAAAATGTAAAGATCATTTTAGGAACCGTTCGTGGCGAAAAGTTCACTCAATTTGTTGGAATGATTCGAAATTTCTGAATCATTCTTGCCGCCGCTACTTTGCAGGCACAACAGCCCGAGGCTCCGCAGAGGCAGACGCAGGCAGGATATCTTCATCGTCCTCACCCAAGAACCCACCGCTCTGGTGCGCCCAAAGCCGGGCGTATAGGCCGCCAGCCTCCAGCAAGCTGCGGTGATCCCCGACTTCCACGATGCGCCCCTTATCCAGCACCACCAGGCGGTCCATGGCTGCAATGGTTGACAGACGGTGGGCAATGGCGACTACGGTCTTGCCCTCCATCAGGCGGTACAGGCTGGACTGGATGGCCGCCTCGACCTCCGAATCCAGGGCACTGGTGGCCTCGTCGAGCAGCAGAATCGGGGCATCTTTCAGCATCACCCGTGCAATCGCAATCCGCTGGCGTTGGCCGCCAGACAGCTTCACACCGCGCTCGCCCACATGGGCATCAAAGCCCTTACGGCCGCTGGGATCGCTCAGGGTGTGGATGAAATCAAAAGCCTCGGCACGGCGCGCCGCCGCCACCATGTGCTCATCGGTCGCGTCCGGGCGGCCATACAGAATGTTGTCGCGCACCGAGCGATGCAGCAGCGATGTGTCCTGCGTCACCATGCCGATCTGCGCGCGCAGGCTTTCCTGGGTCACCTGCGATATATCCTGGCCATCCACCAGAATACGGCCGTGCTCCAGATCATAGAAGCGCAGCAACAGATTGACGATGGTGGACTTGCCCGCACCGGAGCGCCCCACCAGGCCGATCTTCTCGCCGGGACGGATGTGCAGCGACATCTGGTCTATCACCTTGCGCGCATCCGGACCCTTGGCTCCGTAGGCAAAGTCCACGTTCTCAAACCGCAGCTCGCCCTTCGTCACGCGCAAAGGCTGCGCCTGGGGTGCATCCTGTACGGCCTGCACGCGCGACAAGGTGTTCAAGCCGTCCTGCACCGTACCCACATGCTCGAACAGCGACGCCATCTCCCACATCACCCAGTGCGAAATACCATTCAGACGCAGCGACATGGCCGTGGCCGCTGCCACCGCACCCACACCGACCTGGCCCTGGGTCCATAGCCATAGCGCCACCCCGGCGGTTGCCAGAATCAACAACATACCCAGCACGTGGTTCACCACCTCGAAGCCACTGACCAGGCGCATCTGACGATGCACGGTCTGTAGAAAATCCTGCATCGCTGAACGCGCATAGCCAGCCTCACGCCCCGCATGGGAGAACAGCTTGACGGTTGCGATATTGGTATAGGCGTCGGTAATACGACCGGTCATCAGCGAACGTGCATCGGCCTGCTTTTTGGCGACACCCGACAGGCGCGGCACAAAATAACGGATGGCCACAGCGTACAGCAGCACCCACGCCAGGAACGGCAGCAAAAGCCAGGCGTCGAAGCTCCCGACCACCGCCACCATGGTGACGAAGTAGATAGTCACAAACACCAGAATATCGCCCAGGATCATGCACACATCGCGCACCGCCAGCGCCGTCTGCATCACCTTGGTGGCCACGCGCCCGGCAAACTCGTCCTGGTAAAAGCCCATGCTCTGGCCCAGCATCAGGCGGTGGAACTTCCAGCGCAGCATCATTGGGAAGTTGGCCGCCAGGGTCTGGTGCTTGAACAGGGTCTGCAATGCAATCAATAGCGGGCTACCCAGCAACAGCGCGCATAGCAGCAGAAGATGCGTACGCTCCTGGGTCCACAACAAAGCCGGTGGCACAGAGCCCAGCCAATCCACCACGCGCCCCATCATGGCGAACAGCAGGGCCTCGAACACACCCACACAGGCCGTGAGCAAGGTCATGGCCAGGATGTATTTGCGCGCACCTTTGCTGCACACCCAGACAAAATGAAAAAAGCCGCTCGGTGGCGGCTGGGGGGTGTCATCCGGGTAGGGGTGCACCAGGTTTTCAAACCAGTTCAGCATCGTATCTATTCGCGGTGATAGGGGTGGTTTGCGTTGACAGACCAGGCCCGGTAGAGCTGCTCTACCAGCAGCACCCGCGCAAACGCATGGGGCAAGGTCAAATCAGACAGCCGGATGCGCTCATGCGCCGCCTGGCGAAACGCCGGGTCCAGCCCATCGGGGCCGCCAATCACCAGCGCCACGTCATCGCTTTCCAACTGCCAAGTCTTGAGCTTACCCGCCAACGCCAAAGTAGTCAGTGTGGTGCCACGTTCATCCAGGGCAACAATACGGGCATTGCGCCCGATGCTGGACATGATGGCTGCTTCTATGCGCTCACGCTCGGCCGCATAAATCGTCTCTAGGGTCTTGGAGCCCCGAGGCTCGGTCTTGACCGCCTTGAGCTCCAGCTTGAGCTCAGGCGGGAAGCGTTTGGCGTAGTCGTCGTAGGCAGTTTGTGCCCAGTCGGGCATGCGCTGGCCTACGGCCACAATCACCAGCTTCATTTACTTGCGGCCAGGAGCCCGTTTGGCCGGAGCCTTGGGTGTCTTAGGCGCGGCGCGTTTGGCGGCAGCGGCCTTCTTCACGGTTTCGATCGGCGCCTTGATGACGATGGTCTTGACCGCCGTTTTCACGGCCGTCTTGGCGGGTGCTTTGGCAACGGTCTTGGCTGCAGTTTTAGCAGGCGCCTTGGCGGCTACGGCCTTTTTCGCTGGCACGGCCTTCTTGGCTGCAGGTGCTGCCACCGTTTTCTTTGCTGCTTTTTTAGGAGCATCCAGCACAGGACGCTCGGGCGCCAGCAGGCTTTCTGCATGTTCGCGTGCGGCGATCTTGCTGGCGCGTTTGGCGGCTGCGGGCGACAGCTTCTTGGCTGGCGTCTTTTTGGCTGGGGCCTTGACCGGAGGCTTGGCTTCTTCGGCCTTGGGCAGCGGCTTGGCCGAACCCAGCTTCAGGCGCACCGGCTTTTCGCCCCACAACTCTTCCAGGTGGTAGTACTGGCGGATCGCGGGTTGCATGATGTGCACCACAGCGCGGCCGCAATCCACGATGATCCACTCGCCATTGGCTTCGCCTTCGGTGCGCGGCTTCGCAAAGCCTGCATCGCGCACGGCATCGCGCACGCTGGAGGCCAGGGCCTTGGTCTGGCGGTTCGAAGTACCCGAGGCGATGATCACACGCTCAAACAGCGCGGACAGACCTTCGGTATCAAACACCACGATGTCTACCGCTTTGACATCCTCCAGACCATCGACGATGGCGCGTTGGAGTTTTTGGGTGTCTTTTTTGGCGACAGTTTCCGATTGGGCAGAGGTGGTCATCGATTTGCTTGGTAGAGATGGTGTTGGTCAATATAGCGCGCCACGCCTTCGGGGACCAGATGGGCTATCCCCTGAGATGTTGCTGCGCGGTGTCGAATGTCGGTGGCACTCAGCGCCATGGGCGGCAGGTGCAGCGCCTGAAAGCGCCCTGGCGGCAGACTCTCAGAAACAAATTCAGGCGTAAATGGACCGCTTGCGCTTGTGTTGTCTGCGCGCAAAGCTACCGAAATTATAGCAGCCTGGACAATATCCCGCCAACCATGCCAGCTGGGCAGGCGCGCAGCCTGGTCTTCGCCCATCAACAGGAACAGCTCCGCCTGGGGCTGCTCGGCACGCAATTCGTTCAAAGTGTCTATGGTGTAGGTTGGCCCTTCACGCTGAATTTCGCGCGGGTCCACCACCACTTTGGGGATGTCGCCAAAGGCCAATTGAGCCATGGCTAGCCGGTGCACGGCCGGGCTCAGGGTGCGCGACTTGTGCCAGGCATGGCCGGTGGGGAACACGTACAAGGCATCCAGCTGCAGCTGCTGCAGCGCTGTACGCGCCAGCGCCAGATGCATGTTGTGCGGCGGATCGAACGCACCGCCAAACACGCCTATTCTTCGTAAAGCTGCGCTCACACCCAGTCTCGCGGCGGCAGAAAGTGGCGCGCCAACGCGTCTTCAGCAGAGCCCTCTTCCGGCTGGTGCTGGTAGGACCAGCTGGCCAGCGGCGGCATGGACAACAGAATGGACTCGGTGCGCCCGCCCGACTGCAGCCCGAAATGCGTGCCGCGGTCCCACACCAAGTTGAACTCCACATAGCGGCCGCGCCGGTACAACTGAAAGGCCCGTTCGCGCTCGCCATACGGCATGTCCTTGCGGCGCTGCAAGATAGGTACATACGCGTCCAGAAACGCCGAACCCACGGCCTGCGTCATGGCCATGCTCTGGTCTTGCCCCAGCTCGGAAAAATCGTCAAAAAACACGCCGCCAATGCCACGCGCTTCCTGCCGGTGCTTGAGGTAGAAATACTCGTCGCACCATTTTTTGAAGCGCGGGTATTTGTCGTCACCGAACGGCGCCAGAGCCGTCTGGCAGCTGCGGTGGAAGTGCACCGCGTCTTCTTCAAAGCCGTAGATCGGCGTCAAATCCATGCCGCCGCCAAACCAGCAGACCGGGGCGGCATCAGCGGGCGAGGCCACGATCATGCGCACATTCATGTGCACCGTGGGCGCATAGGGGTTGCGCGGGTGAAACACCAGGGACACGCCCATGGCCTCGAAAGGTGCGCCGGCCAGTTGCGGCCGATGCTGGGTGGCAGAAGGCGGCAGCTTGGGCCCGCGCACGTGCGAGAAGCCGCAACCCGCACGCTCCAGCACCCCACCGTTCTCCAGTATCTGGGTGATACCCCGACCCTGCAATGGCTCGCCCGGCGGTTTTTCCCATGCGTCCGACAGAAACGCACCGCCGTCCAGTGCGGCCATACGGCCGGTGATGCTGGACTGCAAGCCCAGCAGATAGTCGCGCATAGCGACGGCCAAGTCCGGGCCGGAGCTCAAGTGCGTGCGGCGCGGTGGCCGATGTCCCGGCGGTATTGCATGCCGTCAAAGTGGATGCCACGCGTGGCTTCATATGCCTGCTGTTGCGCCAGCTTGACGTTGTCGGCCAACACGGTCACACACAGCACGCGGCCACCCGAGGTGGACACCACGTCGCCCTGTTTGGTGGTGCCCGCGTGGAACACCACGGTGTCGTCACTGTTCTTGGGCAGGCCGGTAATGGCGTCACCCTTGCGCGGATTCAGCGGGTAACCGTGTGCGGCCAGCACCACGCCCAGCGCAATGCGGCGGTCCCAGTCCAGACTGATCTGGTCCAGCTTGCCATGCGGGCCGGGTTCTGTGGCAGCCCACAGCACCTCAAACAAATCGGACTTCAGGCGCATCATCAGCGGCTGGGTTTCGGGGTCGCCCAGGCGGCAGTTGAACTCCAGCGTCTTGGGTTTGCCCTTGGCATCGATCATCAGGCCGGCGTACAAAAAGCCGGTGAAGGTGATGCCGTCTTTTTCCATGCCCTTGATGGTGGGCAAGATGATTTCGCGCATGGCACGTGCGTGCACATCGGCTGTGACCACGGGCGCGGGCGAATACGCGCCCATGCCGCCAGTATTCGGCCCTTCATCACCGTCCAGCAGACGCTTGTGATCCTGGCTGGTGGCGAGCGGCACCACATTCTTGCCGTCGCACATGACGATGAAGCTGGCCTCTTCGCCAGCCAGAAACTCTTCAATCACCACCCGCGCGCCACCCTCGTTGTGGCTCACCCCCAGGGTGTTGTCGACCAGCATGAAGTCCACCGCCTCATGGGCCTCGGCCAGCGTCTGCGCCACCACCACACCCTTGCCGGCGGCCAGGCCGTCGGCCTTGACGACGATGGGCGCGCCCATCTTGTCCACATAGGCGTGGGCCGCCACGGGGTCGGAGAAGGTTTCGAACTCGGCCGTGGGGATCGCATGGCGCTGCATGAAGGCCTTGGAGAAAGCCTTAGAGCTTTCCAGCTGGGCGGCGGCCTTGGTCGGGCCAAAAATACGCATGCCGTGGGCGCGGAACTCGTCCACCACACCAGCCGCCAGCGGGCCTTCGGGGCCGACAACGGTCAGGGCGATGCCCTCAGTCTGGGCCCATTTGCGCAAGGCTTGCACGTCATTGATGGGTACATTGATCAGTTGGCTGTCCAACGCTGTACCGCCATTGCCCGGCGCAACAAACACCTGGGACACACGTTCGCAGCCATTCATCTTCCATGCCAGCGCATGTTCACGGCCACCGCCGCCAATTACGAGAACTTTCATAGGGCAGCGTTGTGAAAGACTTCTTGGACATCGTCCAGGTCTTCGAGCACATCCAGTAGTTTTTGCATTTTTTCGGCGTCTTCGCCATCCAGTTCTATGGTGTTTTCGGCCCGCATGGTGACTTCGGCCACCTCGGGTTTGAGCCCAGCCGCATCCAGTGCCAGCTTGACCTTTTCAAAATCAGTGTAGGCGGTCAACACTTCGATGGCGCCGTCTTCGTCAGTGATCACGTCTTCGGCGCCGGCTTCCAGCGCGACTTCCATCACCTTGTCTTCGTCCGTGCCCGGAGCAAACACAAATTGCCCGCAATGCTTGAACTGGAACGACACCGAGCCTTCGGTACCCATGTTACCGCCATGCTTGCTGAACGCGTGGCGCACTTCGGCCACGGTACGTACACGGTTGTCGGTCATGGTGTCCACGATGATGGCAGCGCCGCCGATGCCGTAGCCTTCGTAGCGGATTTCCTCGTAGCTCACGCCTTCCAGCGTGCCGGTGGCTTTTTCGATGTTGCGCTTGACGGTGTCCGCAGGCAAGTTGGCCGCCTTGGCCTTTTCAACCGCCAGGCGCAGGCGCGGGTTGATGCTCAGGTCGCCGCCGCCCAAACGGGCGGCCACCATGATTTCACGGATCACGCGCGTCCAGATCTTGCCGCGTTTCTCATCCTGGCGACCTTTGCGGTGCTGAATATTCGCCCATTTACTGTGACCAGCCACGTAAAGTCCTTCTAGTTTGATTTAATCTACTGGCGCGATTTTACTTTCCCACCGCCCCCATTCCTGTCCAGGACGCACCCCCATGGCCGACGCTATTCTTCTTGCCAAAAACGCCACCACCACCTGCGAACTGCTACCTGCCCTGGCCAATCGCCACGGCCTGATCACCGGAGCCACCGGCACCGGCAAGACCGTCACCCTGCAAACCCTGGCCGAAAATTTCTCCAAGATCGGCGTGCCGGTGTTCATGGCCGACGTCAAGGGCGACTTGACCGGCATCAGCCAGGCCGGCCGCATCGGCGACAAGCTGGCCGGCATCCTGAAGGAACGCGGCATCAACCAGCCCGCATCCCTGGCCTGCCCCGCCACGCTGTGGGACGTGTTTGGCGAACAAGGCCACCCAGTGCGTGCCACCGTGTCCGACATGGGCCCGCTGCTGCTAGGCCGCATGCTGAACCTGAACGACACCCAGGGCGGCGTGCTGAACATGGTGTTCAAGATCGCCGACGACCACGGCCTGCTGCTGCTCGACCTGAAAGACCTGCGCGCCATGCTGCAGTACGTGGGCGATAACAGCAGCGAATTCACCACCCAGTACGGCAATGTGTCGGCCGCCAGCGTAGGCGCCATCCAGCGCGGCCTGCTGCAGATCGAGTCGCAAGGCGGCGACAAGTTCTTTGGCGAGCCCATGCTGAACATCAGCGATTTCATGCAAACAGTGGATGGCCAGGGCGTGGTCAACATCCTGGCCGCCGACAAACTGATGAATTCGCCGCGCCTGTACGCCACCTTTCTGCTGTGGATGCTGTCCGAGCTGTTCGAACAGTTGCCAGAAATTGGCGACCCCGAAATACCGAAACTGGTGTTCTTCTTCGACGAAGCCCATCTGCTGTTCAACGAGGCGCCCAAGGCCCTGGTGGAACGTATCGAGCTGGTGGTGCGCCTGGTGCGCTCCAAGGGCGTAGGCGTGTACTTTGTGACACAAAACCCGCTGGACATCCCTGACTCGGTGCTGGCCCAGCTGGGCAACCGCGTGCAACACGCGCTGCGCGCCTTCACCCCGCGCGACCAAAAGGCCGTCAAGGCCACGGCCCAGACCATGCGACAAAAGCCCGGCCTGGACATCGAAGCCGCCATCACCGAGCTGGCCGTGGGCGAAGCCCTGGTCAGCTTGCTGGACGAAAAGGGCCGGCCCAGTGTGACGGAGCGCGTGTTCGTGCTGCCGCCTGGCAGCCAGCTCGGCCCGATCAGCACCGAGCAGCGCCAGGCGCTGCTGCAGGGCTCGCTGGTGGCCGGCGTCTACGAGAAACTCGTGGACCGCGAATCGGCCTACGAAAAGCTCAAGGGCCGCACAGAAACCACGGCGGCGAATGCCTCTGCCGCTGGCACAGCCCCCGCCGGCAGCGCTCCCCTGCCCGGCCAGGCCGCACCAACGGCAACCGGCAACAGCGCCCTGGGTGGCGTGATGGGCGGACTGAACGACATCCTGTTCGGCAGCACCGGCCCGCGTGGTGGCCGGCACGACGGCCTGGCGCAGACCATGATGAAGTCCGCCGTACGCACCATGGGCACCAAGATGGGCCAGGAGATTCTGCGCGGCGTGTTGGGCGGCATCTTCGGCGGAAAGCGCTGAACAGACTGGCCGGGAATTTTTAAAAATAGGCTATGTCTGAATTAGCTGTTGCAAGTTAAATCTCCCCAGAGCTTCGCAAAGGCAAGTGGCAGGAGAGATGTTTT
>NZ_JBWKVR010000007.1:0-233635 GCF_059421805.1 Rhodoferax sp. GW821-FHT02C08
GTTTGCGTACCGCTTCAACCGCAGATTTGACTTGGCCGCCATGCTGCCGCGTCTGCTGCGCGCGGCTGTGACGACCCAGCCACTTCCATTGACTGTTCTTCGATACTCTGAGGCAAGTAGCTAATCAGGAAAATATGCCTCTAGCGCAGATACAACAAGGGCCTGTAGCTACATAAATAATAGCTACAGGCCCTGGCGCAATTTCAACTGGAGAGCCGTCACCAGCCCTCCTCCACCAGACACTTACGCGGCGGCGGTGTCTTTCACGGTATCGGCCAGATCGGTGTAATCCTTCACTTGGTCAAAGTTCAGGTACTGGTAAATCTTGCTGCTGTCTTTGTTCAGCACGCCCATATCAGCCATGTATTCGGCCTTGGTGGGAATGCGGCCCAGCTTGGAGCAGATGGCAGCCAACTCGGCCGAACCCAGGTAGACATTGCTGTTCTTGCCCAGGCGGTTCGGGAAGTTGCGGGTCGAGGTGGAGAACACGGTTGCGCCCTCTTTCACCTGCGCCTGGTTGCCCATGCACAGGCTGCAGCCTGGCATTTCCATGCGCGCGCCGGCCGAGCCGAGCACGCCGTAATGGCCTTCTTCGGACAACTGCTTGGCGTCCATCTTGGTGGGCGGTGCCATCCAGAGCTTGACGGGGATGTCACGCTTGTTTTCCAGCAGCTTGGAGGCGGCGCGGAAGTGGCCGATGTTGGTCATGCAGGAGCCGATGAAGACTTCATCGATCTTGCTGCCTTCGACTTCGGCCAGGGTCTTCACGTCGTCCGGATCATTCGGGCAGGCCACGATAGGCTCGTGGATGTCGGCCAGGTCGATCTCGATCACGGCGGCGTACTCGGCATCGGCATCGCCGTGCATCAGCTCGGGGTTGGCCAGCCAGGCTTCCATCGCCTTGATGCGGCGGTTGATGGTGCGCACGTCGGAATACCCGGTGGCAATCATCCACTTCAGCATGGTGATGTTGCTGTTGATGTACTCGATGATCGGCTCTTTGTTCAGGTGCACGGTGCAGCCGCCAGCAGAGCGCTCGGCCGAGGCATCGCTCAATTCAAATGCTTGCTCAACCTTCAGGTTCGGCAGGCCTTCGATTTCCAGGATGCGGCCCGAGAAGATGTTCTTCTTGCCTTGCTTGGCCACGGTCAACAGACCGGCCTTGATGGCGTACAGCGGAATCGCGTTCACCAGGTCACGCAGGGTGATGCCAGGCTGCATTTCGCCCTTGAAACGCACCAGCACGCTCTCTGGCATGTCCAGCGGCATCACGCCCGTAGCCGCGCCAAACGCCACCAGGCCGGAGCCGGCGGGGAAGCTGATGCCGATGGGGAAGCGGGTGTGGCTGTCGCCGCCGGTGCCGACGGTGTCAGGCAACAGCATGCGGTTCAACCAGCTGTGGATGATGCCGTCACCCGGGCGCAAGGGCACGCCGCCACGGGTGCTCATGAAGTCGGGCAGTTCGTGGTGCATCTTCACGTCCACGGGCTTGGGGTAAGCGGCCGTGTGGCAGAAGGATTGCATCACCAGGTCGGCGCTAAAACCCAGGCAGGCCAGGTCTTTCAGCTCGTCGCGGGTCATCGGGCCGGTGGTGTCTTGCGAACCGACCGAGGTCATCTTGGGTTCGCAGTAGGTACCAGGGCGCACGCCTTGGCCAGCCGGCAGGCCACAGGCGCGGCCGACCATCTTCTGGGCCAGGGTGAAACCCTTCTTGGTGTCGGCCGGGTTTTGCGGCAGACGGAACAGGGTGCTGACGGGCAGACCCAGGGCTTCGCGCGCCTTGGCGGTCAGGCCGCGGCCGATGATCAACGGAATGCGGCCACCGGCGCGCACTTCGTCGAACAGCACTTCGCTCTTCAACTTGAACTCGGCAATCACCTTGCCGTCTTTCAGGGCCTTGCCTTCATAGGGCAGCAGTTCGACCACGTCGCCCATGGCCATCTGGCTCACGTCCAGCTCGATCGGCAGTGCGCCCGAGTCTTCCATGGTGTTGTAGAAAATCGGAGCGATCTTGGCGCCCAGGCAGACGCCACCGAAACGCTTGTTAGGCACAAATGGGATGTCTTCACCGGTAAACCACAGCACCGAGTTGGTGGCGGACTTGCGGCTGGAGCCGGTACCGACCACGTCGCCCACATAGGCGACCAGGTTGCCCTTGGCGCGCAGGTCTTCCAGGAACTTGACCGGGCCGCGCTTGCCATCCTCTTCGGGGGTGATGCCGGGGCGGGCATTCTTGTGCATCGCCAAAGCGTGCAGCGGAATGTCGGGGCGGCTCCAGGCATCGGGCGCGGGCGACAGGTCGTCGGTGTTGATTTCGCCGGCCACCTTGAAGATGCTGACGGTGATGCTCTTGGGCACTTCGGGGCGGCTGGTGAACCATTCGGCATCGGCCCAGCTTTGCAGCACAGCCTTGGCGTGGGCATTGCCCTTCTCGGCCTTTTCCTGCACGTCATGGAACTGGTCGAACATCAGCAGGGTTTTCTTCAGACCATCGGCGGCGGCCGCGGCCACCGAGGCGGCGGAGTCGTCCAGCAGGTCGATCATCGGGCTGATGTTGTAGCCGCCCAGCATGGTGCCCAGCAGTTCAGTAGCTTTTTCACGCGAGATCAGCGGGCATTTTTCAGTGCCATGGGCCACGGCTGCCAGGTAGCTGGCCTTCACTTTGGCGGCATCGTCCACGCCAGCTGGAACGCGGTGTGTGATCAGATTCAGCAGATTGGCTTCTTCGCCTGCGGGTGGGTTCTTCAGCAGTTCGATCAACTCGCCGGTCTGCTTGGCAGACAGGGGGAGCGGGGGAATGCCGAGGGCGGCGCGCTCAGCTACATGGGCGGCATAGGCTTGCAACATGGTTTTCTCCTGGTTCAAAAATCGTGGGGTAAAACTAGAAATTTCGATTTATTTGGTGGCCGTCTCTACGGGTGCCGCTGGCGCAAACATGCTTTGCGCCGGCAGCTTCTTCAAGGCCTCGGCCACAGCCACCTGTTCGGGGCTCATGCATTCGTCAGCCAAGCGCTGGCCCAGTTTCTGATTCATCAGCATGGACTTATTGGCCAACTGCAGCCACACGGCACCAGCCTTCTTGTCTTCCAGGCGGATCGCGCCGGTGCTGGTTTCCACTGGGAACATCCGGTACTTCAGCGACTTGACCTGGACATTGAAGTAACCCGGGTATTTGGGATCGGCCACCAGGTTCACGACGGTGCCCAACTCACAAGGCACAGCCCCGACTTGCACACGTTCGGCAATCGCCATTTCCGCAGGCGTCAGGGCAGCTTCAGCAGCTTCAATACCGGCAGCGACATTCTTGGCCGCCGACTTGAGCTGCTGGCGGCTGCTGGTGGGCTTGGGTGCAGCCTTGGTGGATTTGGGCACGTCTTGCGCCCAGACCAAACTGACGGAGAGCAGGCACGCAGCCGCAGACAGAACTAATTTCATACGTTTTCCAATTGAACAGGATGGACAGGAGAGGAGGATGGCTGGAAATATCCAGCCATTTCGGAAGGCAGGTGGCGGCCGGTTTTATGGGCGCGCTCTAGTACCTGCCAAAAATATCGGTAGCTTGCACGGTCGTGCAGTTGCCCGGCAAAGGAAATAGGCGCCCATTCGGCACGCACGGCCGCCTCGATGATGCGAGCGGCTTTGTCCACTTCAGACTCCGATGGCGAAAACGCCTCCAGGATGGGGCGAATCTGGCCAGGATGGATGCTCCACATACGGGTGAAACCCAGTGTTTGTGCCGCGCGCCGGGCTGCAGCCTGCAGCGCCCGGGTGTCATTGAATTCGGTCACCACACAATGCGACGGCACTTTGCCATACGCATGGCAGGCGGATGCAATTTCCAGCTTGGCCCGCACCACCAGCGGATGGGTAAATTGACCCTCGACCCCCATCGCATCCGCGGGAATGGCTCCGCCATGGCTGGACACAAAATCCATCAGGCCAAAACTCAGGGACTGCACCCGCGGATGCGCTGCAATCTCGAAGGCGCGTTGCACCGCCGCCGGAGATTCAATCAAAACTTGTAGCGGCACATGCACAGGAGATGTGCGCTGGAGTGCCTTTTCGACCACGTCGATATCGTGCACGGATTCGATCTTGGGCACCATCACATGGCACAAGCGGTGGCCGGCCTGGCCAGCAATCAGGGCCATGTCCTGGGCGAACGACGGATGGTCCACCGCATGCACACGCACCGCCACCCGGGCAGACACCGGTGCAGCCAAAGCCAACTCCACCACCATGGCAGCATGCTCGGCCTCGCCACCAGCGGGCGCGCCATCTTCGCAGTCCAGCGTCACGTCGAAAACGCAGGCGCCGAACTCTTCCGTCATTTCGGCCTGCAGTTGCAGGCTTTTGCGCATCCGCGCTTCAACACCGCTGTAGTGGTCACAGACCGAGAGGAAAGCCTCCGCAGCCTGGGCACCCAGCAGAACTTGACGCGGATGCAGCATGCTGACTTAGAGCAGGTGGGCGACGCCGGCTTGCTCGTCTTGCAGCTCTTTGAGGGTGATGTTGATACGCTCTTGCGAGAACGCGTCAACTTCCAGACCTTCCACAACCTTGTATTCGCCACCTTCGCAGGTCACGGCGAAGCCGAACATGGTGTCCTTGGGGATGCCGTACTGGCCGTCCGATGGGATGCCCATGGTGACCCACTTGCCATTCGTACCCAGCGCCCAGTCGCGCATGTGGTCGATGGCTGCGTTGGCGGCCGAGGCGGCCGAAGACACGCCACGGGCGGCGATGATGGCCGCGCCGCGCTTGCCCACGGTGGGCAGGAAGGTATCCTTGTTCCAGACTTCGTCGTTGATCATGGTCTTGACGCTTTCGCCGTTGATGGTGGCGAAACGGTAGTCGGCGTACATCGTGGGCGAGTGGTTGCCCCAGACGGTGAGTTTTTCAATATCGGCCACGGCCTTGCCGGTTTTGGCGGCGATCTGGCTCAGCGCACGGTTGTGGTCCAGGCGCAGCATGGCGGTGAAGTTCTTACGTGGCAGATCTGGCGCGCTCTTCATGGCGATGTAGGCATTGGTGTTGGCTGGGTTGCCGACCACCAGCACCTTGACATTGCGGCTGGCTACAGCGTTCAAGGCCTTGCCTTGGGCGGTGAAGATTTCGGCGTTCACGGCCAGCAGTTCGGCACGCTCCATGCCTGGGCCGCGGGGGCGCGAACCGATCAGCAATGCGTAGTCCACGTCCTTGAATGCAGCCAGGGGGTCGCTGTGCGCTTCGATGCCCACCAGCAAGGGGAAGGCGCAGTCTTGCAATTCCATGATCACGCCTTGCAGCGCTTGCTGGGCCTTCTCCACAGGCACTTCCAGCAGACTCAACACCACAGGCTGGTCTTTACCCAGCATTTCGCCGGAGGCGATGCGGAACAGAATGGCGTAACCGATTTGACCGGCGGCACCGGTGACGGCAACGCGAACAGGCTTTTTGCTCATGGGAAAGACTCCAGGAAGTGTTGAAAAACGAGGTTGGACCGCACACCCATGCCAGTCGCCGGGTGCGACACAAACAGCCATGGAGTTTACTCTCGAAAACCCGCAAACGTCAATTTGTCTTATGTCTTATATAAGATATGATTCGGATTGTTTCATCCCTACGCATTTGCTCACACCACCCCAGTTTGCCAATGACCCACACACCCGCCATCGCCGTCGATCCAGCACCGGCGGCCAGTGACGCCAGTGCCAGCATTGCACCAACGCTGACACCAGCATTCAGCCCGCTCTACCAGCAGATCAAGGGACTCATTCTGCAAAGTCTGCAGGCCGGCGAATGGAAACCGGGCGAAGCCATTCCCAGCGAAATGGAATTGGCGGCACGCTATCGCGTCAGCCAAGGTACGGTGCGCAAAGCCATTGACGAATTGGCGGCCGATAACCTGCTGGTGCGCCGCCAGGGCAAGGGTACTTTTGTCGCCACCCATGCCGAACAGCATGTGCAGTACCGCTTCTTGAAACTGATGCCCGACCAGGGCGACATCCAGAGCGAAGGCCCGGCCCAGCGCGACATCATCGACTGCAAACGCCAGCGTGCCTCCGCCGACGTGGCCAAAGCATTGGGCCTGCGCAGCGGCGACGCCGTGCTGCATGTGCGCCGCATGTTGTCCTTCAAGCGCAATGGCGAGTTTGTACCGACAATCCTGGACGACTTGTGGCTGCCGGGTGTACCGTTCAAGGGCTTGACCATGGAGCGCCTGGCCGGCTACCGTGGCCCGATGTACGCATTGTTTGAAACCGAATTTGGCGTGCGCATGGTACGGGCCGAGGAAAAAATACGCGCGGTCAACCCGGAGATCGACCAGGCCCGCCTGCTCAAAGTGGGGCCTGCCGCCCCCTTGCTGTGCGTGGAGCGGGTCGCTTACACCTACAACGATGTTCCCATGGAGTTACGGCGCGGCCTCTACAACACGGAATCGCACCACTACCGCAATGAGTTAAGTTGAAGCAAGTTGAAGCCTATTCCGATACAGCAAAGGTTCTTATGCTGCATTGCAATAGAATTTTAGGTTGCACTTGTTCGAATAATTACAGCCTGTTACCTCCACGAAAGCGCATTTATGTCCGAGCTTGCCTCCCCCCTGAAAACAAAACGACCTGAATTTCGCAACATCAACGCCCTCACGGACCTGCCGACCTATCGCATGGCACCGGCAGCCTGGGTATCCATCCTGCACCGCGTCAGCGGCGTCATCATGTTCCTGTTGATGCCCTTCATCATTTGGATGTTTGACACCTCGGTTTCCAGCGAAATCTCGTTTGCAAAATTCAAAGCCGTGTTCAATATCGGAGCAGGATTCGTACCAGGCTTCATCTTCAAACTGGTGGCATTGGCGCTGATCTGGGCCTACCTGCACCATTTCACTGCCGGTCTGCGCCATCTGTGGATGGACACCCACCATGACGCGGTCACCAAGGAGTTTGGCGCCAAGTCCGCCAAGTTCACCCTCGCCATCAGCCTGGGGCTAACCGTCGTGCTGGCAGCCAAGCTGTTCGGCCTGTATTAATTCACCCCGGAGCACTCCACCATGTCGGTTAAATACGGATCTAAACGCGTTGTCGTCGGCGCGCACTATGGCTTGCGCGACTGGCTGGCACAGCGCGTCACTGCGGGCATCATGGCCCTGTTCACCGTGGCCGTGTTGGCCCAGCTGTTGATCGCCAAAGGCCCTATCGGTTACGACCTGTGGGCCGGCATCTTTGCAGCGCAATGGATGAAGATCGTCACATTCTCGGTCATCATCGCCCTGCTCTACCACGTGTGGGTAGGCATGCGTGACGTCTTTATGGACTATGTGACCGCCCATGTCGGCCTGCGCCTATTGCTGCAAATTTTCACCATCGTCTGGCTGGTTGGCTGCGCTGGCTGGGCCATCCAAGTGCTCTGGCGTCTGTGATACCCGTTTGATCCACGCAGAAATAAAAATGACCTATACCAAAGCCCACATTTCCAAGCGCAAATTTGATGTCGTGATCGTCGGTGCCGGCGGTTCCGGTATGCGCGCAGCCCTCGAATTGTCCAAAGCCGGCCTGAACGTGGCCTCGCTGTCCAAAGTCTTCCCCACCCGCAGCCACACCGTGGCCGCCCAAGGCGGCGTTAGCGCCTCGCTGGGCAATATGTCGGAAGATAACTGGCACTACCACTTCTACGACACCATTAAGGGATCCGACTGGCTCGGCGACCAGGACGCCATCGAATTCATGTGCCGCGAAGCCCCCAAGGTGGTGTACGAGCTGGAACACTTCGGCATGCCGTTCGACCGCAACCCCGATGGCACGATTTACCAGCGTCCGTTCGGCGGCCACACCGCCAACTACGGTGAAAAGCCCGTGCAACGCGCCTGCGCCGCGGCCGACCGCACCGGCCACGCCATGCTGCATACGCTGTACCAACAAAACGTCAAGGCCAAGACCAATTTCTTCGTTGAATGGATGGCCCTGGACATCATCCGCGATGCCGCGGGCGATGTGGTTGGCGTAACTGCCCTGGAAATGGAAACCGGCGACCTGCACATCCTGCAAGCCAAGACCGTGCTGCTGGCCACCGGTGGTGCAGGCCGCATCTTCGGTGCCTCCACCAATGCCTTCATCAACACCGGCGACGGCCTGGGCATGGCGGCACGTGCCGGCATTGCCTTGCAAGACATGGAGTTCTGGCAGTTCCACCCCACCGGCGTGGCCGGTGCCGGCGTGCTGCTGACCGAAGGCTGCCGTGGCGAAGGCGCGATCTTGCTGAACAGCAATGGCGAACGCTTCATGGAGCGCTACGCGCCCACCCTGAAGGACCTGGCACCGCGCGACTTCGTATCGCGCTGCATGGACCAGGAAATCAAGGAAGGCCGTGGCTGCGGTCCGAACAAAGACTACATCCTGCTCAAGCTGGACCATCTGGGTGCCGACACCATCCACAAGCGCCTGCCCTCGGTGTACGAGATCGGTGTCAACTTCGCTAACGTGGATATCACCAAGGAACCGATTCCCGTGGTGCCCACCATCCATTACCAAATGGGTGGCGTGCCAACCAATATCCACGGCCAGGTCGTGGAGCAAAAAGACGGCATCAACAACTCCGTGGTCAATGGCCTCTACGCCGTGGGCGAATGCGCCTGCGTCAGCGTACACGGCGCCAACCGCTTGGGCACGAACTCGCTGCTTGATCTGCTGGTCTTCGGCAAGGCCGCTGGCCGCCACATCGTGGAATTCGCCAAGAACAGCAAGGAGCACAAGCCCCTGCCGGAAAACGCGGCCGACCGCACTCTGGAGCGCCTAAACCAGCTTGAAGCCTCGACCGACGGCACCTACTCGCAAGACGTGGCAGGCAACATCCGCGCAGCGATGCAGCTGCACGCCGGCGTGTTCCGCACCCAGGCCAGCATGGACGAAGGCGTGGCCAAGATTGCCGAAATCCGCAAACAAGTCGCCAGCATCACGCTGAAAGACAAGTCCAAGATCTTCAACACGGCGCGCATCGAAGCGCTGGAAGTAGACAACCTGATCGAAGTCGCGCAAGCCACCATCGTCTCCGCCGCCGCCCGTCGTGAATGCCGTGGCGCCCATACGGTGTACGACTACGAACACCCGGCCGACCACGCCGAATTCCCACTCGGCCGCAACGACAAGGAATGGATGAAACACACCCTGTGGTACAGCGAAGGCAGTCGCCTGGACTACAAGCCGGTGAACCTCAAGCCTTTGACCGTGGACAGCGTGCCACCCAAGGTCCGTACCTTCTAAGGATAGAAAAATGACAAAACGTACATTCCAAATCTACCGCTACGATCCGGACACCGATGCCAAGCCCTACATGCAGACCATCGAGATCGAACTCGACGGCCATGAACGCATGCTGCTGGACGCACTGGTCAAGCTGAAGCAACAAGACCCCACGCTGTCGTTCCGCCGCTCCTGCCGTGAAGGCGTGTGCGGCTCGGACGCCATGAACATCAACGGCAAGAACGGTCTGGCCTGCCTGACCAATATGCTGACGCTGCCAGGCACTATCGTGCTCAAGCCGCTGCCCGGCTTGCCTGTCATCCGCGACCTGATCGTGGACATGACTGACTTCTTCAAGCAGTACAACTCGATCAAGCCCTACCTGGTGAACGAGAGCCTGGCGCCCGAGCGCGAGCGCCTGCAAAGCCCGGAAGAACGCGAAGAGTTGAACGGCCTGTACGAGTGCATCTTGTGCGCCAGCTGCTCAACCAGCTGCCCCAGCTTCTGGTGGAACCCAGACAAGTTCGTCGGCCCAGCCGGCCTGCTGCAAGCCTACCGCTTCATCGCCGACAGCCGCGACGACAGCACCGCTGCCCGCCTGGACAACCTGGAAGACCCATACCGCCTGTTCCGCTGCCACACCATCATGAACTGCGTGGACGTCTGCCCCAAAGGCTTGAACCCTACCAAAGCGATTGGCAAGATCAAGGAACTGATGGTCCGCCGCGCCGTCTAAGGCTTATTGGTGCAACCACTTTCCCACTCCACCCCGCCTGCGGCCCTGGCCGCCGGCTCGGAGTTGCTCGACGAGCGTGCCTTGAGCAAACTACGCTGGCGCTGCCGGCGTGGTCTGCTGGAGAACGATCTCTATATCGACCAGTTTTTCCAAAAATACGCCGATAGCCTGACCGTCAGTCAAGGGAAAGCCTTGAGCGATCTAATGGAGCTGAGTGACAACGATCTGCTGGATCTGCATTTGGCGCGTAAGCCACTTGACCAGGTAGAGCCCGCGCTGGACCGCAGCGACGTGCACGAAGTTTTGAGTATGTTGAGAAACCGCTGAAAGGGTAAAAATGAAACTAGCTGACAATAAAGCCACCCTGTCGTTCAGTAACGGCAGCCCGAGTGTGGACCTCCCGGTGTACCACGGCAACGTGGGTCCCGACGTGATCGATATCCGTAAGCTGTATGCCCAAACCGGCATGTTCACTTACGACCCGGGCTTCCTGTCCACCGCATCCTGTCAGTCGGCCATCACCTACATCGACGGCGACAAGGGCGAGCTGCTATACCGCGGCTATCCCATTGAGCAACTCGCCACCAACTGCGACTTCCTGGAAACCTGCCACCTGCTGCTGTACGGTGAGCTGCCCAACCCCACCCAAAAAGCCGACTTCACCAAGCTCGTGACCAACCACACCATGGTCAACGAGCAGATGCAGTTCTTCCTGCGCGGCTTCCGCCGTGATGCCCACCCCATGGCCATCATGACCGGCCTGGTCGGCGCCCTGTCGGCCTTCTACCACGACAGCACCGACATCACGAATCCGCAGCACCGCGAAATCGCCGCGATCCGCCTGATCGCCAAGATGCCAACGCTGGTCGCCATGGCCTATAAGTACACCATTGGCCAACCTTACATGTACCCCAAGAACGAGCTGAGCTACGCCGGCAACTTCCTGCACATGATGTTCGCCACGCCCTGCGAAGAATACAAGGTCAGCCCCGTGCTGGAACGCGCCTTGGACCGTATCTTCACGCTGCACGCCGACCACGAACAAAACGCCTCCACCTCCACCGTGCGCCTGTGCGGCTCCTCCGGCACCAACCCGTTCGCAGCCATTGCGGCCGGTGTGGCCTGCCTGTGGGGCCCCGCCCACGGCGGCGCCAACGAAGCATGCCTGAACATGCTGGAAGACATCCAGAAAATGGGCGGCGTGGCCAAGGTCGGCGAGTTCATGGAAAAGGTCAAGGACAAGAGCTCCGGCGTCAAGCTGATGGGCTTTGGCCACCGCGTGTACAAAAACTACGACCCGCGCGCCAAGCTGATGCAAGAGACCTGCAAGGAAGTGCTGGCCGAGCTGGGCCTGGAAAACGACCCGCTGTTCAAGCTGGCCATGGCCCTGGAAAAGATCGCCCTGGAAGACGACTATTTCGTACAGCGCAAGCTCTATCCGAATGTGGACTTCTACTCCGGCATCGTGCAGCGCGCCATCGGCATCCCCACGCCGCTGTTCACCGCCGTGTTCGCCCTGGCCCGCACCTCCGGCTGGATCGCCCAGCTGAATGAAATGATCGGCGACCCCGAGTACAAGATCGGCCGCCCACGCCAGCTGTTCACCGGCTCGGTAGCTCGCAACGTCAAGCCCATCGCTTCGCGTTAATCCACGCAGCCCCTCAGAAACCCGCCTTGCAGCAATGCCGGCGGGTTTTTTCATGCCTGCCGAGATTGCTACACTTTAGATAGCTGCCAGCGCATGTAATACGTGTGCTAGAGCCATAAAACATATAAATTCCGTGTCGCATGCACGCGATGGCAGCCATCGCCAATACAGAAGGCAAAGCCAATTCAAAAGCAGGAAAATAGCTAGCCATCGCCCACAGCGATGCCCAACCCCGATGCAACCCACCGAACGCAACTTTGCCCGCCGCATGGACCTCACCTCGCTACAGCTGTTTGTAGCGGTCTGTGAGCTCGGCAGCATAGGCCGCGCGGCGGAACGGGAATTCATCGCCGCCTCCGCCGTCAGCAAGCGCCTGAGCGACCTGGAAGCCACGCTGGGCACACCCCTGCTGGTGCGTCACGCACGCGGCGTGGACCTCACGCCCGCCGGTGAAAGCCTGCTGCACCACGCGCGCTCCATGCTCTACAGCCTGGAGAAGATGCAGGGTGAGCTCAGCGAGTACGCGTTCGGCGTGCGCGGCCATGTGCGTATCCACGCCAGCATCTCCGCCGTGGTGCAGTTCCTGCCCGAAGATTTGGGCGCTTTTGTGCGCGAGCATGCCCAGGTAAAAATCGACCTGGAGGAACACCTCAGCTCCGAAGTGATTCGCGCGGTGCAGGAAGGCGCGGCCGACCTGGGCATCTGCAACACCGCCGACGGCGTGGGTACATTGCAAACCCGCGCCTACCGGCAAGACAATTTGGCCTTGATAGTGCCTGCAGCGCACGTTTTATCTGCACAGGCCGCTATCAATTTTGAAGACACCCTGGATTTCGACCACGTCGGCCTGCATGCCACCAGCTCGATCTACCTGGCCATGCACCGCGCCGCCGCCGCCCAGGGCCGCAGCATCAAGCTGCGCATCCACGTCGCCGGACTAGACGCCATGTGCCGCATGATCGCCAATGGTCTCGGCATTGGCGTGATGCCGCAGCGCGCGTTCGAGCTGATGCGCGGCACCGGCCAGCTGGTCGCAGTGCCCCTGAACGACAGCTGGGCTACGCGCCAGATCGAGCTGGTGGCGCGCGATTTCTCCACCCTGCCCGTCACCGCCCGCCTGCTGCTGGACCACCTCAGCCCCCGGCCAGAAGCATAAAATTAAGTTCCACGAAAGAAGCACAAATGGCACGCACTCTGTACGACAAGATCTGGGACGAACACGTCGTCCACACCGAAGACGATGGCACGACCATCCTCTACATCGACCGCCATCTGGTCCATGAAGTGACCAGCCCGCAGGCCTTCGAAGGCCTGCGCCAGGCCGGCCGCAAGGTCTGGCGCATCAGCTCCATCGTCGCCACCGCCGACCACAACACCCCAACCACCGGCTGGGAGCTGGGCTACGACGGCATCACCGACCCGATCAGCAAAGAGCAGATCACCACGCTGGACGCCAACATCGCCGAATCAGGCTCGGCCGCCTACTTCCCGTTCATGTCCAAACGCCAGGGCATTGTGCATGTCATCGGCCCAGAAAACGGCGCCACCCTGCCTGGCATGACCGTGGTTTGCGGCGACTCGCACACCTCCACACACGGCGCATTTGGCGCGCTGGCGCACGGCATCGGCACCAGCGAGGTCGAGCACGTGATGGCCACGCAAACCCTGCTCGCCAAGAAGGCCAAGAACATGCTGGTCAAGGTGGAAGGCACGCTGCCCAAGGGTTGCGGCGGCAAGGACATCGTGCTGGCCATCATTGGAAAAATCGGCACTGCCGGCGGCACCGGCTACACCATCGAATTCGCCGGCTCGGCCATCCGCACACTCAGCATGGAAGGCCGCATGACGGTCTGCAACATGGCCATCGAAGCCGGCGCCCGCGCCGGCCTGGTGGCGGTGGACGAGAAGACCGTCAATTACGTCAAAGGCCGTTTGCTGGCCCCCACGGGCGTCGAATTCGATGCCGCTGCCGCCTACTGGCGCACCCTGCACAGCGACCCCGGCGCGCATTTCGACGCCGTGGTCGAGCTGGACGCCAGCCAGATCATTCCGCAGGTCACCTGGGGCACCTCGCCCGAGATGGTGCTGGGCATCGACGGCCGCGTGCCCGATCCTGAAAAGGAAAAAGACAGCAACAAGCGCGGCGCCATCGAGCGCGCGCTGACCTACATGAACCTGGAACCCGGCAAGGCGCTGAACGACATCTTCGTCGACAAGGTGTTCATCGGCTCCTGCACCAACAGCCGCATCGAAGACATGCGCGAAGCCGCCGCCGTGGTGAAGAAGCTGGGTCAGAAGGTCGCCAAGAACATCAAGCTGGCCATGGTCGTACCCGGCTCCGGCCTGGTGAAAGAGCAGGCCGAGCGCGAAGGCCTGGACCTGATCTTCAAGGCCGCCGGTTTCGAATGGCGCGAACCCGGCTGCTCCATGTGCCTGGCCATGAATGCAGACAAGCTGGAGCCCGGCGAGCGCTGCGCCTCCACCAGCAACCGCAACTTCGAAGGCCGCCAGGGCGCGGGTGGCCGCACGCATCTGGTCAGCCCGGCCATGGCCGCCGCCGCCGCCGTGCACGGCCATTTCGTCGATATCCGCAAATTCAGCTGACCCCTTCTCTGGAGCTTTTCATCATGAAAACATTCATCGCCCTGATTGCTACTTCTGCCCTGCTGCTCCTGTCTGGCTGCAACACTTGGTCCGGCGTCAAGCAAGACGCTAAGGAGGTCGGTACGGCCGCTGGCAAAGGTGTCGAGAAAGCTGGCGAAAAAATTCGAGACATCTCCAAATAAGGCGCACCTCACCATGCAGAAATTTACCGTACTCAAGGGCCTGGTGGCCCCCATGGACCGCGAGAACGTCGATACCGACGCAATCATCCCCAAGCAGTTTTTGAAGTCCATCCGCAAGACCGGCTTCGGCCAGAACCTGTTCGACGAATGGCGCTACCTGGACCCGGGCTTCCCCGGCCAAGACCCGGCCAGCCGCAAGCCGAATCCCGACTTTGTGCTGAACCAGCCACGCTATGCAGGCGCTTCCATCCTGCTGGCGCGCAAGAACTTCGGCTGTGGCTCGTCGCGCGAACATGCGCCCTGGGCCATCGACCAATACGGCTTCCGCGCCATCATCGCGCCCAGCTATGCCGACATCTTCTTCAACAACTGCTTCAAGAACGGCCTGCTGCCCATCGTGCTGCCCGAAGCGCAAGTGGCCGAACTGTTCGACGCCTGCCAGGCCTTCCCCGGCTACCAGCTGACGGTGGACCTGGAGCGCCAAGTCATCGTCAAGCCGCAGGGCGAAGAGTTGCCTTTCGAGGTGCAGGCCTTCCGCAAATACTGCCTGCTGAACGGTTTTGACGACATCGGCCTGACCCTGCGGCAATCCGACAAGATCAAGGCATTTGAAGCCGAACGCCTGGCCACCAAGCCCTGGTTGGCCCACACCACGGTAGCTGGCGCCTAAGCCCGCCCACTATCAAATCCATAGCTGCCAGCGCAGGAGATATCTGCGCTGGCAGCCTATTTTTTATAAATTCCAATGAGCTCTATGAAAATCGCAGTACTCCCCGGTGATGGCATCGGCACCGAAATCGTCGCCGAGGCCATCAAGGTACTGAACGTACTCGACCTGCCGTTCGAAATGGAATCGGCCCTGGTCGGCGGCACCGCCTATGACGCCCATGGCCACCCGCTGCCCGAAGCCACGCTGAAGCTGGCCAAGGAAGCTGACGCCGTGCTGTTCGGCGCCGTCGGCGACTGGAAGTACGACAAGCTGGAGCGCCAGTTCCGCCCCGAGCAGGCCATCCTGGGCCTGCGCAAGAACCTGGGCCTGTTCGCCAACTTCCGCCCGGCCATTTGCTACGAGCAACTGGTAAGCGCCTCCAGCCTCAAGCCTGAGCTGGTGTCCGGCCTGGACATTCTGATCATCCGCGAACTCACCGGCGACATTTACTTCGGCCAGCCGCGCGGGCGCCGCATCGCGGTCGACGGGCACTTCCCCGGTGCGGAAGAAGCCTTCGACACCATGCGCTACAGCCGCCCGGAAATCGAGCGCATCGCCCACGTCGCCTTCCAGGCCGCCCGCAAGCGCAACAAGCGCGTGACCAGCGTGGACAAAAACAATGTGCTGGAAACCTCGCAGCTGTGGAAAGACGTGATGGTGGAGATCGGCACGCAGTACCCTGACGTGGCGCTGGACCACATGCTGGTCGACAACGCCGCCATGCAGCTGGTCAAGGCCCCGAAGAGCTTCGACGTGATCGTCACCGGCAATATGTTCGGCGACATCCTGTCCGACGAAGCCTCCATGCTCACCGGCTCCATCGGCATGCTGCCCTCGGCCAGCCTGAATGCACAGAACCAGGGCCTGTACGAACCCAGCCACGGCAGCGCGCCGGATATCGCCGGCAAGGGCGTGGCCAATCCATTGGCTACAATACTGTCCGCCGCCATGATGTTACGTTTCTCCCTCCAACAAGCCGACGCTGCCGACCGTATCGAGTCCGCAGTGCAATCCGTGCTGGCTGCGGGCCTGAGAACACCGGACATCTACTCGGCAGGCACGACCAAGGTCGGCACCCAGCAAATGGGCGATGCCGTCGTGGCTGCCATTACCAAGACGACCATTAAAGGCTAAGACTTAGCCCGGTTCGTCACGCCCCTCCCGGCCCGACGAGCCGGGAGAAGAGAAATCAATTTTTCTGAAAGGGCAATGTGATGAAGGTAGGTAATCTCGTAGGTTTGGTGGGCTGGCGCGGCATGGTCGGCTCGGTGCTGATGGACCGCATGCAGGCCGAGGGCGATTTCGGCCTGATCGAGCCGATGTTCTTCTCGACATCCAACGCCGGTGGCAAAGCCCCCGCGCAGGCCAAGAACGAAACCACGCTGCAAGACGCGTACAACCTCGACGCGCTCAAGCGCTGCGACATCATTCTGACCGCCCAGGGCGGCGACTACACCTCCGAGGTCTACCCCAAGCTGCGCGCTGCCGGCTGGAACGGCCACTGGATCGACGCGGCCTCCACCCTGCGCATGAACGACGACGCCATCATCGTGCTGGACCCGGTGAACCTGCCGGTGATCAAGAACGCCTTGGCCAAGGGCGGCAAGAACTGGATCGGCGGCAACTGCACCGTCAGCTGCATGCTGATGGGCGTGGGCGCGCTGTACAAGGCCGGCCTGGTCGAGTGGATGACCAGCATGACCTACCAGGCTGCCTCCGGCGGTGGCGCCCAGCACATGCGCGAGCTGCTGACGCAGTTCGGCACGCTGAACGCCGAAGTTCGCACGCTGCTGGACGACCCCAAGTCGGCCATCCTGGAAATCGACCGCAAGGTACTGGCCAAGCAGCAGAACCTGAGCGCGGCCGAGATCGCCAACTTTGGCGCGCCGCTGGGCGGCTCGCTGATCCCCTGGATCGACAAGGACCTGGGCGACGGCTCCAGCAAGGAAGAATGGAAGGGCGGCGCCGAAACCAACAAGATCCTGGGCCAAGGCCCGGGCTTCGGCACCGCCATCACGCCAGTCGACGGCTTCTGCGTGCGCGTGGGCGCAATGCGCTGCCACAGCCAGGCGCTGACCTTCAAGCTGAAGAAAGACGTGCCGCTGGCCGACATCGAAGCCATGATCGCCCAGGACAACGAGTGGGTGCGCGTGGTGCCGAATACCCGCGAAGCCACGGTGAAAGACCTGACGCCGGTGTCCGTCACCGGCACCATGGGCATCCCGGTCGGTCGCCTGCGCAAGCTGGCCATGGGCCCCGAATACCTGGGCGCCTTCACCATCGGCGACCAGCTGCTGTGGGGTGCTGCCGAGCCCCTGCGCCGCATGCTGCGTATCCTGCTGGAAGCGTAAACACAACACATGGCCTGCTCGTCTAGGGCAGGCCACGCGTGTTTGGTAACATGTAAGGTATTGCAACATCGCTGCCGCGCGATGCTTCAACCGTAAAAGCCCACATCAACTTGTCTGCGTAAGACATTGATGCTATGGTACTTTTTCTTTTTTTGTATCGTAGTACATGCCCGAATGATGAACAAGAATATGTCGGTTGAACGCGCTTTTAGCCCCTCTGGCCAAAATCTGCCATTGCGCGGCTGGAGAGCCTCTGCAATTGCAGCTGCAGCTGCAGCCACTTTGCTGGGTTTTGCCAATCATGCCGCCGCCTTGTCACTGGGACGCATGACCGTCTTGTCAGGCCTGGGTGAGCCCCTACGCGCGGAAATCGAGCTACCGGATATCTCCACCGACGAAGCCAGCAGCCTTCGGCCCGAAATCGCCCCCCCAGAAGCCTTTCGTGCGGCAGGTCTGGAATACAGCCCGGCGCTAACCGACCTGAAAATACAACTGCAGCGCCGCCCCGATGGCCGCTCGGTGTTACGCCTGAACAGCAACCGTGCTGTCAACGACCCGTTTGTGGACCTGATCCTGCAGGTGAACTGGGCCTCGGGCCGGATCGTGCGTGACTACACCATTTTGTTGGACCCGCCTTCGCAGCGCCAAGCACCCGCGACTGCCGCAACCGCTCCACAAGTCACCACACCAGCGCCTGTTGCTGCACCCAGCGCACCCGCAGTGGCGCCTTCAGCCAACTCAGAAGCTGTACGCCCGGTCACGCCGCGTCCACCCGTAGCCGCAGCCCCCAAGCCCGCGCCGGCTCCCAGCGAGGCAAAGCAGGTAGTGGTCAAGGCGGGCGACACCGCCAGCAAGATTGCAGGTAGTTCCAAACCCGCCAATGTGTCGCTGGACCAGATGTTGGTGGCCATGTTGCGCGCCAACCCGAGCGCATTCATCAACGGCAACGTCAACCGCGTCAAGGCCGGTGCAGTCATCAAGCTGCCAGACAGCGACCAGGCCGCCGCGACTCCCGCGCCGGAAGCCACTCAAATCATCAACGCACAAAGCCGGGACTTCAACGAGTTCCGCAGCAAGCTGGCCGGTGGTGTGCCCGCCGTGCAGACGGCAGAAGCCGACCGCAAAGCCAGTGGCCGTGTACAGGCGGAAGTCAGCGAGAAAAAGCCCTCCGTCGCCGTCCCCGACAAGCTGACGCTATCCAAAGGTGCACTGAAAAACAGCAAAGGCACGGAAGACGCCATCGCCCAGGAAAAGGCTGCCAAAGAAGCCGCAGCACGGGTTGCCGAACTGTCCAAAAACATCACCGATCTGAACAAGCTGGGCGCTTCTTCCGCCAGCGCACCTGCGCCAGCCACACCGGCAGCCCCGCCAGCCAGTGCCGCCAAGGCAGCAGCAGAAATGCCCGCGGTAACCGTGCCCGTGCCGGTAGCGGCTCCACCCGCCGCGTCGGCCGCACCAGCAGCCTCTGAGCCAGGCACGCCGGTGTCTACGCCAGCACCCGCACCCGCTCCGACTGCCCCTGCCGCCTCTGCGCCCGCGCCTGCCGTAACCGCTAGTGCACCGCCCGCCCCAGCCGTTGTAGAAGAGGACGGCTGGTTCAATGCCCTTCTGGACAACCCGCTAGCCCCCCTAGGGGCCGGCATAGTCGTCTTGCTTGCTGGTGCTGGCCTGTACTTTTCACGCAAACGTAAAAATGCCTCCAGTGCTGACAGCTCCTTTCTGGAAAGCCGGCTGCAGCCCGACTCCTTCTTCGGTGCCAGCGGCGGCCAACGGATTGACACCAACGCAGCGGATGCGCCTGCGTCGTCCATGTCCTATTCGCCCAGCCAGTTGGACGCCGCGGGCGACGTGGACCCGGTCGCCGAAGCAGATGTCTATCTGGCCTATGGCCGGGACCTGCAAGCTGAAGAAATCCTCAAAGAAGCTTTGCGCAGCAACCCGGGCCGTGTCGCCATCCACGCCAAGCTGCAAGACATCTACGCCAAGCGTCGGGACTTGAGCAGCTTCACTGCCCTGGCCACCCAGGCGCATGGTTTGACCGGTGGTATGGGTCCTGAATGGGACCATATCGCCGAACTGGGCCGCAATCTGGACCCAAACAATGCCCTGTACCACGGCGCCGCTGCAGTAGCCGCACTCGCAGCCACCGCTGGTCTGGTAGAGCCGCGCATGGAGACCCCACAGACCCCATCCACGCCGGACGCGTTCTCTAACCTGGATCTCGATCTGGACTTTCTGCAGAACGGTCCTGCGGCTACGGATGCGCCCAGCACGCTGCCGCCCGATGCGGTACAGCCTCCGGCTGCATCCTTCCCGGAAATCAATAGCAGTGCGGACCACTTTGACCCCGTGTCGTCACTGACAGTCCCTGCCGCGCTCGACCTACCTGATGCGCCGGCCGACATGGACGCCCTGGACTTCGACATCGACCTGGTACCCACGGCAGAACTGGAAGCAGCCCCTCCGGCCAGCCATGGCAACGAAATCCCATTCGATATGGGATCTCTGTCGCTGGACCTGGAAGAAACCCCTGCCCCTGCCAGTCCTGTCGAGCCGGAAGAAGAGCCCGATGCCGGCGATCCATTAGCAACCAAGCTGTCGCTGGCCGAAGAGTTCAACTCCATCGGCGATGAAGATGGCGCCCGGGCCTTGGCCGAAGAAGTGCTGGCAGAAGCCACTGGCGCGCTGCGCGCCAAGGCACAACAATTCCTAGCCAGCCTGTCTTGATGCCATGGTCGGTGATGCAGGGTTGATCCGTTCATGCGTCTGGCATTAGCCGTCAGTTACAACGGTCAACCTTACAACGGCTGGCAGAGCCAGCCCTCAGGTAACACGGTACAGGACAAGCTGGAAGCGGCGTTGGCCTGCTTCACTCAGCAACGTGTATCCACTCTGTGCGCGGGCCGCACCGATGCGGGTGTACACGGCATGATGCAGGTAGTGCATTTCGACACCCGCCTGCAACGACCCACAGCCTCCTGGGTGCGTGGCGTGAACGCCTTGCTGCCCCGAGACATCGCTGTGCAATGGGCGCAAGAGGTTCCCGATAGCTTCCACTGCCGCGCCAGTGCCATTGCCCGCAGATATGTCTATGCCCTGCTGGAGTCGCCGGTGCGCCCCAGTGTGGAAGGTGGTCGTGTGGGCTGGGTATTCCGGCCTCTGGATTTAACCGCCATGCAGCAAGCTGCCCAATACTTGCTGGGCGAACACGATTTTTCATCCTTCCGTGCCGCGCGCTGCCAGGCCTTATCGCCGGTCAAGACACTCATGCGCCTGGATATTTCTCGGCGCGGAGCGTACTGGCGATTCGAATTCGAAGCCAATGCTTTTCTGCACCATATGATCCGCAACCTGATGGGTTGCCTACTGGTCATCGGCAAAGGGGAGCAGCCACCGGAATGGATACAAGTGGTGCTGGCGGCACGCAACCGCAATGCCGCCGCACCCACGTTTTCCCCTGATGGCCTGTACTTCATGGGTCCGGTGTATCCTGCCCACTGGGGTTTGCCAGACCGTACCCCTGCCTTTGATTGGCTGCCATGACAAACCTCCAAACGCGCACGCGCATCAAAATCTGCGGCCTGACCCGTGAACAAGACGTGGATGCCGTTGTGGCCGCCGGTGCCGACGCTGTCGGTTTTGTGCTGTATCCACCCAGCCCCCGCTATGTGACACCGCAGCGCGCGGCGGAACTGGCCAAACGACTGCCGCCCTTCGTCACCCCTGTGCTGTTGTTCGTGAATGCACTTGCTACAGATGTGATAGCTGCCTGCTCAGATATACCCTGCGCCACAGTCCAATTTCATGGTGAAGAAACGCCAGAGCAGTGCTGGGAAGCCAGTGCACAGGGCCGACGCCCGTTCCTGCGCGCGGCGCGTATTCCCCTGGGTGACAGTGGCAGCTTCGACTTGGTAAAATTCGCGTCCGATTACGCAAAAGCCCAAGCCATCCTGCTCGACGCCCATGTCGATGGATACGGCGGCGGCGGAAAAACATTCAATTGGTCACGTCTTCCTCCAAGCGTCAACTCTCACCTCGTCTTAAGTGGTGGACTCACGCCTGCAAACGTGACCGATGGTATTTTGCAGGTCCGGCCACGCGCTCTGTCGCTGTCCGTTGATGTGAGTTCTGGCGTCGAGATTTCCAAGGGAATCAAGGACGCCGAAAAAATCCACCAGTTTGTCGCCGCTGTGCGCGCGGCAGACGCCCAACTTGCAAAGTCACACCATGTCCACTTACCAGCAGCCTGATGCTTCAGGCCATTTCGGCATTTACGGCGGCAGTTTCGTCTCTGAAACGCTGACCCATGCCATCGAAGAACTGAAAGAGGCTTACGCCCAGTACCAGCATGACCCGGCCTTTCTGGCCGAGTTCGCCTCGGAACTGGCGCATTTCGTCGGTCGCCCCTCGCCGGTCTACCACGCAGCCCGCACCAGCCGGGAAATGGGCGGCGCGCAGATCTTCCTGAAGCGTGAAGACCTGAACCACACCGGCGCCCATAAGATCAACAATGTGATCGGCCAGGCCATGCTAGCCAAGCGCATGGGCAAGCCGCGCATCATTGCCGAAACCGGCGCCGGCCAGCACGGCGTGGCCACGGCCACCATCTGCGCCCGCTACGGCCTGGAATGCGTGGTCTACATGGGCAGCGAAGACGTGAAGCGCCAGAGCCCCAACGTCTACCGTATGAAGCTGCTGGGCGCCACCGTCGTCCCAGTGGAAAGCGGCAGCAAGACCCTGAAAGATGCGCTGAACGAAGCCATGCGCGACTGGGTCGCGAATGTGGACAACACTTTCTACATCATCGGTACCGTGGCCGGTCCACACCCCTACCCGATGATGGTGCGCGACTTCCAGAGCGTCATTGGCAACGAATGCCTGGTGCAGATGCCTAAGATGCTGGCAGCGGCCGGTTGCACGGGCGAGCAGCCCGATGCAGTTATCGCCTGCGTGGGTGGCGGCAGCAATGCCATGGGAATTTTCCACCCCTACATCGACCACGCGGCGACCCGGCTGATCGGCGTGGAAGCCGCCGGCGAAGGCCTGGAGTCGGGCAAGCATTCGGCATCACTGCAAAAAGGCAGCCCTGGCGTGCTGCATGGCAACCGCACCTATTTGCTGCAGGACGCGAACGGCCAGGTGACCGAAACCCATAGCATCAGTGCCGGCCTGGACTACCCCGGTGTCGGCCCGGAGCATGCTTTCCTGAAAGACATTGGCCGCGCCGAATACGTCGGCATCACCGATGCGGAAGCACTGGATGCCTTTCACTACTTGTGCCGTACCGAAGGCATCATCCCGGCGCTGGAGTCCAGCCATGCCTTTGCCTACGCGATGAAGCTGGCCAAGTCCATGCGACCCGACCAGTCGATTCTGGTGAATCTGTCCGGCCGGGGCGACAAGGATATTGGCACGGTAGCCGATCTGTCGGGTTCTGATTTTTACGACCGACCATCGATGCGCGGCCTCACCGTCAAAGGTGCAGGCACCACGCTGAAGGAGGCCGTATGAGCCGTATCACCACGACCTTTGCCCAGCTCAAGAAAGACGGGCGCAAAGCACTGATCCCTTACGTTACCGCGGGCTTCCCGTTTGCTGACATCACACCCGCGCTGATGCATGGCATGGTCGCTGCTGGGGCCGACGTTATCGAGCTGGGGGTGCCCTTCAGCGACCCGATGGCCGATGGGCCGGTGATCCAAAAGGCCGGCGATGTCGCTTTGTCCTTCGGCATTGGCATGGCACAGGTGCTGGACATGGTGCGGGAATTCCGCAAGCAAAACGCCCACACGCCGGTGGTGCTAATGGGCTACGCCAACCCGGTTGAGCGCTATGACCAGGCACACGGCCAAGATGCATTCATTGCGCATGCATCACAAGCCGGTGTGGATGGCGTGCTGGTGGTGGACTATCCACCCGAGGAATGCGTGGACTTCGCGGCCAAGCTAAAAGCCCACGACATGGACCTGATCTTCCTGCTGGCGCCCACCTCCACCGAGAAACGCATGCAGCAGGTAGCCCATGTCGCCAGCGGCTATGTGTATTACGTGTCGCTCAAAGGCGTCACCGGTGCCGGCACGCTGGACACGGCTGCTGTTGAAGCCATGTTGCCGCGGATCCGCGAGCATGTGCATATCCCGGTCGGCGTGGGCTTTGGCATCCGGGATGCCCAAACCGCCCGCGCCATTGGCCAGGTAGCCGATGCGGTGGTGATTGGCAGCAAGATCATCCAGCTGATCGAAAACCAGCCGCACGATCAAGTCGTACCCGTGGCCGAAAACTTCCTGCGGGACATCCGCACTGCGTTGGACGCATAATTCACCCCCCGTGAACCAGGGGCGCTGCGAGGCGCCCCTCCCTGAGGATTGCACCTATGTCTTGGCTCGAAAAACTTCTTCCCACCAAAATCCAGCGCTCTGACCCGGCCGACCGCCGCAGCGTGCCCGAAGGGCTGTGGATCAAATGCCCGAGCTGCGAAACGGTGCTGTACAAGAATGATCTGGAACAGAACCAAAACGTTTGTCCCAGCTGCGGCCACCACCACCGCATCGGCGCCCGCGCCCGGCTCAACGTATTCCTGGATGCCGAAGGCCGCTATGAACTGGGTCAAGAAGTTGTTCCCGTCGATCCACTCAAGTTCAAGGACAGCCGCAAATACACGGAACGCATCAAAGAGGCTATGGAAAACACCGGCGAAACCGATGCACTGGTGGTCATGGGTGGCTCCATCCACGGCATCAACGCCGTCGTCGCCTGCTTTGAATTCGAGTTCATGGGCGGTAGTATGGGCAGCGTTGTAGGTGAGCGTTTTGTGCGTGCCGTACACGCGGCCATTGAACAAAAAGTACCGTTCATTTGCTTCACCGCAACCGGCGGTGCGCGCATGCAAGAAGGCCTGCTCAGCCTGATGCAAATGGCCAAGACCAATGCGGCATTAACACGTCTAGCCAAAAAAGGACTGCCGTATATCAGTGTGCTAACCGACCCGACCATGGGCGGTGTCAGCGCCGGATTTGCCTTTGTAGGTGACGTGGTGATAGCAGAACCAAAGGCTTTGATCGGTTTTGCTGGTCCCCGCGTGATTGAATCCACGGTGCGAGTGACCCTGCCAGAGGGATTTCAACGGGCTGAATTTCTGCAGCAAAAAGGTGCTATTGACCTGATCTGCAATCGCAAAGACCTACGTAAGACCGTCGCCCACACCTTGGCTATGCTGCTCAAGCAGCCTGCAGACGCTGTGGTCTGATCCAAGACTGGCCTAGAAATAGGCCAGTACCACGGGCAAAGCATAGCCCACGACAATCGATGCCACCTGCAGCAGCACCAACAGCACCAGTGCAGACAAATCCAAGCCTCCCATGGTCGGAAGAACACGCCGTATAGGCGCAAGCAGCGGCACGCACAAGCGCTCAATCACTTCCGACAAGGGTGTTCGGGTCTGCATCCATGACATGACGGTGTACACCAACAGCAATCCCGTCAGTCCCGAGATCGACAGTGACACCAAGCCAAATAAGGCGAGCAAGGGTAAAACTGCCCAACCCGCAAAACTGCCTGACACCAGCCACAACAGCGCGAATTGCAGCAACTTCAACAAAAACGCTGCGACCAGACTGGCCAAATCCCACCGACCCAATGCAGGGATAACACGCCGCAACGGCAGCACAATCCAATCGGACAAAGAAAAAACCATGCTGCCCACAGGATTACGAAAAGGGATGCGCTGGTATTGCATATACAAACGCAACAGGCAAGCTCCTCCAAAAAGTCCAGTAACGACCTCCAGCAGAAACGAGATGATTTGGTACAGCATGCGATGGGCCTATATGAGCTCGTGGGATGATAGCGCCTGTCACCATACGCTGGCATAGCCTGTCTTGTTAAACATTCCGCTCTTCCCTCTACAGACCGTGCTCTTTCCCGGAGGTGTACTACCGCTGCGCATTTTCGAGGTCCGCTATCTTCATATGGTTGGAGAGTGCTATCGCACGGGAACGCCTTTTGGCGTTGTTTCGCTGGCGCAAGGCGCGGAAGTGCGTACTCCCACCGCACCGGTTGAACGTTTCCATCCAGTGGGTGTACTGGCGCACATCACCCAACTGCAAATGCTGCAGCCAGGACTGCTCATGCTGGATTGCAAGGGAGGCCAACGCTTTCGCATAGACTCACAGCACCAATCGCATCTTGGCCTCTGGATGGCCGATGTGACCTTGATAACTGAAGATACCGCCAGTCCCATTCCACCAGATCTACAGCACAGCGCCAAGAGCCTGGACCAATTGATACAGACTTTGCTCACCCAAAATGCCGGCAGTGACCGGTTACCACAACCTGGAACATACCAGTTGGACGATTGCGGTTGGGTAGCCAACCGCTGGTGTGAACTACTACCTTTGTCAATCTTGAACAAGCACAATCTGATGTCCCTCGATAGTCCTTTGCTTCGACTTGAGCTAGTCACCGACGTATTGGCACAAACGTGCTTTTCAGATACCCCACCACATTGATGCCTGCACGCTTCCTGAACCATCCATCCATCCTGAACTGGCCACGCTCAACCAAGCGCCTAGTCGTCGTCTCGCTGGACATTGTCTTGAGTCTGCTGGCGATGTGGATTGCCTTCACGCTCAGACTGGATAGCCTGCACAGGCCCATGGGCGCTCAATGGGCTGTCTACTTGGTGGCGCCTATTCTTGCGGTACCCATTTTTGTACGATTCGGGCTATACCGCGCCATCTTTCGTTATACCGGCATGGCGGCATTAACTGCAACAGCAACGGCAGTGGTGATATATGCACTCTTCTTGTTCACCACATTGCAATGGATGCAATGGATGCACTGGGAAGTAATTCCACGCAGCATCGGCATCTTGCAACCATTGATATTTTTGTTGTTGGTAGGCACCAGTCGCGCCATGGCGCGGTTCTGGCTTTCAGGACTCGGTCCTACGGAGGTACATCTGCAAGCGCGTCTATTAATTTATGGCGCGGGCGAAGCCGGCGCCCAAACTGCAGCAGCGCTTGCCAGTACGCGCAGGTACACCATCGTAGGCTTCATCGATGACGATCCCGGAAAAGCTGGACGTAGTATCAATGGCGTGCATGTCCATACACCCGGGGAAATACCTGAACTGGTTAAGAAGAATGATGTCACAGATATCTTGTTAGCCCTACCCAGCACCACACGGGAACGTCGCAATGAAATTCTCAAAGACCTGCAAAACCTACCGGTACATGTCCGAACGCTGCCGGCCATGTCCGACTTGGCCAGCGGTCGAGTTACCGTGCAAGACATCCGAGAATTGGATATTGAAGATCTGCTCGGCCGCGAACCAATTCCACCACACCCAGAACTCCTTGCACGCAACCTCTTTAATAAAACAGTTTTAGTAACCGGTGCCGGTGGCAGCATTGGCAGCGAGCTATGCCGTCAGATAATTGTGGAACACCCGATCCGTCTAGTGCTGGTGGACCACAACGAATTTGGACTTTACACCGTCCATGCAGAGCTGCAAACCCTTTGCACTGAGCATGCGCTCACCGTACAACTGGTGCCTCTGCTAGGTAGTGTTCGCAACTACGACCTAATATCGGAAATATTTAAAACTTACCGTCCGAGTACGGTCTATCACGCAGCCGCGTACAAACATGTGCCCTTAGTGGAGGACAACCCCTCAGAAGGTATCTCAAACAATGTATTTGGCACCCTGCATGTAGCCCGCGCAGCACTGGAAAATGGTGTGACCCATTGCATACTAATATCCACTGACAAGGCCGTACGTCCAACCAGCGTCATGGGGGCCACTAAACGTGTAGCTGAACTGATTTTGCAGGCGCTGACAAACGAGCATCGCCCCATTTTTGACACTGCCGTTGATAACCACGCCCCACCACCTCCGCACACGACTTGCTTCGCCATGGTACGGTTTGGCAATGTTTTGGGCTCCAGCGGCAGCGTGGTACCACTGTTTCGCCAGCAAATTGCCAGTGGGGGGCCCATTACCGTGACCCATACCGAGGTTACCCGTTACTTCATGACCATCCCCGAAGCTGCCCAATTAGTACTGCAAGCCGGCGCGATGGCCCAAGGTGGCGATGTGTTTGTGTTGGACATGGGTAACCCCGTGAAGGTTTTGGATTTGGCCAAACGCATGGTGGCATTATCAGGATTCACCGTACGTGACCCAACCACCTTGGAGGGAGATATCGATATCCAGGTTGTCGGTTTGCGTCCCGGTGAAAAACTCTATGAGGAACTGTTGATCGGTAGTAATCCGACCTCTACGCCGCACCCGCGGATCATGAAAGCCCATGAAGAATTTGTCCCCTGGCAGGTACTGTCCAGCCAGTTGCAAATGTTAGAGACGGCAACGAAGAACAACGACGTATTGGCTCTTCACAAATACCTCGCTCAGTTGATACCCGGCTGCGCACTGAATACCTCCCAACCTATTCAAGAAGCCCCCCGCGGAAGTGCTAGAAGTGCGCGATGAGCGCACTGAAAGAACCTGATCGCCACATGCTCACCCGAAACCATTTCACGCATATTGTCCTCAACGTCAGCGGAATGGTGCTACCCATGTTCGTGGGTGTTGCAGTCGTTCCGGGGCTGATCAACCGTCTGGGGCAGGATCGCTTTGGCGCCTTGACTCTGGCTTGGGCTTTGGTCGGCTACTTTGGCCTACTGGACATGGGCCTGGGACGCGCACTCACTCAATACCTGTCCCAACACAATGCATCCGGCATGCCACTGACGGTCCAGGCGGCTATGGCGCGAGTGGCCCGCCGACTTATGTGGGGACTTGGCGCCACCTGGGCCTTGCTATTGTTGGTCAGTACGCCATGGATCGATAAAGCCATACAAATGCCTGTAGAGGTGCGCACGGAGGCGCCTATAGCATGGGCCATGTTGGCAATTGCCATTCCATTTTTGATGTGGTCCACATGCAGCACGGGTGTTTTAGAGGCGCGCAGCCGGTTTGCCGCAGTGAACAGTGTACGCATCCCTTCTGGCATCGCCAGCTTTTGCGTACCTTGGCTGATTGCACTGTATTCGGTCGACTTGCGCGCTGTAATGGCAGGCTTACTACTAGTGCGTATTGGCACTGCGTTGGCATTTGCTTGGCTTGCTAAACCCGAATTTTTCCACGCAACACATACTCCACCGTCGAATGGACTTCGCCAACTATTGCACTTTGGGGGTTGGCTAACAGTGAGCAATTTGGTGGGGCCGCTGCTGTCTTACTTTGACCGTTTCGCCGTCGCCGCCCTGCTCTCCACCGCCGCCGTGACACATTACACCGTACCTTTTGATGTCCTCTCGCGACTACCTGCGATTCCTGTCGCGATGCTGGGCGTGTTGTTTCCATTACTGGCCCATGCCCAAGGCAATTCAGGTACATCCGCGACAGTATTGCCCGATTTGATTCGCTCAGCGACACGCATGCTAGTGGCATGCTGGCTGCCAAGTCTGATCAGTCTCACGGTACTGGGCCCTTGGCTTTTGCACTGGTGGGTAGGGCCGGAGATAGCGCAACAGAGCAGCATGGTGTGGCAATGGTTGGCTGTCGGTGTGTTAGTCAACGGATTCGCCCATATTCCGTACAACTTGCTACAAAGCGCAGGCCGTACCGACCTGATTGCAAAAATCCACTTGGTTGAACTAGTACCCTATGGCATCGCGTTGTGGTGGACACTGATCCACTGGGGCATTGTTGGGGCCGCCATGGTCTGGACCATGCGTGTGGTGTTCGACACATTGCTGCTGTTTACATATGCCATGCAGCAATTTCTTGCATCGCAAAGCGCCCTGCGCAGGGCACTCCTGTGGGCAGCATCGGGTGGTGCCATAGTCACACTCATAGGAATCTTCGCATCGCCTATGGTTATTTATACAACCGCCTCCGTTGAACCGCCTTGGCAACTGCTGGCACTGGTATTGACCTGTGCCTTAGCATGGTGCAGTTACCAAATGCTTCCGTTACTTCGAAAAAAATGACTCCTTCACCCGACACTGGCATGCCCATGGGCGTTTGGCCACCTGAAGAGATCGAGTATTTGGGACATTGCCCCCTATGTAATAGCACCCAGCGGCGTGTGTTGCACTCGCATCTCACCGACCAGCTCTTTCGATGCGCGCCAGGAGAATGGACTTTGAATAGCTGCCAATCTTGCGGAACCGCCTACCTCGATCCACGACCGAATCCCCAAAGCATTGGAAAAGCCTATAGCCAATACTTCACCCATGGTAATGCGATCTCCTCGCATGTCCAGGTTAAGCAGAACATGGCGCCATCCGCCTCACTCTCTGGGCGGATACGGCAATGGGTCCGTGCAGGACTCAACAGCTACCGCAATACACATTGGCACATGGCACTGACACCCACCAACGCTTGGGGACGTTGGTGGGTGCCATGTCTATGGCCTTTGCGTTCTTTGGTTCATCAACAAATGCGCCACCTCCCGCGCCGTCTTCCACGTGAAGGCGCACAGTTATTAGATGTTGGATGTGGGAACGGCAATTTCCTCACACTGGCACAGGCTGCTGGCTGGATTGTGGAAGGGGTAGATTTCGACCCACTAGCGGTAGCCGCCGCCCGTAAACAGGGCCTCAACGTACACATTGGCGGACTAGAGCAGGTCGCGCAGCAAGCGGGTGGCTATGACTGGATTAGCTGTAGCCATGTGATTGAACACGTGCACGATCCGTTGCAATGGTTGCAGGATATGTATGCACTATTACGTCCTGGCGGCACTCTGTGGCTGCAAACACCGAATATTGAAAGCTGGGGACACTCCCATTTCGGCCCCTACTGGCGGGGTCTAGAACCACCACGTCATTTGGTTCTTTTTACGTTCAACGGCTTGTGCGATAAGCTAAAAGCACTCGGTTTTAAGATCAAAACCCACAGCCTTCCGCCCCTCTCGACCCTGTCCATCCATGCCGCCAGCGCAGCTTTGCGTAGCTACACGGATGCCACCGCCACCGTATCACCAGCAACGCTATTGCGGATGAAATACAAACTACCCGCCCTGCTGCAAGGCCGCCAACTGCGGCGCGGCGAATTCATCACCGTTCTGGCTACGCGCGCACCATGATTGCATCCGTTACCGTCAGCTACCAGCCAGACCTTGCAATGTTGCACAAGCAACTAGGAAGCCTGTGCGGACAGGTACAGCACATGCTGGTCATTGATAACGGATCGTCGGAGCAACTCCTCAATGGCTTGCGCAGTCTCTGCGACGACATGGGTGCAAGCTTATACCCGCTAGGCAGCAATACTGGCATCGCCCATGCCCAAAACATTGGCATACATGCTGCACTGGCTTTTGGAGTGGACAGGATTCTGCTGCTTGACCAAGACAGCGAAGCGATGCCAGACATGGTGCGCTTACTCAGTCAAGCACTCACTGATAACCCTAAAGCAGCAGCAGCAGGCCCCAGCACCGTAGACCAACGTACGGGACGTAGATCTTTTTTTGTACGCGATATCGGCCTTTGGCCTACCCGCTGGGAGCCTCTAGACAGTTCTAAATCCCCTCCAATAGAGGTAGGTTTTTTGATTGCCTCTGGCACTTTGCTGCGATCTACAGCCGTGGATAATGCGGTGCCAATGTGGGATGCTTGGTTCATCGACCATATAGACACCGAATGGTGTCTACGTATACGCGCTCAAGGTTGGGCCCTGCTGGGCGTGGCACAAGCCCAACTCCAGCACCGGCTAGGCGACAAAGTGAGTCAAATCTGGTGGCTACGTACCCGCCAGGTCGCCCACCACAGCCCGCTGCGCGATTACTACATGTTCAGGAACTCCATCTTGCTCTGCGCCTTGCCCACCACCCCTTGGCGTTGGAAAGTGTATTTTTTAACCCGGCTCGTACAGTTTGCAGGCTACTTCCTGTCATTCGCCCCCCAGCGCGCCCTGCGCCTGCGCAGAATGGTACGGGGTGTTTTCGACGGGCTAAGGGGCCGCACGGGGCCCTACCAGTGAACCCAACACCGTCCCTCACCATCTCCATCGTCAGCCACGGCCAAATGGCGCTGGTGCTGCCGTTGCTGCTTGACCTGGAGCGTGTGCACGGGCAAACGCCGCTAGAGGTCATCCTGACGCTGAACATCCCCGAAACCATGGCCTGCACGGCTGATGATTTTGACTTTCCCTTGTGTGTCCTGCGCAACCCGCATCCGATGGGTTTTAGTGCCAACCACAACCAAGCCATTGCTCTGGCCCGCTGCGATACGGTATGTATTTTGAACCCCGATATAAGGATTGAACACAATCCGTTTCCAGACTTGCTCACGCTGCTGGAAACGCCTTTGATGGGCCTCGTGGCTCCCGCCATATACAGCTCCAGAGGGCAACTGGAAGACAACGCGCGCCGCTTCCCCACCCCCTGGGGAATTGCAGCCAAGGCCATCATGCGAAAGTGGTACCCAAAGCATACCTATGCCCGCCAAGATGACGTTTTCTACCCAGATTGGGTAGCCGGCATGTTCATGGTGTTATCCACCGCGCTGTACCGCAGCATGGGCGGTTTTGATGAGAAGTTTTTTCTCTACTACGAAGATGTTGACCTGTGCGCTCGGATCCGCTTGCAGGGCCTTCATATTGCACTGCTGCCACACCAGGGGGTGACTCACGACGCGCAGCGCAGCAGCCACGTTCAAAGCCAATATCTACAATGGCACTTATCCAGCATGCTACGATTTTTTTGCTCACGGGTGTTTATCCGCGCGCTATGGCTGCGTCGGCGATGACAGTGCTGGTAACCGGTGCCAACGGCTTTGTAGGGACTGCCTTGTGCGCAGCCCTTGATCGTGCGCAGGTGCGTGTGCGCGCTGCCGCGAGGCAGCCCGCGACAGCATTAACGAACGTAGAAATGGTGTACATCAACTCCATCGGACCTCAAACCTTATGGTCTAACGCCCTACAAAGCTGCGATGCAGTCGTCCACCTTGCCGCCCGCGCCCACGTCATGCGCGAAGAGGCGCGTGACCCCTTGGCGGCATATCGAAGTGTGAACACCGACGGCACCCTACATTTGGCCCGGCAGGCTGCAGCAGCGGGCGTACGGCGCTTTATTTTTTTGAGCTCCATCAAAGTCAACGGGGAAGCGACAACGCGGGGCCATGCATTCCGGTTCAGCGACGCCCCCCATCCCCCAGATCCCTACGGCTGCAGCAAATGGGAAGCAGAACTAGGCTTGCACCAAATTGCGCAGAACACCGGCATGGAGGTAGTCGTCATTCGCCCGCCCTTGGTATACGGCCCAGGTGTCAAGGCCAACTTTGCCGCAATGCTGAAAGCTATATCCAACAAGCTTCCACTGCCATTGGGTTGCATCCACAACCTGCGCAGCTTGGTGGGACTAGACAACTTAATCGACCTGATCTTGACCTGTACCATCCACCCTGCTGCTGCGCAGCAGACGTTCCTGGTCAGCGATGGTGAAGATCTATCCACAACCGAGCTGGTTCGTCGTATAGCCCATGCCATGGGACAACCCAGCCGCCTACTACCGGTGCCCGCGTGGCTGCTGCAAGCAGGGGCTCGTATGTCAGGTCAAGGAGCAGCAGCACAGCGCCTGTGCGGCAATCTGCAAGTTGATATCCAACACACGCGTGATGTTTTGGGCTGGACACCGCCCGTCACCCTCGATGAAGGGCTTCGCCGTACGGTGACAGCCATACAGCCATGAAACGATGTTTCGATTTGATTTTAGGCTTGGTGGCGCTGTGCGCCTTGGCAATACCCATGTTGCTGGTCGCCTTGGCGGTACTACTGACTTCGCCTGGCCCGATCTTATATTGGTCCAACCGCGTTGGTAAAAACAATAGCATTTTCTCCATGCCCAAATTCCGCAGCATGAAGATCAATACCCCGGCCGTTGCCACGCACCTGCTGGGCAACCCCGGCGCCCACCTCACGCCGATTGGCAGCTTTCTGCGCAAAAGTAGCCTGGACGAGTTACCCCAGCTATGGAGCATTCTGTGTGGCGACATGAGCTTTGTCGGGCCACGGCCCGCACTGTTCAACCAGCAGGACCTGATTGCGCTGCGCACTGCCCAGGGCGTGCATGAGCTGCTGCCTGGCCTCACTGGCTGGGCCCAGATCAATGGGCGCGATGAACTACCCATCCCCACCAAGGTGGCGCTGGACACACATTACCTGCAGCACCACTCGCTGGGGCTGGACTGCAAGATACTAGTCCTGACGTTTCTCAAAGTCTTGCGCCGCGACGGCATCACGCACTGAACCTACCGAGCCGGACTTAAAATCAAAGGTTTGGCGAACTTCGCCCTCCTCTTTCTATAACAGCATGCCTGAAAACACCTCCGCCCTGCCTCCCGTTCCGGCCCAAGACGAAAACCAGCTGATCCTGGAGCGGCGCGAAAAGCTCAAAGCCATCCGCCAACAGCAAGCCGAAGGCAAGGGTGTGGCGTTCCCCAATGACTACAAGCCCAGCCACCGCGCTGCCGACCTGTTTGCCAGCTACGGTGACAAGACCGCAGAAGAGCTGCTGCCCCTGGGCGCCACCGCCAAGGTTGCCGGCCGTATGATGCTCAAGCGCGTGATGGGCAAGGCCAGCTTCTGCACGCTGCAAGATGCGTCGCTGGGCGGCACCGGTGGCCGTATCCAGATCTACGTCAAGGGCGAAGACGTGGGCGCTGAGCTGTATGCCAGCTTCAAGCATTGGGACCTGGGCGACATCGTGGCCGCCGAGGGCACGGTATTCAAGACCAAGACCGGCGAGCTGTCGATCCACGCCACCAGCGTGCGCCTGCTAACCAAGAGCCTGCGCCCCATGCCCGACAAGTTCCACGGCATGGCCGACCAGGAAACCAAGTACCGCCAGCGCTACGTCGATCTGATGACCGACGTGGAAGCCCGCCAGCGCTTCATGGCGCGCAGCAAGGCTGTCAGCGCACTGCGCGAATTCATGGTGGCCAATGACTTCCTGGAAGTCGAAACCCCCATGCTGCACCCCATTCCCGGCGGTGCCAATGCCAAGCCCTTCAAGACGCACCATAACGCGCTGGACCAGGAAATGTTCCTGCGCATCGCACCCGAGCTGTACCTGAAGCGCCTGATCGTTGGCGGATTCGACCGCGTGTTCGAGATCAACCGCAGCTACCGCAACGAAGGTATCTCGGTGCGCCACAACCCCGAGTTCACCATGATGGAGTTCTACGCGGCCTACTGGAATTACCAGGACCTGATGGACTACACCGAGAAGCTGATCCGCGACGCGGCCCAGCGCGCCACCGGCTCACTGCAGCTGACGTACGCGGGCAAGCCTGTCGACCTGAGCCAGCCGTTTGAGCGTCTGACCATCGTCGAAGCCATCCAGAAGTACACCGAAGCTGGCGACAACGTGTTCGATGCCACCTGGCTGACGAATGCAGTGAAGAAGCTGGGCCTGACCGAAGCCAAGAACAAGCTCGCCGGCCGCAGTCTGGCCAGCCTTCAGGTGCTGTACTTCGAGGAAACCGTGGAAGAAAAGCTCTGGCAGCCGACCTTCATCATGGAACACCCGACCGAAATTTCGCCACTGGCCCGCGCAAACGACGACCGCCCGGAAGTCACCGAGCGCTTCGAGCTGTACATCACCGGCCGCGAATTCGGCAACGGCTTCAGCGAGCTGAACGATGCCGAAGACCAGGCCGCCCGCTTCCAGGCCCAGGTCACGGCCAAGGACAGCGGCGACGACGAAGCCATGCATTTTGATGCTGACTTTGTGCGCGCCCTCGAATACGGCATGCCCCCCACCGGCGGCTGCGGTATCGGCATCGACCGCCTGATGATGCTGCTGACAGACAGCGCCAGCATCCGTGACGTGATCCTGTTCCCGGCGCTGCGTCGCGAGGCTTAATTTTCATCATCCGATAGAGCACCAGCGCAGATAGCACCTGCGCTAGCAGCTATCAAAAAAGAAGTAAAAATGTGGGTGCTAGCCACCGCATGAAAATACGGCGGATGGGCAATAGCGACTGGTTTCTACAGTGTGCAAATCGCCCATAATTTCCAATCCCATATTCGGAGAATTTATGAAATTTTTGACTTTGGCTTCGTTGGCTGCAGGTTTGTTTTTTTCGGCGCAATTTGCCCACGCAGATAACACTGACAGCTGCGACAAGTTCAAGACCAGCTACGACAAAACTTATTGCGTCGCCAAGTTATTTTTAGAATCCGACAAAGAGCTGAATGCTGTGTACACAGAGCTGCGCAAACCGCTCAAAGATAACGTCAAACAGCAACTAACCGAAACACAGCGCGACTGGATTAAATACCGGGATGCGTCTTGCGAGCGCTCTGGCTCCATCGACGTAAGCTGCAACTACAAACTCAACCGTGAGCGTGCCGAGTACCTGCGCGACCGTGCCCGTGAGTGCAAAACCGGCACTTGCAACGACGCCGCCATCGCCAAAAAATCTTGGGAATAAGCAGCTTGAACGGATAGGCGCAAGCACATGCTGCCGCGCTATGTGAAAACGCGCAGCGCACAGGCACTTTTGTGTCTGTGCGCTTTTTTTACGTGCGCCGCCGCTTCGAATGCGGCTGACGCACCGCGCACCGCAGGCCAACCATTCGTTATCGTACTGGACCCCGGCCACACGCCCAAGCAACCCGGTGCTTTGGGCGTCAAGGGCATCTATGAAGTCAGCTACAACGATGCACTGAGTGCAAAACTGGCCAAAGCCTTGGAAGCCACGGGCGTGCAGGTGGTGCTCACACGCACACCCTCAGAAGAAATCAGCCTGGACGGACGTGCCGAGCTGGCAAACGCCCGACAGGCCGATTTATTTTTAGCGTTGCACCACGATTCGGCGCAACTGAAATACCTGGCCAAAACTGAGGTCAACGGCACCCCCGCCTACCAAACTGTTCAGCCTATTGCCGGTTACTCGATCTTTGTGTCCCAACGCAATCCCAAGTTTGCACAGAGCCAGCAGTTTGCCAAGCTACTGGGGCAAGCATTGCTAGGACTAGGTCGCCATCCCACACTGCACCACGCCGAACCCATTGCGGGCGAAAACCGCGAACTGCTTGATGCCAAGTTGGGCATTTACAAATTTGACGAGCTGCTGGTTTTGCGAAAAACCACGGTCCCCGCAGTGCTGCTGGAGGTCGGTGTGATCGTGGACGCGGGGGATGAAAAGTATGTGGCCGACAACACCAAGCAAGATGCCATCGTGCAGGCGATCGTGGCAGCCGTCGAAAAATTCCAGCATGCAGTCTTACCCCAACTCCAAAACTAGAGCTTCACTTTTCCCTGCGTTAGCTGCCCATCTGCAAATTCCAATACCCAATAGCCCCCTAGCGCATGTACTAGCAGCGCTAGTAGCTACCAAATAAATAGCACCTCAAGGCACCAGCCAGAGCGCCTGCATATAGGCCGGATGGGTCATCAGCTTGTCCCAGTCCAGCGCGGGCGTGGTGGGCAACAGGCTTTGGCGGCGGTCTTCGCTGGCTTCGTTGGGTTCCCACTGACCCTTGAGCTGGGCCTCGGTCAGGCCTTGCAGCAGGGCATCCACGGCCAGGCCCTTGTCGACCGGGCTTTGATTGCACAGCAGCACCATATCGCAACCAGCCTCCAGCGCAGCCACGGCGGCTGCGGTATAGCTCACGTCCTTACCGTCGATGCGACGCGCGCCGGCCATGCTCAAATCGTCGCTGAAGATCGCGCCATGGAAGTCCAGCTGGCCACGCAACACATATTGCAGCCACTTGCTGGAGAAGCCCGCGGGCCGGCTGTCCACCTTGGGGTAGATCACATGGGCCGGCATGACGCTGGACAAGCTGGTGTTCAGGCTGGCGTAGGGCAAGGCGTCTTCGGCCAGGATGGCCTTCAGGCTGCGCTTGTCCACCGGGATCTCGGTATGCGAATCGGCCTTCACGAAGCCATGGCCGGGGAAGTGCTTGCCGCAGTTCGCCATGCCACCCTGCAACAGGCCATGCACCAGGCTCTTGGCCAGCAGGCTGACCACACGTGCATCGCTATGGAAGGCGCGGTCGCCAATCACGCTGCTTTCGCCGAAATCCAGGTCCAGCACCGGGGTGAAGCTGAAGTCCACGCCGCAGGCGCGCAGCTCGGTGGCCAGCACATAACCACAGGCGGTGGCGACATTGGTGGCCTGCAGGGCGTCGCGCATCCACATCTCTCCCAACACGCGCATGGGCGGCAGGTGGGTGAAGCCATCGGTCTTGAAACGCTGGACCCGACCGCCTTCATGGTCCACGCAGATCAGCAGGTCTTTGCGGACCTTTTTGATGTCCCGGCACAGGGCGGTGAGCTGGGCCCGGTCTTGCCAATTGCGCGCAAACAGGATGATGCCGCCGGTCAGCGGGTGCTTGAGGCGCTGGCGGTCGGTGCGGGTCAGCGTGGTGCCGGCAATGTCAATGATCAGGGGGGCGTGTTGGGACATAGGAAAGATTTATAAAAATTGTGCCTCTAGCGCAGACAATACCTGCGCTAGCAGCTATTAATACTATAGCAATCGAGAATCAAGCAGGCAAACGCTCCACGACAACAAAGCTGGCGGCGTAGTCGGTTTCGTCGGTCACGGTGACGTGGGCGCTCAGCCCCTGCGCTTCAAACCAGGTTTTCAGTGCCGCGTGCAAAACAATGCTGGGCTGGCCGCTGGGCAGGTTAACGATCTCGCAGGAGCGCCAGGTCATGGGCATGCGCATGCCCATGCCTATGGCTTTGCTGAACGCCTCCTTGGCGCTGAAGCGTGTGGCCAGGTAGCGCACGCCCCGCTCGGGCCAGCGCGCGCCGCGCTTGCGCCAGGTCTCCAGCTCGGCATCGCTCAGCACCTTCTCGGCAAAGCGGTCACCATGGCGCTCCAGGCTGGCGCGGATGCGGCGCACGTCGCAAATATCGGTACCTATGCCGTAAATCATGGCCGGGCGGCATCGGCGATACAGCGCAGGTAATCACGCACCGTGGCGGCATAGCCCAGCTCCAGCGCGTCGGCCACCAGCGCGTGGCCTATGGACACTTCTTGCACCTGCGGGCAGGCACGCAGAAAAGCGGTGAGGTTGTCGCGGCTCAGGTCGTGGCCGGCGTTCACTCCTAAATCGATAGCTGCTGCCGCTTGTGTTGCCTGCGCGAACTGGCTTAAAACCTCTTGGAATTGGGGCTTGTCGTAGGCGCTGGCGTAGCTTTCGGTATAGAGCTCGACGCGGTCTGCGCCCACGGCCTTGGCCAACGCCATGGCCTCGGGCACGGGGTCCATGAACAGGCTGACGCGCACGCCCAGGCTCTGCGCCTCGGCGATCAGTGGCCGCAAGCGGTCGCCGTCCTGGGCTAGGTTCCAGCCATGGTCGCTGGTGAACTGGTCTTCGCCGTCGGGCACAAAAGTGCACTGGTGGGGGCGGCAGCGGCGCACAAAGTCCATCAGGTTCTGGAACGGGTTGCCTTCAATGTTGAACTCACGGTCGGGCCAAGCGGTCAGCAGGTCAGACAGCTCGTACACGTCTTCGGTGCGGATATGCCGCGCGTCGGGCCGCGGGTGTACGGTAATGCCCTGGGCACCGGCCTCCAGGCACAGGGTGGCGGCACGGGCTACGCTGGGGATGCCCAGATGCCGGGTGTTGCGCACCAGCGCCACCTTGTTGACGTTGACCGAGAGGGCGGTTCGCACCGCAGCGTGGGGAGAAGTCATAGGGCTTGCAGATCCATCATCAATTGCCGCGTATGCAGCGTTGCCATGCCGCAATGGTAGTGCAGCACGGCGCGCAACTGGGGCTTCAGTCCGTTCAATACCTCGGCGCAGGCACGCAAAGTGGCTGTGAACGGTGCGCCAGGCTGCAGCGATTGCTGCAGCGACAGCCACTGCGCGCCGCTCATGCTGGCCCGGTCGTCCGCCTGGCTCTGGCGCAGGCCACCTTCGGCGACCAGGCTGTAGCGGCCCTCGGGCTCCAGGGGCTCGAAGGTCATGGTCTGCACGTCCAGCAAGGGCAGCAGGCCAATCTCGCGCAGCAACAGCAGCTCAAACGCCCGCAGCGCCGGTTGCAACGCTTCGCCATGTTCAGAGGCCAGCACCTGCACCGCAACGCCGTAGGCGTCGAATAAAGCCGTGTGCGGGTCGTCGCGCGCCAGCAGGCGCATCAGCAACTCGTTCAGGTAGTAGCCGGACAGCAGCGCATCGCCGGTCGGCATCACGTGGCCGCCCACCCATTCGGCCGCCTTGAGGTTGCGGATTTCCGCATCACCGCCAAACGACAGGCGCAAAGGCTGCAACGGCAGCAGGATGGGACGGAAGTTGGAAGTCGGCTTCTTCACCCCCTTGGCCACAATCGCCATGCGACCGTGGTGGCGGGTGAAGACCTCCAGGATCAGGCTGGACTCGCTCCAGTCGTAGCGGTGCAAAACATATGCAGGCTCGTCATGGAACCGTTTTGGAGCCACGAATCACTCGTAGCCAAAGGAGCGGACTCGTGCCTCGTCGTCGGCCCAGCCGGAGCGCACTTTCACCCAAACTTCGATGAATACCTTGGCGTCCATCAGTTTTTCGAGTTCGACACGGGTTTCCATGCCGATGCGCTTGATGCGTTCGCCCTTGTCGCCGATCACCATGGCCTTGTGGCCATCGCGTTCGACCACAATGGTGGCGGCTATCTTCAGCAGGCGCTTCTGGCCCTTGCGCGCAGGCGGCTCTTCCTCGAACTTGTCAATGATGACGGTGGAGGTATAGGGCAGCTCGTCGCCGGTCAAACGGAACAGCTTCTCGCGCACGGTTTCAGCGGCCTGGAATTTCTCGCTGCGATCGGTCAACTCGTCTTCGTCATACCACCAGGCCTGCTCGGGCAGGTATTTGGCGCAGATGCCGAACAGGCGCTCGATATCCTTGGCGTTCTTGGCCGACATGGGTACGAACTCGGCAAACGGATGGCGCTCCTGCATACTCTGCAGCCAAGGTGCGATCTCGGCACGGCGGTGTACGTTGTCCAGCTTGTTGGCAATCAGCAGCACCGGAATATTCGGCTTGAGCAGGGACAGCACCTTGGCATCGGCCAGGGTAAAGCTGCCGGCTTCCACCACGAACAGCACCAGGTCCACATCGCTCACAGCACCCTGTACCGTCTTGTTCAAAGAGCGGTTCAGCGCGTTGTTGTGCAGCGTCTGGAAACCGGGCGTATCCACAAACACAAATTGCGTGTTGTCGCGGGTACGGATGCCGGTAATTCGGTGCCGCGTAGTCTGCGCCTTGCGTGAGGTGATGCTGATCTTCTGGCCCACCACCGCGTTGAGCAAAGTGGACTTGCCCACGTTGGGCTTGCCGACGATAGCCACCAGGCCGCAGCGCTGACCGGTCGCGGGCGCATCGGGAGACGCTTTTTTCAAATCGGCCAGCATACCTTCCAGGGACGCCATGGCATCGTCTGGTGCATCTGTAGGTTCGGTAGAGGACTCTGGGGGATTGGGGGGGGTAGAGCTTGCTGTCATTTGGAGGCTTTCACGGCGACGGCTTTGGATTCAAGTTTGACCAGCATGGCAGCGGCCGCCGCCTGTTCGCCAGCACGGCGCGAGCCGCCAATGCCGCGCTCGGCCAGGCCAAGCTCAACAATTTCACATTCCACATCAAAGGTCTGCCGGTGGGCCGCCCCCAAGGTGCTGACCACGCGGTAAGCGGGTAACTTCATTTTGCGGCCTTGCAGCCACTCCTGCAACTCGGTCTTGGGGTCCTTGCCGATCGCCTGCATCTGCGGGTTGATTTCTACCGTCTTGAACAGGCGGTGCACCAAGGCCTCGGCAGCGCCGTAGCCGGCATCGAGGAACACCGCGCCAATCACCGCTTCCAGCGCATCGGCCAGAATGGACGGGCGTTTTTGCCCACCCGAGCGGGCCTCGCCCTCGCCCAGGCGCAGCACGCCGGGCAGGTCCAGCACCACAGCCAGCTGGTACAGCGTGTCCTGCTTGACCATGTTGGCGCGCACCCGGGACAGATCACCCTCGGGCAAGGCACTCAAACGGATGTATAGCAGGCCGGCAACGGCCAGATTCAATACCGAGTCGCCCAGAAATTCCAGGCGTTCGTTGTGGTCTGCCGAAAAGCTGCGGTGCGTGGTGGCACGGACCAGCAGTTTTTCATCAGAAAACACATGTTGCAGACGTTGCTGCAACGCAAGAAGACCATCGTTCACGCTATTTGCTGGAGCCAGAGTACTTGATCAATAGATATGCCGGACCAAAGAGTTCGATCTCTTTGTTGTAGGCCACCGAGACGACAACCTTGTCGCCGTTTTTGCTGATTTCCAAGTCCTTGGCTGTAACCGAGGAGATCAAATCAATGCTGGCGGCCTTGTCAAAAATAACGCGCACTTCCGACACGGTGTTGCCCTCTTTGGCCTTGTTCAGGGCCTTCAGAATGGTCTGGTATTCGATCACGGTCGGCACCACCTTGGCACCTACGATGAATACCGAAATCACCAGTGCCATCATGAGAACCAGCCCGATGAAGGACAGGCCACGTTGCTTGGATTTGAATGCAGATGTGTTCATACGGTAACTTTGCATCGATTACGGTTAGTGGAACGAGCCAATGCGCTTAGGACTACTGAAATTCATCCATACGAAGAAGGCCTTGCCGACGATATTCTTGTCCGGCACAAAGCCCCAATAGCGGGAATCTGCCGAGTTGTCGCGGTTGTCGCCCATCATGAAATACTGGCCTTCGGGGACTTTGCACACCACGCCTTCAACACTGTATTTGCAGTTTTCCTTGAAGGGGAAATCGTCCGTACCCTGTACAAAAGCAGGTCGGCTGTCGTCATTCAGCAAACGGTGGGGTCGGTCACCCAGGTTTTCTTCGAATTGCTTGAAATAGCGCATCTGGTCTTCGTCAAAGAAGTCTGCGGTGGGTTTGGTCGCAATTTCCTTGCCGTTGATAGTCAGGCGCTTATTGATATAAGCCACCTCATCACCGGGCACGCCCACCACACGCTTGATGTAGTCCATGCTGGGCTTGGGTGGATAACGGAACACCATGACATCACCACGCTGGGGTGGTGTGCCAGCGGTGATCTTGGTGTTCAGTACCGGCAAGCGAATGCCGTAATGGAATTTGTTAACCAGAATCAGGTCGCCCACCAACAGCGTCGGAATCATGGAGCCAGACGGGATCTTGAAGGGTTCGAACAAAAACGAACGCAGCAAAAAGACCGCAATGATCACCGGGAACAAGCCGGCGGTCCAGTCCAGCCACCAGGGTTGCATCAACAGACGGGCCTTGGCATCAGGCACCACTTGGTCTACCTGGGTGATGCCCATCTTGTTCAATTCAGCCAATCGCTGGGTGGAAGCCTCTTCCAGGCGCACCACGGCCAACTTGCGTTGCGGTAGAAAATAAAATCGTTCGGCCAACCAGTACAAACCGGTGACCAAGGTCGCCAAAAACAAGAGCAACGCAAAGTTGCCTTCCACCACACCCATATACCAGGCGCCGCAGTAGCCCACAAAGGCCGCCAAAATTACCGAAGTCAGAGCTTGCATCAATCTTCCACCTGCAGAATTGCCAGAAAAGCCTCTTGCGGGACTTCTACCGAGCCGATTTGCTTCATACGTTTTTTACCGGCCTTTTGTTTTTCGAGGAGTTTCTTCTTGCGCGAAATATCGCCGCCGTAACACTTGGCGATCACGTTCTTGCGCAGCGCTTTGATTGTCTCACGCGCAATAATGCCGGAGCCAATGGCCGCCTGGATCGCCACGTCGAACTGCTGGCGGGAAATGATCTCGCGCATTTTGGCCACCACCGCGCGGCCACGGTACTGCGACTGGCTGCGGTGCACGATGATCGACAAGGCATCGACCTTTTCGCTGTTCAGCAAAATGTCCACCTTCACCACATCCGCAGCGCGGTACTCCTTGAACTCGTAGTCCATCGAGGCATAACCGCGGCTCACCGATTTGAGTTTGTCAAAGAAGTCGAGCACGATCTCGGCCAGCGGCATCTCGTAGGTCAGAACGACCTGGCGGCCCTTGTAGGCCATGTTCATTTGCACGCCGCGCTTCTGGTTCGCCAGCGTCATCACCACACCCACGTACTCTTGCGGCATGTACAGGTGCACGGTCACGATGGGTTCGCGTATTTCCTCCATGCGGCTGGAGTCGGGCATCTTAGATGGGTTCTCCACCATGGTGACGGTGCCGTCAGAACGCGCCACCTGGTACACCACGCTAGGTGCGGTAGTGATCAGATCTTGGTCGAACTCGCGCTCCAGGCGCTCTTGCACAATTTCCATGTGCAGCAGGCCGAGGAAACCGCAGCGGAAACCAAAGCCCAAGGCCTGCGACACCTCGGGCTCGTAGTGCAGTGATGCATCGTTGAGCTTGAGCTTTTCCAGCGCGTCGCGCAACGAGTCGTACTCGCTGGCCTCGGTCGGATACAGACCGGCAAAAACCTGCGGCTGGATTTCCTTGAAACCTGGCAAGGCTTCGGTCGCTGGGCCGGCGTTGTTCGGTAGCTTCTTCTCCAAGGTTACCGTGTCGCCCACCTTCGCAGCTTGCAGCTCCTTGATGCCGGCAATGATGAATCCCACCTCGCCCGCCTCAAGGGACTGACGCACTTCGGTGGCCGGCGTGAACACGCCCAGGTTATCGGCGTTATAGACCGCGCCCGAAGCCATCATGCGGATGCGCTCGCCCTTGCCCAAACGGCCATCAACCACGCGCACCAGCATCACCACGCCCACATAGGAATCAAACCAGCTGTCGATGATCATGGCGCGCAAGGGTGCGTCCGGGTTGCCCTTGGGTGCTGGCACCCGGGCCACGATAGCCTCCAGAATCTCATCAATACCCAAACCCGTTTTCGCCGAGCAAGGGATGGCGTCGGTCGCATCGATACCGATCACGTCTTCAATTTCAGCCCGTGCGTTGTCAGGGTCTGCATTCGGCAAATCGATCTTGTTCAGCACCGGCATGACCTCCACGCCGAGGTCGAGCGCGGTGTAGCAATTGGCCACGGTTTGTGCTTCCACGCCCTGGCTGGCATCGACCACCAGTAACGCGCCTTCACACGCAGACAGCGAGCGACTCACTTCGTACGAGAAGTCCACATGGCCGGGCGTGTCGATCAGATTCAGGTTGTAAATCTGACCATCCTTGGCCTTGTAGTGCAGCGCTGCCGTCTGTGCCTTGATAGTTATCCCACGCTCTTTTTCGATGTCCATCGAATCGAGCACCTGGGCCTCCATTTCGCGTTCAGCCAGTCCGCCGCAGCGTTGAATCAGGCGGTCTGCCAACGTTGATTTACCGTGGTCAATATGCGCGATGATGGAAAAATTTCTGATGTGGTTCATCAACGGGAAGCTTTAAGTGATTGAATTAAAAGGCGCAGAAATGAAAAAAGGGCGCGTCGATGACGAACGCGCCCTGAACCAACAATCTTTGGCAACTGCGATAGCTGGAGCTTCATTGTAGGTAAAAAGGCGAATCAGCACAGCCCACGCACCAGCACCATGCAAGCGTTGCAAGGTCACAACAGGCAACTTATTCACAACTTATCAACAGGGCCGGTGGATAGTTTTCTGGACAACTTGTGGGCGATCTGTGGATCGCCTGCGTTCCACAAGGCTTCGTCCCGCATCGTGGTTTTCACCATTTTTGATATGTCCAAAACCCATAGAGCGAGTCGCTGATTCTATCCAAAATCGTTGTTAGCACTTTTTGAAGTTAGTAATTACAAACATCCAAAGAACCCGAAAGGCACACAAGAATTTTTTGTGACAGCCCATTTACAGGTTTTCAGCGACAAAAAAAGCCCCAATCCCTAGTTGGGAAGGGGGACTTTTATGGGTTTACAAGCTTATTTACCAGGACGTATCAGTGCGTACTGCGCCCACTCACCACGCCGGAACAACAGATTTACGGGCTTGGATTTGTCCATTTTGGCCACTGCAGCCTCAAAGTCCTTGACCGTATTGACCTCGACATTGGCGATTGCCACGATCACATCTCCCTCACGCACCCCGGCCCTGGCTGCACCATCAGTGGCGCTATCTACTCTGACGCCGCCTTTGAGCTTCAGCTCCTTCTTCTGTGCGTCACTCAATTCACTCACGGCCAGGCCGAGCAATTGGCCAGCCGAAGATGCCTTGGGCTTTTCCTCCTTGGCGGTGGGTTTTTTAGCGGGTTTATCGTCTTCGATCTCAGCAATCACCACGGACAAGTCCTTGTACGCGCCCCGCCGAAATACTGTCAGGCTGCTCTTTGTGCCGGGCTTGGTATTACCCACCAGACGCGGCAGGTCAGAAGACTTGTCAATCGCCTTACCGTCGAACTTGGTAATGATGTCGCCCGCCTCCACGCCGGCCTTTTCCGCCGGAGCGCCCGCCTCCACACCCCGCACAAACGCACCTTGCGCTTTACCCAGTCCAACCGACTCAGCGACATCCTTGGAAACCTGTTCAATCTGCACACCGATACGGCCACGCGAGACTCGCCCGGAAGCCCGCAGCTGATCGCCCACGCGGGCCGCTTCATCGATCGGTATTGCGAACGAAATGCCCATAAAACCGCCAGAGCGCGAGTAGATCTGGCTGTTGATACCTACCACCTCGCCACGCATATTGATCAACGGCCCACCCGAATTGCCAGGGTTGATAGCCACGTCGGTCTGGATGAAGGACAGGTAATCACCGGTATCGCGTTGCTTGGCACTGACAATGCCGGCGGTCACGGTGTTTTCCAGACCGAATGGCGAGCCGATCGCCATGACCCATTCGCCAACCTTGAGGCGGTTCACATCTCCGACCTTCACCGCAGGCAAGCCAGATGCATCGATCTTGACCAAAGCCACATCGCTGCGCTTGTCATAACCGATGATCTTGGCCTTGAACTCCCGTTTGTCGGTCAGAGTAACCATCACCTCATCGGCACCCTCAACCACATGGGCATTGGTCATGATGAAACCATCCGAACTGAGAATGAAGCCGGAGCCCACTCCGCGCGGCGTTTCTTCATCCGGATCTTGCTGCGGCTTTTGCTGGCGCGGAGTCTGACGTGGCGTGTTCGGAATCGGCACACCAAAGCGCCGGAAAAACTCCTGCATCTCCTCGTCCATACTGTTGTTTGCCGTGGCACGGGAGGACACCTTTTCCAAGGTACGAATATTCACCACAGAGGGCCCAACCTGCTCCACCAGATCGGTGAAATCGGGCAAGGTACGGGTCTGGGCCAACACCGGGGTGGTGGGCAGCAGAGCAACGGTGGATGCCACTGCCACGGTCCACGTCACGGCAAGCAAACGTACTTTTTTCAAACTGAGCGGCAACATCGTCATGCTTTCTTTCAAAATTCAAAGGGCCAGCCGATAGGACCGGCACTACTGCTACTTCTTGCGTTCCAGCCCTTGGGCAAAAGCCTTCAAGGTTTGCAAAGGCACCTCGCCCACCACGGTCAACCACCACGCGCCTATGCGACGCGTCAGAGACTGGGTGGCCCCCATGGCCAACACACCCTCCTTGACGTGGCGCTGTGCATCAAAGGGTTCCACGAACAGGGACACCGATGCCAATCCGTCCGAAAAGACCCATTGCAAAGTACTTTCGGCGGCACTGGCCGGTGCGCCCGCGACAGAGCGGCGGAAGCAGCTCATGGATTTAAAGCCCGGCACCGTATTTTTCAAGACCCAACCCTCTGACAAGGCTGTGGTTTTGAGCATGGAACTGGTCTCCACACGGTAGCCTGCTGTATTGGCCATCATCTGGCCCAGCTTTTCCATCTTTATCGGTGCATCCAGCTGCAACTCAGAGAACGCAGCCTGCTCCAGCACCTTGCCGTCCGCGTCCAGTGTCTGCAGCTTGACGACCAGGCCTGTCTTCTTCTCGCTCCAGATCCGGTAACCATAGCGCAGCGTGTCTTTAGGACTCAGCAACACCATATCGGCATCAAAACCGGCCACACGCTCGCTGCCATCCTGCTTGGCGCCGTAAAACTCCGCTATCGCAGAATCGCCGGTTTGCAGCAGATGCGGAAATAGTCCCAAGGACTCGCGCTTTTCCGCGTAAGCAAGTTTGCTCTCGGGCAACAGCGTCAACACCTGGTCGTTGCGGCGAAAGGTGGTGCGCGGAGGCCCGGTCAAGGATTCCACGCGTTCCATTTGCTGCTCGCCGTCACACACATGCCAGATACGTGCACTGGACAGACTGCCCGTGCCAGAGGACACCACGAATGTCCCCGAATAGGCGCGCTTGCGTGACGCCTCGTGCATACGCATCAGCCATTCGTTGACCGTGCGCTCACTGCCGGCCGTCTCTGCCGGCGCCGCCGCTACGTTGGGAGTCTGCCCGCCGCCCGCCCACGACAGGCCGCCCAAGGCACAGGCCGCCGCCAACACTACTTTCCTGCAGATCCTCACTTGCATGTCCCTGGTTTCCCGTCAACAGCCCTTAACGGGCCGGACTTTCAAAGGTCGCATTGCGTAAAAAACCGGCCGGCATCTGCAACGCCGAGGTTCCGCCAAATTGCTTGTGTTCAGCCATCAACTCGTCCAGACGGGCATCGCGCAGCATGACCTGGGGAGCGCCATCCGCCAAGGTCACAGCTTGCTGCACCTGGGTAGAGGTCTGGCTCTGGGCATCCGCCTGCGCCAACTGGGGTCCCGCGGGCGCAGCACCAGAACCACTGAGCACACCCCAACTGACCGCCACAACCGCCACCACGGATGCCAGGCCGGCCACCAGCTTCCAGCCAAAGAAACGCTCGTTGCTGGCCTCTTTGGGAGTTGTAGCCTCAGCATATAAATGGGCCTCTGCGCCCGCTTTATATGCGTCGATAGCTATCAAATTCGCAGCACTCACAGTGGACGTCAGTGCAGGCTCCAGGGCCAGGCGGCTTTGGAACCGGGCCAGAAACGCCTGGTCATCGGAACAGAACGCCAAGTCGCCCGAGCGCAGCACATCGCCCACCACATGGTAGGCATGCCAGGTTGCTTGCGCGTTTGCGTCTTGCTCCACCCGTTCGACAGCCTGTGCAAAAGCCGCGCCGCGCAGCTGACCATCGGCCAGTGCCGACAGTGCGTCCTGGGGATTGTTCGCGTGTTCCGTGCCCATTTGCATCACCTTGTTTCCTGTTAGCGCATCTTCAAAATCGTGCTTCACTTACCAACGCTTGCCGGACTGGTTTTCCAGCAAGGGTTTGACCCGTGCCGAAATCGCCTCACGGGCCCGGAATATGCGCGAACGCACCGTGCCTATCGGGCACTGCATCATTTCGGCAATGTCCTCATAGCTCATGCCTTCAATCTCGCGCAAAGTCACGGCTTGCCGCAAATCCGCCGGCAAGGCATCCATGGCCTCGTTCACCGCCGAGGAAATCTGCTTGGCGGCCAGCACCGTATCCGGGGTGTCTGGACTGGTTGGTTCGTTTTCCCGGTAGTAAGTTTCATCGTCGTTGTCAGAAGGACGCATAGCCGCTTCGGACACCGTGGGATCGCGCTTGAAGTCCATCAAGGTCTTCTTGGCGGTATTGATAGCAATGCGGTACAGCCAGGTATAGAACTGCGCATCGCCGCGGAATTTGGGCAGCGCACGGTAGGCGCGGATGAATGTTTCCTGGGCAATGTCTTCCACCAAGTCCACATCCCGCACCATCCGGCCTATCAGGCGCTGGATGCGACGCTGGTATTTCATGACCAACAGGCCATAAGCCTTCTGGTCGCCCGCTACAGTGCGCTCCACCAGCATCAGGTCGCTATCGGTAGCCGTGGGGGGTGTCGTCAAAATAGGCGGTGGAAGTGAAGTCATGGTTCAGACCCGAACACAGCCGACGCATCGGCTTTTGGTCTGGCGGGCGAATATACAGCACGGCGCAGGCCATGCCAGCGTTCTGGATGCTGGGCATGTGCCACCCAACACCACAAAGATCGACCCGACTGGGGGCGCAGCTGCAGCAGCACATGCCGCTGCAAGTCCAATCTACAAGCCACCGCGACAGCCATTGGCTCACCGGTAGCGGCCCAGAACCACTGCTGCCCATCCCAGCGAAGGACTCCTACCGGCATCTGGCGCCAGCCCCGCACAGCCGCCGCCCCGACGCCGAGAACAGCCGCCAAAGCAAGATACTGCCGCCAGCCCAAAGCACCTACCTGCCAGCACCAGCCCAATACCGTGGCCAAGCCCAACAGCCACAAACTGAGTGTCAGCCAGCCCTGGATACGAGAACGCCCCACCGGATAGCTCACCGATGGGGCGTTGTGCATGAAGCAGCGGAAGTCAGATCGGCTATCGCGTCAGGATTGACGGGCTTAGACGCGCTTGAAAACCAAGCTGCCGTTGGTGCCGCCAAACCCGAAATTATTCTTAACCGCCACGTCAATCTGCATATCGCGTGCAGTGTTGGCGCAGTAGTCCAGATCACACTCTGGATCCTGGTTGAAAATATTGATGGTCGGCGGGCTCTTCTGGTTGTGCAAGGCCAGCACGGTAAACACGCTTTCAATACCGCCAGCGCCACCGAGCAAGTGTCCGGTCATGGACTTGGTGGAATTCACCACCAACTTCTTGGCATGGTCACCAAAGGCCAGCTTGATGGCATTGGTTTCGTTCGCATCGCCCAGGGGCGTAGAGGTGCCATGGGCATTCAGATAGTGCACCTGGTCCACATTCACACCCGCGTTCTTCAAAGCCATCTGCATGGAGCGGCGTGGACCGTCCACGTTCGGAGCGGTCATATGGAACCCATCGCCACTCATGCCGAAGCCGACGATTTCAGCGTAGATCTTGGCGCCGCGGGCCTTGGCGTACTCGTACTCTTCGAGCACCATCACGCCGGCACCCTCACCTAGCACAAAGCCATCACGGTCTTTGTCCCAGGGACGGGAAGCAGTGGCGGGGTCATCGTTGCGCGTACTCAGGGCACGCGCTGCGGCAAAGCCACCCAGGCCCAAAGGCGATATAGCTGCTTCAGAGCCGCCTGCAACCATCACGTCGCAATCACCGTACTCAATCATCCGCGCTGACTGCCCTATGGCATGCAGACCGGTGGTACAGGCCGTTGCAACAGCGATATTGGGGCCTTTGAAACCAAATTTGATGGAAACATGGCCCGAAATCATGTTGACGATAGAAGCCGGAATGAAAAACGGCGAGATGCGGCGAGCACCTCGGTTGGTCAATTCGGTATGCGTCTGCTCAATCATGGGCAGACCGCCAATGCCTGAGCCGATATTGCAGCCTATGCGGGCCGCCTGCTCTTCCGTCAACGCGTCACCCGTGCTCAACCCCGCGTCGGCCACGGCTTCCATAGCCGCAGCAATGCCGAGATGGATAAAGCGGTCCATATGGCGCGCTTCCTTCTCGGGAATCAGGCTAGTGATATCAAAACCCTTGACCTCTCCGGCAAATTTGCAGGAGAAGGGGCTGGCATCAAATGCGCGGATCATGTCGATGCCTGACTGGCCGGCCAGCAAGGCCGACCACGAATCAGCCACCGTGTTACCCACGGGACTTATGCATCCTAAACCTGTGACAACGACGCGACGACGGGACATAAATTAAAGAGGTCTGGTTAACAGCAAAAGAGTTGCACAGTGCGCTATCGCGAACTGGGCAGACAGCGAGAAACGGGGGATGTACACCGCGCATTCCCGGTCTGTGTGCAACACACGGGCCATGTGCAGCCTGATTTAGGCTTTTTGGTGGCTGGTTGCGTAGTCGATCGCGTTTTGCACCGTGGTGATTTTTTCCGCGTCTTCGTCCGGGATCTCGATGCCGAACTCGTCTTCCAGTGCCATCACCAGTTCCACGGTGTCCAGGGAGTCGGCACCCAGGTCAGCCACAAAAGACTTTTCGCTGGTCACTTGTGCTTCTTCAACGCCAAGTTGTTCGGCAATAATTTTTTTAACGCGTGCTTCGATATCGCTCATAGTTCCCTCTGAGTGTTGTAAAAGAATCCGTGATTTTAGCCGGGCTGCTGAAGATCCCCTGCCCAGGCTACCGTACGGATAGAACGGTTGGATTTGGTCGTATGCGGCAGAGGCAGCTTACATGTACATGCCGCCGTTGACGTGCAGCTCCTGCCCCGTCACATAGCTGGCCTGTGGCGATGCCAGATAGGCCACAGCGTGCGCCACGTCCGCAGGTGCACCCAGATGGCCCAGCGGAATCTGGCCCAGCAGGGCAGCTTGTTGTTCGGGCGGCAGGCTGGCGGTCATATCGGTCTGGATGAAACCGGGCGCCACGCAATTCACGGTGATGCCACGCGAGCCCAGCTCACGGGCCAGGGCACGGGTCATGCCGGCCACACCTGCCTTGGCGGCCGCGTAGTTGGCCTGACCAGGGTTGCCCGAAGCACCCACCACCGATGTGATGCTGATGATGCGTCCGTAGCGCTGTTTCATCATGGTCCGCATCACGGCGCGGCTCATGCGAAATACAGCCTTGAGATTGGTGTCCAGCACCGCATCCCAGTCGTCATCTTTCATGCGCATCGCCAGGGTGTCGCGGGTGATGCCGGCATTGTTGACCAGCACCTGCAAGCCGCCATATTCCTTGGCAATGGCATCCACCACGGCGGCCACTTCATCCGCGTCGTTGACGTCCAGCTTCTTGCCGGCGCTGCCGGGAAAGGCTGCCAACGCCTGGCCGATGGCAGCAGCACCGGCTTCGCTGGTGGCTGTACCAATGACCTTCAGGCCGCGTTGGGCCAACTCCAGGGCGATGGACGCGCCAATACCGCGCGAAGCGCCGGTCACCAGGGCCACCTGGCCCGCAAATTCCACAGCGCTCATGCAGCGGCTCCCAAAACAGTGGATTGGACCTCAGCCAGGCTGGCCGGGTCGAACAGGGGCAGACCCGTCAGGCTGCCATCAATGCGTTTGACCATGCCGGCCAGTACCTTGCCCGGCCCGCACTCCACCAGGGTGGAGACACCGCGCGCCTGGATGGCGGCGACGCACTCGACCCAGCGCACCGGACCAAAGGCCTGGCGCACCAGGGCGTCGCGAATACGGTCTGCATCGGTTTCAACCGACACATCAATATTGTTGACCACCGGAATCTGGGGCGCAGCAAACGCCGTGGTCGCCAGCTTCTCACGCAGCCTGTCGGCGGCAGGCCGCATCAGGCTGGAATGGAACGGCGCCGACACCGGCAAAGGCAGAGCGCGCTTGGCACCATTGGCCTTGAGCATTTCACAGGCTTTTTCAACCGCAGCCTTGCTACCCGCGATCACGGTCTGACCGGGATCATTGAAGTTCACAGCCTCCACCACTTCGGCAGCAAATTCTGAGCCCAAAGCACGTGTAGCGCTGGTAGCTTCTGAGCAGCCAGCTATTACTTTCGCAGCATCCATACCCAAAATTGCCGCCATAGCCCCCATGCCCACGGGCACGGCATCCTGCATGGCCTGGGCACGAAAACGCACCAGAGGTGCAGCCTGGGCCAGCGTCAGCACGCCAGAGGCAACCAAGGCGGAATATTCACCCAGGGAATGGCCAGCCACCACGGATGGTGCAGCACCGGTCTCGGCCATCCATACCCGGTAGGCGGCCACGCCAGCCACCAGCATGACGGGCTGGGTATTGGTGGTCAGGGCCAGGGCCTCTTTCGGGCCTTGCTGGATCAGCTGGGCGATGTCTTCACCCAAAGCATCGGATGCTTCTTGCAGGGTTTGCGCCACTACGGGGTGGGCACCCCAGGCGTCCAGCATGCCCACGGACTGGGAGCCCTGGCCCGGAAATACAAATGCAAAATTGTTCATAGAGTTACCTATCAAAACTGCCTGTAGTGCAAATAGCACCAGCGCAAGCAGCTATAGATTTAAGAGCACCGCACCCCAGGTGAAACCGCCACCCACGCCTTCCAGCATGAGGGTGTCACCCTTTTTGATCTTGCCGCTGCGCACGCCGTCATCCAAAGCCAACGGAATCGACGCAGCCGAGGTATTGCCATGCTGGTCCACGGTGACGATCACCTTGTCCATCGACAGCTTCAGGCGCTTGGCGGTGCCTTGCATGATGCGGATATTCGCCTGGTGCGGAATCAGCCAATCGATATCAGCTTCGGTCTTGCCGGCCTTGACCAGGGTGGCACGTGCGGCTTCCTCCAGAACACCCACGGCCAGTTTGAACACAGCAGGGCCATCCATCTTGAGCATGGCATGGCCGGCCACTACGCCACCCGACACCTGGCCGGGCACGCACAAAATACCCACATGCTTACCATCGGCGTGCAGATCGCTAGCCAGGATGCCCGGCGTTTCAGAGGCCTCCAGCACCACAGCGCCTGCGCCGTCGCCAAACAGCACGCAGGTCGTGCGGTCCGAGAAATCCAGAATACGGGAAAACACCTCGGCGCCCACTACCAGGGCCTTGCGGGCTGTGCCGGTTCGGATCATGGCGTCGGCCACAGTCAGCGCATAAACAAAACCGCTGCACACCGCCTGCACGTCAAATGCCGGACAGCCGGCGATACCCAGCTTGTTTTGCAGAATGCAAGCAGCCGATGGAAAGACCATGTCGGGCGTGGAGGTAGCCACAACGATCAGATCGATATCCTTGGCCTCCAGGCCAGCGGCTTCGAGTGCCCGACGGGCTGCGTGCAGGGCGAGATCACTGGTAAAGACATCGGCGTCCGCAAAGTGGCGCGCCCGGATGCCGGTGCGTTCCACAATCCAATCGTCAGAAGTTTCTACGCCTTGGCTTGCCAACTCGGCGACGAGGTCGGCATTGGTCAAACGGCGGGGGGGCAGGTAGCTACCAGTGCCGGTAATACGGGAATAGGTTCTCGTCATGCGCTCATGGGTGCGGCGGCTTCCAGCACAGGCGCTACAGCCACCACCAAAAGCGGTGCTGCGTGCGCGATACGTGCCTGGACCCGGTCCAACAGGTTGTTTCGGGCTGCATCATACGCCCGGTTCAAGGCCTGTTCGAAAGCAAACGCATCCGCTGAACCATGGCTCTTGAACACCAATCCACGCAAGCCCAGCAAGGCCGCACCGTTGTAGCGCCGGTGATCCATACGTTTTTTAAGCGCCGATAGAACCGGATTCGCCAAAATTGCCGTGAATTTAGTAAAGATACCGCGGGAGAACTCGGCACGCAAAAAACCGACAATCATTGCAGCCAGACCCTCGCTGGTTTTCAGCGCCACATTGCCGACAAAGCCGTCGCAGACCACGATATCGGTGGTACCCACAAAGATATCGTTACCTTCCACGTTGCCGTAGAAGTTCAGATCACCCGAACTGGCAGCCGCGCGCAGCAGTTCACCGGTCCGCTTAATGGTTTCATTGCCCTTGATGGCTTCTTCACCAATGTTCAGCAGACCTACCGACGGGTTGGGATTGTCACTGAGGACCGAGACCAGGGCCGAGCCCATGACAGCAAACTGCAGCAGATGCTCGGCCTGGCAGTCCACGTTGGCGCCCAGGTCCAGCACCGTGGTGGCGCCGCCCTTGGCATTGGGGATTTGCCCGGCAATCGCCGGACGGTCAATACCGTCCAGAGTCTTCAACAGGTAGCGTGCAATCGCCATCAGCGCGCCGGTATTGCCCGCAGACACGGCAGCCTGGGCATCACCCTGCTTGACCTGGGCAATCGCCACCCGCATGGACGAGTCTTTTTTCTTACGCAGCGCGATTTCGATGGGATCGTCCATGCCCACCACCTCGCTGGCCGCCACCAGGCTTGCCCGCGGATGGCTGAAACCCGCCAGCCGGTCGGGCAGACCGACCAACAATAGCTTGGCTTCGGGATGTTTATCCAGAAATTGGCGACACGCAGGCAATGTCACGCCTGGTCCGTGGTCGCCACCCATGCAATCAACAGCCAGAGTGATCATGCCGAACCCGTGCCGCCTGCAGCGGTGAAATCAAAAGAGACAAACATCAAGACAAAGGCCCGAAGCTACGGGTTACGTAGCGCCGGGCCTTGTATTTAAAGCGCAGATCAGGCTTCGGATTTATTCTTCAGCACCTGGCGACCACGGTAGAAACCATTGGGGCTGATGTGGTGACGCAGATGGGTTTCGCCAGTGGTGGGCTCCACAGCGATACCAGGCACGTTCAGTGCGTTGTGCGAACGGTGCATACCGCGCTTGGAAGGGGACTTTTTGTTTTGTTGGACGGCCATGGTCGGCTCCTGGTAAATGCGTTTAAATCTAAACGCTTAAATAAGATTACAAACACGAAAACGGAAGGAGGCGCGAAACAGTCAAAACCGAGGCACCCTCGGCCGTCCATAAAGATGGATCAAAATGGCCCATACGAGACTCATCCGAACCACCAAAGCACATAGGCTTTTTCGCGCGAAGCCTTAGATTATAGCCCAAGCCAGCATATAGACACCAGCGATCAATCGGAGCCGCCCTTGCGCAACTGGGCCAAGGCGGCAAACGGCTTGGGCTTTTCAGCCAGCGCGGCCTCAAATTCTGGGTCCACCACCTCCAGCTTCACCGCCACCGGACACACCTCGTGGCGCGGCACCAGGGGGATCTCCATCAGCAGCTCGTCCTCGATCAGATTGGCCAGATCGAACTCCTGGTCCAGCGCCAGCACGTCTTCTTCGGACTCGTCATCCAGAGCTGCGGCGGTTTCCTCGTCGGCCACGAAACGAAACGAGCGGTCCACCGCCAATGGCACTTCCACCGGCGTCAGGCAGCGCTGGCAGGTCAGGGGCAGACAGGTGTCGGCTTGCACATGCAGCCAGATTTCAGGCGCCTCACCGGGTACCGGGCGGGCTTCGCCCTGTATGCTCCAGTTCACCATTAAATCAGACTCTAGCGCAGATACTTCCTGCGCAAGACGCTCGTATTTTTGTAGCGAATCCTGGGCTGTGCGCGATCCCGCAGCTTGCGCAAACGCGCGTACATCAAAGGGAGTGGCGGAGTTCTCGGTTTTCATGGTGTGCAGTGTAAGAGAATCCCGCCATGCATTCTTCTTCACCCTCCTCCTCCTCGCGCAGCTTGGTGCTGGGCTCGACCTCGCGCTACCGGCAGGAGCTGCTGCAGCGCCTGCGCATTCCCTTTGAGGTATCGGCACCCGATGTCGATGAAACCCCCCGCCCGGGCGAAGCCCCGCGCGACTTGGCGCTGCGCCTGTCACTGGACAAGGCGCGGGCCGTGGCCGCGCGCTTTCCGCAGGCAGTGGTCATAGGCTCCGACCAGGTCGCCGACCTTGACGGCCAGCCCCTGGGCAAACCGGGCAACCATATGCGGGCCGTGGCGCAATTGCGACAAATGCGCGGCCAGACCGTGGTGTTCCAGACCGCCGTGTCGGTGGTTTGCCTGGAAACCGGCTTTGAGCAAACCGCCCTCGCTCCGGTGCGAGTGCAGTTCCGCCTGCTGGACGATGCAGAAATCGAAGCCTACCTTCTGGCCGAACAGCCCTACGACTGCGCCGGCAGCGCCAAAAGCGAGGGCCTGGGCATCAGTTTGCTGGACGCCATCGACAGCGACGATCCGACCGCGCTGATTGGCTTGCCGCTGATCCGCACCTGCCGCTTGCTGCGCGCAGCCGGAGTTCGCCTGCTATGACGCCAGGCAAGCTCTATCTGGTGCCAGCGCCGCTGGACTTTGGCTGCAAAACGCAAACGCCGCTGGACGAGGTCATGCCCGCCGGCACGTTGCGTGTGGCCGCAGGCCTGCAGCACTGGGTCTGCGAAAACGCCAAGACCACCCGTGCCTATTTGAAACGAGTGGATGCAATCTACCCTCTGGCCCAGCCCATCCAGGCCCTGCAGATCCAAGAATTGCCGCGCGAAGTCCATAAGAAAGGCGACCACCAGGCCGGTTTTGATGCCAAGCCCTTGCTGGCTGCGGCATCGCAAGGATTTGACATCGGACTGGTCAGCGAAGCAGGCATGCCCGCGGTGGCCGACCCGGGTTCGTCTGTGGTCCGCGCCGCCCACGAGCTCGGCATGGAGGTAGTACCACTGGTAGGGCCGGTATCGCTGCTGCTGGCCCTGGCTGCCAGCGGCTTGAACGGACAGAACTTTGCATTTGTCGGCTATGTGCCCCAGGCAGAGCCGGAGCGTAGCCAGCGGATACGTGAGTTGGAGGCCTTGGCGCTGAAAACCGGGCAAACCCAGATTTTCATAGAAACCCCTTATCGCAACACGCAATTGCTGCAGGGGCTGCTACAAACTTTGCAGCACAACACGCGGCTGGCGGTCAGCAGCGGCCTGACCCTGGAACAGGGCCGCACGCTGAGCGATACGGTCAAAGGCTGGCGCCAAAAAAACACGGCGGGCCTGGTACCAGACCAGCCCGCCGTATTTGCCATCGGACGCTGAAGCCGTTCAGCGCAGAGTTGGCAGGCCCTTCAAGGCTCTCACCGAGCCCTCGCCCAAGGCGGCACCAAAGCGCTTGGCCAAGCGCTCGGCCACGTTGTCGCGGCGGGTGTAGTCCACCAGCTCTTCGGCCTTGACCACTTCGCGCGCCACATAGTCCAGGTTGCCGAGGTGGTCGGCCAGACCCATTTCCACCGCCTGCTGGCCGGTCCAGAACAGGCCACTGAAGGTTTCGGGAGTTTCTTTCAGGCGGTTACCACGGCCGGCTTTCACCGCGCCAATGAACTGGGCGTGGATCTGGTCCAGCATGCTCTGGGCAAATGCGCGCTGCTTTTCGGTTTGCGGGCTGAACGGGTCCATGAAGCCCTTGTTTTCACCGGCGGTCATCAGGCGGCGCTCTACGCCCAGTTTGTCCATCAGGCCGGTGAAACCGAAACCATCCATCAGCACGCCAATGCTGCCGACGATGCTGGCCTTGTCCACGTAAATATCATCGGCAGCCACGGCGATGTAATAAGCGGCCGAGGCACAGGTTTCCTCCACCACGGCGTACACCGGCTTCTTGTACTTTTCTTTCAGGCGGCGGATTTCATCGTTGATGATGCCTGCCTGCACCGGGCTACCGCCGGGCGAATTGATCAATAGCACCACGGCCTGCGCGCCTTCGTCTTCAAAGGCGCTGCGCATGGCGGCCACCACGAACTCGGCACTGGCATCGGCCCCGGCGGCAATCTCACCCTTGATCTCTACTACCGCGGTGTGAGCGGTGGTCTTATCCGGGGTAGGCGCAGCACGGTCCAGGCCAATCCAGACCATCGCAATCAGAAACACCAGCCAGGCCAGACGCACGAAATTGCGCCAACGGCGGGCGGTTTTTTGCTCGGCCAGGGAAGCAAATGCCAGCTTCTCCAGGGTGGCGCGCTCCCATCCAGACGCGTCCGCAGAGCGTTCACGCGGCGCGGGCGGTGTATCGGGTCCACCGGGGAGATTCGGGTCGGTCATATTCAAAATTCAACAGTTTGTAATTGGGGGGCAGTATGCCAGTGCACCTTGCCATCGGCTTCTGAAAGGGCAATCTTCACCAGACCACCTCGACACGGACCGCCCATGCAATCACCTGTGGCAGGCTGGTAAGCCGCGCCATGGGTGGCACACAGCAACCACCGGCCGGAGTCGTCGAAGATCCGGTTGGGCTGGTAATCCAGCTCCATGGGCACGTGGGTACAGCGGTTCAGATAGGCATGGACTTCGCCCTCAAAACGCACGGCAAAAGCACGGCAAGCTTGCCCCAGGTAAACAACATCAAAAGGTACGGCATCGCCGCCCTCGACCAAGTCGGTGCTATCGCACAAGAGAATGGCTTGCATGGAAATCCGCCCGTGGAAATCAGCCGTTGGCGCGCAACCAGTCGTGCAGCTCGGCCACGGAATGTGCAATGACCAAGGGGCTGAGGGCTGAAAACCCGTCCACCGCATGGGCGCCATAGCTGACGGCCACACTGGCGCAGCCAGCATTCAGCGCCAGCTGCAAATCGTGCGTGGTGTCACCGATCATCAGCGTGCGCTCCGGCGCCACACCAAACTCGCGCATCAGCTCATGCAGCATGCGGGGATGCGGCTTGCCCTGGGTTTCATCGGCGGTACGTGAACCATCGAACATACCCACCAGCTCCACCGATTGCAAAGCCTCGTCCAGCCCCCGGCGCGATTTGCCGGTGGCCACGGCCAGAGTGTGCTGGCGCGCCTTCAGCTCGGTCAGCATAGGCAGCACGCCGGCAAACAGCGTGATGTCGTGCTGGTGCTGCAGGTAGTGGTGGCGGTAGCGCGCACCCAGCTCGGCGTGCTTGGAAGCCGGTACATCGGGCGCAGCATGGGCCAGGGCGGGCATCAAGGCCATGCCGATCACATAGGCGGCAGCGGTATCACTGGGCACGGTGCCGCCCACATCCCTCACCGCTTCCTGGATGCTGCGCGTGATGATGGCGGTGGAATCGAACAGTGTTCCATCCCAGTCAAACGCTATCAAATCAAAGCGTCTAACGGCCATACATGTCTTCGAAGCGCACGATGTCGTCCTCGCCCAGATAGCTGCCGGACTGCACTTCGATCATTTCCAGCTCGACCCGGCCCGGGTTTTCCAGGCGGTGGGTGGTGCCCAGCGGGATGTAGGTGGATTCGTTTTCGGTCACCAGGAAGCTGTCTTCGCCGCGCGTGACCTTGGCGGTCCCGGACACCACGATCCAATGCTCGGCGCGGTGGTGGTGCATCTGCAACGACAAGATGCCGCCCGGCTTGACCACGATGCGCTTGACCTGGAAACGCTTGCCCATGTCCACGCTGTCGTACCAACCCCAGGGGCGGTAGACCTTGCGGTGCAGCTGGCCTTCGGAGCGGCCTGTTTTCTTCAGGCTCTCAACAATCTTCTTCACGTCCTGGGTCTTGTCCTTGTGGGCCACCAAAATGGCGTCGGCGGTTTCCACCACCACCACGTTCTCAATGCCCACGCAGGCAATCAGCCGGCCTTCGGACAGGGCCAGGGTATTGCGGCAATCCTGCAGCAGCACATCGCCCTGGGCCACATTGCCCTGGTCGTCCTTGGGCAGAACCTGCCACAAGGCATCCCATGCACCCACATCCGACCAGCCGGCAGCCAGCGGGATCACCACACCTGGGGGCAAGCCGGCCTGACCCGAAGCAATGCGCTCCATCACCGCGTAGTCGATGGAGTCGCTGGGGCAGGCGCTGAACAAGTCCTTGCCCACGCGCACAAATTCGCCGTCGGTCTTGCCCGCGTCCCAGGCACTCTGGCAGGCGGCCAGAATGTCGGCGCGGCAAACCGCCATGGCCGCCAGCCAGACGGATGCCTTGACCATGAACAGGCCGCTGTTCCAGGAATAGGTACCGGCATCCAGATAGCTCTGCGCAGTGGCCAGATCGGGCTTCTCTACGAAGCGCGAAATCACCGCAGCGCCGCCAGCACCAAAGGGCGCACCGGCCTGGATATAGCCATAGCCGGTTTCAGGGCTGTCCGGCGTGATGCCGAAGGTGACGATGGCACCATCGGCCGCCAGCGCCGCACCTTGGCGCACCACAGCCTGGAAAGCGGGCTTGTTCACGATCACATGGTCGGCCGGCATGACCAACAGCACTGGATCGGCACCGTCGCGCTGGGCAGCCAGGGCCGCCAGTGTCAGCGCGGGTGCAGTATTGCGCCCGGTGGGTTCGAGCACGATGCTGCCGGGCTGGCCCATCAGGCGCAGCTGCTCGGCGATCACGAAACGGTATTCCTCGTTGCACACCACCATGGGCGCAGCAAGCGTGCCGGTACCCAGGCCTTCAACACGGCGGACCGTGGCCTGCAGCAGCGAATCCTCCCCCACCAGGGACAGCAACTGCTTGGGATATTTTTCGCGGGACAGCGGCCACAGGCGCGTGCCTGAGCCGCCGGACAGCACGACGGGTTGGATCAACATTTAAAACTCCCTGGAAATAAACAAACCATGGCGCCGCAATGGCGCCTTGATTTGATTATTGCAGAGCAACCTGCATGCCACCGAGGCCGTTTAGCCCGTATTGCGTAAGGCGGCGGCAATCCCGTTGATGGAAATATGGATACCGGTTTGCACCCGCTCGTCACCCTGGCCCGCGCGATAACGGCGCACCAGCTCGACCTGCAAATGGTGCAGCGGATCGATGTAGGGGAAGCGGTGGCGGATCGAACGCTGCAGGGCTGCATTGCCCGACAGGCGCTGCTTTTCACCGGTGATCTGTGCCAGGGCACCGGCCGTGCGGTGCCATTCGGACTCGATGCTGGCGAAGATACGCTTGCGCATGCGCGCATCGCTGACCATCTCCGCATAGCGCGAGGCCAGGGCCAGGTCGCTCTTGGCCAGAACCATGTCCATATTGCTCAGCAGCGTACGGAAGAAAGGCCATTGGCGGTACATTTTTTGTAGCACGCCCAGCGCATCCTTCTTGCCTGCCGCGCCGTTTTCATTCAAAAACGCTTCCACGGCAGAACCAAAACCGTACCAGCCCGGCAGCGTCAGGCGGCATTGGCCCCAGCTGAAGCCCCAGGGAATCGCCCGCAAATCCTCGATCTTCTGGCTGGCCTTGCGCGAGGCCGGGCGAGAGCCAATATTGAGCTCGGCGATCTCGCGGATCGGAGTTGAATCAAAGAAGTAAGAGGTGAAACCAGGGGTTTCATAGACCAGATTGCGGTAGGCCGCCATGCTGGTTTCGGACAACTTGGCGGCTGCCTTCAGAAAGGCCGGAGTGGCCGACTTGGTAGGCTGCAGCAGGGTCGCTTCCAAAGTGGCGGCCACCAGGGTTTCCAGATTACGCCGACCGATTTCGGGGTTCGCGTATTTGGAGCCAATTACCTCGCCCTGCTCGGTCAGGCGGATCTGGCCGCGTACCGTACCGGGTGGCTGGGCCAGGATGGCCTGGTAGCTCGGACCGCCGCCACGCCCCACCGTGCCACCACGGCCGTGGAACATGCGCAGGGTGATGTTGTGGCTATTGGCCAATTGGTCGAACAGCTCCACCAGAGCGATCTCGGCGCGATACAGCTCCCAGTTGCTGGTGAAGATGCCTCCGTCCTTGTTGCTGTCCGAGTAGCCAAGCATGATGTCCTGCTCGGCACCGCTGCGCTGCACCAACTCGGCCACGCCGGGCAAGGCATAGAACTCGCGCATGATGGGCGCGGCATTGCGCAGGTCTTCAATGGTCTCGAACAGCGGCACGACGATCAGGTCCACCGTGGCCTTGGCATCCAGCGTGCCGTGCATCAAGCCAACTTCCTTTTGCAGCAACAGCACTTCCAGCAGGTCGCTGACCGTTTCGGTGTGGCTGATGATGTAGTGGCGTATGGCCTGCACGCCAAAGCGGGCGCGGCTGGCGCGGGCCATTTCGAAAATCGCGATTTCCTTGCAGGCATGCTCGGAATACTGGGCGCCAACCACCCGCAGCGGCCGCGCGTCGTTCAGCAGACCCAGCAGCAACGTGCGCTTTGCCGCCTCGTCCAGGGCCGAATAACCCGACTCGATACGCGCCACCGCCAGCAGCTCGGCCACCACTTCCTCGTGCTTATCCGAACTCTGGCGCAAGTCCACGGTGGCCAGATGGAAGCCAAACACCTCCACCGCACGGATCAGCGGGTGCAGACGCTGCGCAGCCAGGGGTGCGCCATGGTTGGCCAGCAAAGAGGCTTCGATGGTGCGCAGGTCGGCCAAAAAGTCTTCGGCCAACAGATAAGCGTTTTGCGGTGCCACGGCGTGGCGGGCCGCCTCGCCGCCGGTCAAGTCCTTCAAGGTGGCCGCTAAACGGGCATACATGCCGGTCAGGGCCAGGCGGTAGGGCTCGTCCTGGCGGTGCACATTGGTGTCGGGCGAACTTTTGGCCAGGGCCCGCAGCTCGGGCGACATGGTGACAAGGCTGCCGGACTGGGACAGCTCGCCGCCCAGGTAATGCACCTCGGTCAGGTAATGGCGCAGTGCGACCTCGGACTGGCGGCGCAGCGCGTAGTCCAGCGTTTGTGCGCTGACATTGGGGTTGCCATCGCGGTCGCCACCAATCCATTGGCCCATGCGCAGAAAGCTATGCACCGGGTGGCTACCCAGGGCCGCTTCCAGCTCGGCATACAGCTTGGGAATTTCGCGCAGAAAAGTGGACTCGTAGTAGCTGAGGGCGTTTTCCACCTCGTCGGCCACGGTCAGCTTGGACATGCGCAGCAAGCGGGTCTGCCACAGCTGCGTGACACGGGCACGCAGCTGGACTTCATTCAGGGCCAGCTCGCGCGGCGCCAGGGCATCCTTGGCATTGGCGACCATGCGTTCGCGGGTTTCATCGCGCACCGTCAGCAACTTGGCGATGTCGCGCTCGGCATCCAGAATGCTTTTGCGCTGGACTTCGGTGGGGTGGGCGGTCAGCACCGGGGCCACATAGCTATTGGCCAAGGTCTGCGCTATTGTTTTAGGAGCTATCCCCGCCCAACGCAAGCGCGCCAAAGCCACTTCTATGCTGCCTTCCTGGGTGTCGCCCGCACGCTCGTGCACGGCACGGCGGCGGATATGGTGGCGGTCTTCGGCCAGATTCGCCAGGTGGCTGAAATAGGTGAAGGCGCGGATCACGCTGACCGTCTGGTCGCCAGTCAGGCCTTTGAGCAGCTTCTTCAGGGCCTTGTCGGCCTCGGTATCGGCATCGCGACGAAAAGCCACCGACAGCTTACGCACCTGCTCGATCAATTCGTAGGCGGCAACGCCTTCCTGCTCGCGGATCACATCGCCCAGAATGCGGCCCAACAGCCGAATATCCTCCACCAAGGGGCGTTCATTGTCTTTGTCCCGGCTGGCCGAACGCGTCACTGGCGTGGGGCTGGGTGGGGTGCGCTTGGCGGCGCTGGCGGGGGAGGAATCTGCCGAGGTCATGCGTGGACTTTCGAGTGGTGCAGTAAAAGAACGAGGGGGATACGCGGGCAGGCCCCATGCTAGCATCGACCTCCCCTGGAAACGACGCCAATCGCCTCCAAAAATTACCAACAGGTTACCGGTTTGAGCCACTCCCCTACTTCCCCCCTGCACATCGTCATCGCTACACGTGAAAGCCGCCTGGCTTTGTGGCAGGCGGAACACGTCAAAGCCCTGCTGGAACAACGCGGCCACCAGGTCAGCCTGCTGGGTATGACCACCCGGGGCGACCAGATCCTGGACCGTTCGCTGAGCAAGGTCGGCGGCAAAGGCCTGTTCGTCAAGGAGCTGGAGATCGCCCTGGAAGAAGGCCGCGCCGACATCGCCGTGCATTCACTCAAAGACGTGCCCATGGAGCTGCCCACCGGCTTCTGCCTGGCTTGCGTGCTGGAACGCGAAGACCCCAGCGACGCCCTGGTATCCCCCCGCTACACCAGCCTGGACGAAGTACCGCAGGGCGGCGTGGTGGGCACTTCCAGCCTGCGCCGCACCGTACTGCTGCGCGCGCTGCGCCCCGATCTGCGGATCGAGCCCCTGCGTGGCAACCTGGACACCCGACTGCGCAAGCTCGACGAAGGCCAGTTCGACGCCATCGTGCTGGCCAGTGCCGGCCTGGTACGCCTGGGCCTGGCCGAACGCATACGCCAACGCTTTGCGCCCGGCACCATGCTTCCCGCCGCCGGCCAAGGCGCCCTGGGCATCGAGATTCGGGCCGACCGCAACGACCTACTGGCCGCCTTGGCGCCGCTGGCCCATATGCCCACCTGGCAGGCCGTAGCGGCAGAGCGCGCCGTCAGCCGCAGCCTGGGTGGCAGCTGCTCCATGCCGCTGGCAGCATTTGCCACCTGGCAGGGCACTGAGCTGCACATTGCCGCCGCCTGGGGCGACGCCGAACGGCCTGCACCGCTGGTTACCAGCGAGTTACAAGCCCCTGTGAACGATCTGGCCAGTGCCACCGCCCTGGGTGAACAGGTCGCGGCCCAGCTACGCGCCGGCGGCGCACATTGAGGCGGCCTACGGAACCGCTGCCCCGCGTCATCGTTACCCGGCCCGCGCAGGACGCGCAGCGCTGGGTGCGCGATCTACAAGCCCACGGCCTGCAGGCCGACGCACTGCCACTGATCGAGATCGCCGCCGCCACCCAGCTGCAGCCGGTACACACGGCCTGGAAAGAGTTGGCCAGCTACCAAGCCGCCATGTTTGTGAGCGCCAATGCAGTGCGCCATTTTTATGCATCCAACAAGGCTCTAGCGCAGATAGAACCAGTGCCGCCAGCTATTAAAACAAGAGCATGGGCCACGGGCCCGGGAACCGTCAACGCCTTGCGCCAGGCGGGCCTGGCCCTCCACCAGATCGATGCACCGGATGCGTCGGCCAGCCAGTTCGACTCCGAAGCCCTGTGGCAGGTCGTGGCGCCCAGTGTGCATGCGGGCAGCCGGGTGCTGGTCGTGCGCGGCAGCGACCATACCGGGGAAAGTGCAGGCCGCAGCTGGCTCAGCGAGCAATTGGCAGCCGCTGGCGCGCAGGTCGATACCGTGGTGGCCTATGAGCGGCGGGCACCAGACTTCAGCCCCGCACAGATCGCACTGGCACAGCAGGCCTGCGGCGATGGCTCGGTATGGCTGTTCAGCAGCTCCGAGGCCGTAACCCATCTGCAAGCCCTGCTGCCGCCCGCCTGTTTTGGTACGGCGCGCGCACTGGCCACCCACCCCCGTATCGCCCAGGCAGCGCGCCAGGCGGGCTTTGCCACGGTAGAGGAAACCAGTCCGACATTGAATGCCATAGTGGCCTCGATAGAATCGCAGGCATGAATGCCGAGCTGCCCTCAGAACCCATCCCTGTAACCGCCGCTCCCACTGCGCCGGCCCCCGCCAAAGGTTCGCGCGCCCTCGTGCTGATCGTGGGTGGCGTAGCCCTCGGGGCCTTGCTGAGCAGCGGCCTGCTATGGCAGAAGCTGGTCAACATCCAGGAACACCTGGCCCGCCAAAGCGCGGACGCTGGCACCCAGTCCCTAGAGGCCCGTACCATTGCCCGCCAGGCCCAGGATCTGGCCCGTGAAACCGCCGCCCACCAGGCTGTCACCGACGCCCGCGTCAGCGAAACCAGTCTGCAGCGCAGCCAGCTGGAAGACTTGATGCAGAGCCTGTCGCGTTCACGCGACGAGAACCTGGTGGTGGACATTGAATCCGCCGTGCGCCTGGCCCAGCAGCAGGCCCAACTGACCGGCAGCACCGAACCCCTGCTAGCCGCCCTGAAAACCGCCGACGACCGCGTCTCGCGCGCCGCCCATCCACGCCTGGCCCCCTTGCAGCGCGCCATCGCCCATGACACGGAACGCATCAAATCCGCCAACACCACCGACACACCCGGCCTGCTGGTGAAGCTGGACGAACTGGTACGCCAGGTAGATGAGCTGCCCGCCATCAACGCCGTCGCCACCAGCAGTCCGGTCAGCAGTACCGCCCAAGCCGCAGATCCTGCCGCTACGCAGTGGTGGCAGCGCTGGCTGAATGTGGTCTACCAGGAAGCCCGCAAGCTGGTGCGCGTCAGCCGAATCGAGCAGCCAGAAGCCGCCCTGCTATCGCCCGAGCAAACCTTTTTCCTGCGCGAGAACCTCAAGCTCAAGCTGCTGAATGCCCGCTTGGGCCTGCTGGCCCGGCAGATGGAGTCGGCCCGCGCCGATCTGGCCGCCGCCAATATGGCACTGAACAAATATTTCGACCCGGCATCGCGCAAAACCCAGTCCATGGCCGGCCTGTTGCAACAGGTGCAAGGCCAGATGAAAACCGCCGAACTGCCCCAGGTCAATGAAACCTTGGCGGCCCTGGCCACCGCAGCGGCAGGGCACTGAGCATGCGCGCAATCATCTGGCTGCTGACCCTGTTTGCGGTGGCCGTGGCCATCGCCCTGCTGGCAGGTAATAACCAGGGCACGGTGACCGTGTACTGGCCGCCGTACCGGGTAGACATATCACTGAACCTACTGCTGCTATTGATCGCGGCCAGCTTTACCGTGCTGCATCTGGCCCTGAAGGCACTGTCCGCGCTGTTCGCCATGCCCCAACAGGCCCAACGCTGGCGTTTGCAACAACGCGAACGTGCCACCCATACCGCCCTGCTGGACGCTTTCTCGCACATGCTCGCCGGCCGCTTTCTGCGCGCCCGCAAGGCCGCCGAAGCCGCGCTGCGCCAGGAAAAAGCCCTGCTGGACAGTGGCCACGCCCTGGCCCATGCCGAAAAACTGCGCGCCCTGTCCCACCTGGTCACCGCCGAAAGTGCCCAGGCGCTGCAAGACGCTTCCACCCGCGACAAGCATCTGCAACTGGCACTGGAGAACACAGCCCACCGCGACGCCCAAGAAACCCGCGAAGGCGTGCAACTGCGCGCAGCCCGCTGGGCACTGGAAGACCGTGACGCCGATGCCGCGCTGCAATGGCTGGATGCCCTGTCACTGGGCGCCGCGCGCCGCACCCTGGCCCTGCGCATCCGGCTCAAGGCCGCGCGCCTGGCCCGCCAAACCCTGCCGGCACTGGAAACCGCCCGCTTGCTGGCCAAGCACCGCGCCTTCTCAGCATCAGCGGCACAAAGCATTCTGCGTGGCCTGGCACTGGAGCTGGTGAATGCCGCCCACGACCCAGCCCAGTTGCAGCGCGCCTGGGCCCAGCTGGAAACCACAGAGCAGCTGATACCCGACGTTGCCGTGCATGCCGCCCAGCGCCTGGTGCAACTGCAAGGCGACGTAGGCCTGGCCCGGCAGTGGTTGCTGCCCATCTGGGAGCAGTTCATCGCCCAGCCCGAGCAAACGCACAGCCACGCCATCAAACTAATACGCGCCATCGAAAGCGGATTCTCGCAAGTGGACAGCGCGCTGGATCTAGGCTGGCTGAATCGCGTGGAAGCCGCGCAGCAGCACAACCCACGCGACCCGAATCTACAGTACCTGGCAGGCATGGCCTGCCTGCGCCACCAGCTTTGGGGCAAGGCCCAGCAACTGTTGAACCAGTCCATCCACAAGCTGGACGATGCCGGCCTGCGCCGCAGTGCCTGGCGCGCCATGGCCGTACTCGCCGAACAACGCGGCGACAGCAGCGCCGCACAAGACGCCTACCGGCAGGCGGCTACGCTGTAACAGCCGCCTGATGAGGGGCAGACCCGGCCCCTCACCCCTTTCACACATATCCGACCGACAACTGGCCACCTGGTACTGGCACAGCCGCGCGCCAACCCTTCCAGCCATGGCCCCATGCGCCGCCGAAGCAGAGGCAAAAAAAATGGACCCGAAGGTCCATTTTTAGAGGGTATAAAGCCTAGGCTTAGAAGGGCAGATCCATATTGCGCAGATCGCGCTTGGTCTCCACCAACACCAAGGGCTCGTTAGAGAGCTCGACCACAGGCGGACGTTCACGTGGCACATGAACCTGTACAGGCTCAGCGGCAATCGCAGCCTGCACGGCAGCCACACGGTCCGGGTTGCTGCCAACCCATTCCAGGCCGGAGTTCTGCGCCAGCGCCACCAAATCAGCGGTCGGCAAGGAGAACGCTGGCATTGCGGGCAAGGCCTTTTTGCCCACCGCAGCCGGTGCCGCAGCCACTGGCACAACAACCGCTTGCTGCAGCTCCACAGCCACAGGTACCGCCACCGCAACTTCAACGGAAGCAGCTTCTGCTACGGCAGGGGCAGCCACTAGGCTGGCAGCCGGGGCCACTGCACGCTCGACCAGCGATTGGGCCTGTGGCTCTACCGGGTTGGGCACAAAAGCAGTGGGCTCTGCGGATAGGTCACGCGGTACACGGTCCTTGCGGTCACGGCCGTAACGGTCGCGGGAACGCTTCTCGCGGCGCTGCGGCTCCTCGCCCTCTGGACGGGGCTCTTCCGTCTGCGCGGATGCAGATACGGGTGCAATCGTGGCATCGCCTTCTTCTGCCGCCGGCTTGGCGGCAGCGAAGTAGGACGGACGCTCTGGGCGCTCGACCGGCTCGCGGTCCATACGCGACGACTCACGCGGCGCACGGCCAGGACGGCCTGCATCGACTGCAGCTTCTGCCACAGGTGCTTCACCCGCTTCAGCACGCGGTTCCTGGCGTTCACGGCCAGTCTCTTCCCGGTTACCGCGACCGCCACGGCCACGTGGGCCACGCTCACCGCGCTCACCTGCCTGGCGGGGAGCACGGGGCTCCTGGCCGGGCTGCTCGGTAACTACGGCTGCGTCCAGGCTCACGCCTTCTGCTGCTGGCGCCTGGAGCGCCTGCACATCGGCATCGACACGCTCACGCGGGCCTTGGCGCTCACCACGACCACGGCCGCCACGACCACCGCGGGCTGCGCCGTCCGCAGCACCTTCGGTACGCGGGGCTGCATCGCTGCGTTCAGCACGCTCGGCGCCGTTGCGCGGAGCGCGCTCAGTGCGGGCTTCCTGGCCATCACGGCCTTCGCTATTGCGCGGGCCGCGGCCATTACGGCCCTGGCCTTCGCTACGACCTTCAGGAGACTCATCACGGCGGCCGCCACGGCCACCGCGATTTGCGCCTTCGCCACGTGGGCCACGACCTTCACGGCGCTCTTCGGTCTTTGCTGTCACTGGTGCAGGGGCTGGAGCGACGACCACAGGTGCTACCACCGGCGCGGGAGCGGCACCAAACAAGCCCTTCAGCCAACCAAAGAAACCCTTTTCCACAGGCGCTGCCACGGGTGCAGCTACTGGAGCCACAGGGGCAGGCTGGGGCACAACCGCCTTGGGCACGGCCACTGGCGCGGGTGCGTCTGGCAACACGCCCTTGATCACCGGCGTTTGCTTGTTGGTGGGTTCCTGCGAGCGGCGCGTCACCGAGGTGGCGTCATCGATCTCATCGGCCATCTTGTAACTGGCTTCGATGTGGTCCAGACGTGGGTCATCATGCTTCAAGCGTTCCAGCCTGTAGTTCGGTGTTTCCAACGTCTTGTTGGGCACCATCAGCACGTTGATGCGCTGTTTCAGTTCGATCTTGGCGATTTCGGTGCGCTTCTCGTTCAATAGGAACGAAGCTACATCGACGGGCACCTGGCACATCACCGAGGCGGTGTTGTCCTTCAGCGACTCTTCCTGGATGATGCGCAGAATCTGCAATGCCGAGCTTTCGGTGTCGCGGATATGGCCGGAACCGCCACAGCGCGGGCAAGGAATCGAAGCGCCTTCGCTCAGCGCCGGGCGCAGGCGCTGGCGGCTCATTTCCATCAGGCCGAACTTGCTGATGGTGCCGAACTGCACACGCGCGCGGTCCTGGCGCAGCGCATCACGCAGGCGATTTTCCACGTCGCGGCGGTTGCGGCTTTCTTCCATGTCGATAAAGTCGATCACGATCAGGCCGCCCAAATCGCGCAAACGCATCTGGCGCGCCACTTCTTCGGCGGCTTCCAGGTTGGTGCGGGTGGCGGTTTCTTCGATGTCGCCGCCACGGATGGAGCGGGCCGAGTTCACGTCCACCGACACCAGGGCTTCGGTGTGGTCGATCACGATGGCGCCACCGCTTGGCAGTTGCACGGTGCGGGCGTAGGCCGATTCGATCTGGTGTTCGATCTGGAAGCGGCTGAACAGCGGTGCATCGTCACGGTAGCGCTTTACGCGGGCAGCATGCTCGGGCATCACGTGGGCCATGAACTGCTGGGCCTGCTCGTACACGTCGTCGGTATCGATCAGAATGTCGCCGATGTCGTGGTTGAAGTAGTCGCGAATGGCGCGAATCACCAGGCTGGATTCCTGGTAAATCAGGAAAGCGCCCTTGCCGCCCTTGCCTGCGCCGTCAATCGCGGTCCACAGCTTGAGCAGGTAGTTCAAGTCCCATTGCAACTCTGGGGCGCTGCGGCCGATACCGGCGGTACGCGCGATGATGGACATGCCGTTGGGGTATTCCAACTGGTCCATGTTTTCTTTGAGCTCTGCGCGGTCTTCGCCCTCGATACGGCGGCTAACGCCACCGCCACGCGGGTTGTTGGGCATCAGCACCACGTAGCGGCCGGCCAACGACACAAAAGTGGTCAGGGCCGCGCCCTTGTTGCCGCGCTCTTCTTTTTCGACCTGAACCAGCAGCTCCTGGCCTTCGCGGATCACATCACTGATGCGCGCCTGATTGACCGGAACGCCTTGTGTGAAATATTGCTTGGAGATTTCCTTGAAAGGCAGAAAACCGTGGCGATCTTCACCGTAGTCCACAAAGCAGGCTTCCAGCGAAGGCTCGACGCGGGTGACGACGGCCTTGTATATATTGCCCTTGCGCTGCTCGCGCCCTTCGATTTCAATTTCGTAGTCGAGCAGTTTCTGCCCGTCCACAATCGCTAGCCGACGTTCTTCCGACTGCGTTGCATTAATCAGCATCCGTTTCATGGTGCGTTTCCTTTGACTGGACCACAGAGGGTCCAGAACTGTTGTTCAATTCAATATGGCTCAAACCGAGCCTTTGATGCCTGAACAGACGCATGGAAACAAGCGGAATTACCGACATGACTGCACTAGGTAAGCGTTGACTTACAGGGTGACAGAGGGGGCTGGTGGACGAAAGCGAGGGGGAAGATGGGCTGAGAAGCTATTAAATTTATAGCTGGTTGCGCATATTGTGCGTGCGCTACAGGCGATTCCACGCCAAAGGCCGGGGCTATGAGCCACCGCCAGAGGGTTTGAACCATCACCATCAACACAAGAATTCTCGTTTCGATCCGTTGAGCAACCTGCGCCCCAGGCATAAAGCACGGGCACAGGTCGACAAGTTGGGGTATTCCGTATCCGTATTTCCATTGCGTCAGCCCCTCCCAAGACCGCTTGCCGCCACCGGCGCAAGACTCGCACGGGCTGGCGGCAGATCGCCTCGGGTGGCATCGACCTCGCAGCGCTGTCGGTGTTGTGCTCTAAACTGTGGTGAATCAAGCACTTACGACACAACGCTGGTGAAAAATATTATAGGTGCTAACACAGCCCCCCCCATGCTCGAAGTCAAATTCATTACAGTGGACGCAGAAGACGCGGGCCAAAGACTCGACAATTTCCTGGTGCGCCATCTCAAAGGCGTACCTAAAACCCATATTTATCGCATCATCCGCAGCGGTGAAGTGCGGGTCAACAAGGGCCGGGCCGCAGCAGATACGCGGATTGCCGACGGCGACGTTGTGCGATTGCCCCCAACCCGCGTATCCGAACGTGCCGCCGAAAAAGCCCTGGCCATGGAAACCCATGCTCCAGCTCGCGAATTTCCCATCCTGTGGGAAGACGAACATCTGCTAGCTATAGATAAACCTGCCGGCGTGGCCGTGCACGGTGGCAGCGGCGTCAGTTTCGGAGTCATCGAACAACTACGCAAAGCCCGACCCCAAGCCGTCTTTCTGGAACTGGTGCACAGGCTAGACCGGGAAACGTCCGGCATTCTGCTGCTGGCAAAAAAGCGCAGCGCCCTGAAAAACGTGCAGGACCAGTTCCGGGAGCGAGAAACCGGCAAAACCTATTTGGCCCTGGTGATCGGACACTGGCCGAGCAACAAAAAGATACTGGACAAATCTTTACACAAATATCTACTGCCCAACGGTGAACGGCGAGTCAAGGTGGTGGCCAAAGATGACCCGGACGGCATGCGCTCACTGACCTTGGTCAGAGTGGCCCAGCACTTCGACGGATTCAGCCTGCTGGAGGTCACCATCAAAACCGGCCGCACCCACCAGATCCGTGTACACCTGGCCAGCGAGGGGTTCCCGATTGCTGGAGACGACAAATACGGTGATTTCGGCGTCAATAAGAATTTGGCCAAGAAGGGCCTCAAGCGCATGTTCCTGCATGCATGGCGTCTGCAGCTAAAGCATCCTGCCAAGACGGAAAACCTGGCCCTGACAGCGGCACTGCCTGAAGAATTGCAGCAATTCTTGCCCTCACCAGCCGCGCACAGCGGTAGCTGAACCAGTCGGCTACGGCGTTTACATCGGTCGGCAATTCACCGATGATGCGTCCATCTTCCGCTACCTGCTACATTTTGGTCTTATGGCCGCTGTCGAACCGTTCAATAAAGAAGCATCTACCGTAGCACTCCCTGGCTTGGGGAGGGTTTTGATCTCCGCCGGAAAGTTGGCACAAAAGGCGGCAGAAGACATATTCCGCAAGGCCCAAGCCAACCGCAACAGCTTTATCGCCGAGTTAATGGCGGCAGGCGCAGTATCACCCTCGGACTTGGCACACACCATGTCTACCGCATTTGCTGCGCCCTTGCTGGACATGGATGCAGTAGACCGCGACAGGCTGCCCAAGGACCTGCTAGACGCCAAGATCTGTCAAGCCTACCGTGTGGTGGTACTGAGCAAGCGCAACAACCGCCTGATCGTGGCAACGGCCGACCCATCCGACCAGGAAGCCGCAGAAAAAATCAAATTCTCCACCCAGCTCGGGGTGGACTGGATCATTGCCGAGTACGACAAGCTGTCGCGCCTGGTGGAAGCCAACTCCATGACAGCCAGCGAGGCGATGGACTCCATCATCGGCAACGATTTTGACTTTGACGATACCGCCATGGGACCGGCAGTTGAAGCAGCCGAAATCAACACATCGGATGTGGAAGATGCGCCGGTGGTGAAGTTTTTGCACAAGATGCTGCTGGATGCCTTTGGCATGCGCGCATCCGACCTGCACTTCGAGCCCTATGAACACAACTACCGCGTCCGCTTCCGCATCGACGGTGAACTGCGTGAAATTGCGTCGCCGCCAGTCGCCATCAAGGACAAGCTGGCCTCCCGCATCAAGGTGATCTCCCGGCTGGACATCTCTGAAAAACGGGTGCCGCAAGATGGCAAGATGAAACTCAAGGTCGGCCCCGACCGCGTGATTGACTTCCGTGTCAGCACACTGCCTACGCTGTTCGGCGAAAAGATCGTGATCCGGATTCTGGACCCAAGCAGCGCCAAACTAGGCATTGATGCCTTGGGCTATGAGCCGGAAGAAAAAGAGCGTGTGCTGACTGCAATCGGCCGCCCTTATGGCATGGTGCTGGTGACCGGGCCTACAGGCTCGGGCAAGACCGTGTCGCTCTATACATTTTTGAATCTGCTCAACAAGCCGGGCGTAAATATCGCCACCGCGGAAGACCCCTCGGAAATCAACCTGCCCGGAGTGAACCAGGTCAACGTAAATGACAAGGCAGGCCTCACCTTCGCCGTGGCACTGAAGTCCTTTCTGCGCCAGGATCCAGACATCATCATGGTCGGCGAAATCCGGGACTTGGAAACGGCCGACATCTCCATCAAGGCCGCACAAACCGGCCACTTGGTGCTGTCCACCTTGCACACCAACGACGCCCCCACCACCCTGACGCGTATGCGCAACATGGGCATTGCGCCGTTCAATATTGCGTCCAGCGTGATTCTGATCACTGCGCAGCGCCTGGCCCGCCGCCTGTGCGTAAACTGCAAGGCAGTGATCGACATTCCACGTAAAACAATGCTGGAATCGGGTTTTGAGGAGCACGAACTAGATGGCTCCTGGAAACCTTACGGACCTGTAGGCTGCAATGCCTGCAACAACGGCTACAAGGGCCGCGTTGGCATCTACCAGGTCATGCCGATTTCAGACGAAATTCAGCGCATTATTCTTCGTGACGGCAGTGCCATGGATATAGCAGAGCAAGCCAAGGCAGAAGGCGTCCGCTCGCTGCGTCAGGCAGGACTGTATAAAGTTAAGCTCGGACTGACTTCCTTGGAAGAAGTGCTCGCCGTGAGCAATGAGTAGACCCATAAGACCCACCTAGAGGCCCAAGACATTCCATGGCAACTGCATCGCCCAGAGACGTAAAGGAGTTTGTCTTCGAATGGGAAGGCAAAGACCGCAACGGAAAACAAGTCCGTGGCGAAACACGCGCCGCGGGTGAAAACCAGGTGCAGGCATCCTTGCGGCGCCAAGGTGTTTTCCCGACCAAGATCAAAAAGCGCAAGATGCGGTCGGGCAAGTCCATCAAGCCCAAAGATATTGCGATCTTCACGCGACAGCTAGCGACCATGATGAAGGCCGGCGTGCCGCTGCTACAGGCCTTTGACATCGTAGGTCGTGGCAACGCGAACGCCAGCGTCACCAAACTACTGAACGATGTGCGCATGGACGTGGAAACCGGTAGCTCTCTGAGTGCCGCGTTTCGCAAGTTTCCCATGTACTTTGACAGCCTGTACTGCAACCTGGTGGAAGCAGGTGAAGCCGCTGGTATTTTGGAATCCTTGCTGGACCGGCTGGCGGTCTACATGGAAAAGACCGAGGCCATCAAGTCCAAAATCAAATCCGCTCTGATGTACCCCGCATCGGTGGTGGTGGTGGCATTTGTGGTGGTGGCGGTGATCATGATATTTGTGATCCCCGCATTCAAGGAGGTCTTCAGCAGCTTTGGCGCCAATCTGCCTGCGCCGACCTTGTTCGTGATCGCCATGAGCGAATTTTTCGTCAAGTATTGGTGGCTGATATTCGGTGGCATTGGCGGCGGCGGTTACTTTTTCATGCAGGCGTGGCGTCGCAACGAAAAAATGCAACATTTCATGGACCGCGTTTTGTTACGGGTTCCAGTGTTCGGCGCTCTGATTGAGAAGTCCTGCATTGCGCGCTGGACACGCACCCTATCCACCATGTTCGCAGCAGGCGTACCTTTGGTGGAGGCGCTGGACTCTGTGGGTGGCGCATCTGGCAACTCGGTATTTGAAATCGCCACCGGCAAAATCCAGCAGGAAGTCTCTACCGGCACCAGTCTGACGGTGGCCATGACGAATGCACACATCTTCCCGTCCATGGTGCTGCAAATGTGCTCAATTGGCGAAGAGTCCGGCTCCATCGACCATATGCTGGGTAAGGCTGCAGACTTTTATGAAGCCGAGGTGGACGACATGGTCGCCGGTCTTTCCAGCCTGATGGAGCCCATCATCATCGTGTTCCTGGGTACCTTGATTGGCGGCATTGTGGTGTCCATGTACCTGCCTATCTTCAAGCTGGGCCAAGTCGTTTAATGCCGGAATTTCAAACCATGGTCGCCTTGATCGGTGGCATTCTGGGCTTGTTACTGGGTAGTTTTCTGAATGTGGTGGTGCACCGCCTGCCCAAGATGATGGAGCAGAGCTGGGCGCAAGAATACGCCGACATGCAGGGCCAGGAGCCGCCCGCGGCAGAACCTCTGAACTTACTGGTTCCCCGTTCGCGCTGCCCGCACTGCGCGCACAAGATACGCTGGTTTGAAAATGTGCCGGTACTCAGCTATGCATGCCTGCGCGGCCGCTGCTCCGCCTGCAAAGCGCCGATCAGCCCTCGCTACCCCCTGGTGGAAATGGCTAGCAGCGGTCTTTTCTTTTTCTGCTTCTGGCATTGGGGGGCCTCCGTCACGGGGCTAGCATGGAGCGGTTTTGCCGCAGCTTTGTTGACGCTGGCACTGATCGACTGGGACACCACGCTTTTGCCCGACAGCATCACCCTGCCCCTGGTCTGGGCCGGCTTGATTGCGTCGTCTCTGCATTGGACGTCCGTGCCCATGTTCGCTTCGCTATGGGGAGCCGTAGCCGGCTACTTGTCCCTCTGGAGCATCTACTGGATCTTCAAGCTACTGACAGGCAAGGAAGGCATGGGCTATGGGGACTTCAAGCTGTTCGCTGCGCTAGGCGCCTGGTTTGGCTGGGAGGCACTGGTGCCCATGGTTCTGATGGCCTCGGCAATCGGTGCAGTGATTGGCATTGCCATGAAATTCAGTACCGGTCTGCGCGAAGGTGGCTACATACCTTTCGGACCATTTCTGGCCGGCGCCGGCTTGACCGCCATGGTCTTCGGGCCCGAAGCCATTTTGCATTTTGTCGGCTTGTAGAACTGTGCGAAGTGGCCTTCGACTAGGCCTCACAGGAGGCATAGGCAGCGGTAAAAGTACGGTGGCACACATGCTGCAAGCACGTGGAGCCGCGCTGATCGATGCCGATGCCATCGCCCGCGCCAGCACGGCACCTGAAGGCGCAGCCATTCCAGCCATACGCACGCGTTTTGGCGCGGAATTTCTGACCTCCACCGGCGCACTGGACCGCAACAAGATGCGCACCCTGGCCTTCTCCGATGCGAGCGCCAAACACGCGCTGGAAGCCATCATCCACCCCCTCGTAGCCAAGGAAATTGAAATTCAATTTCAAGCCGCACAGGCTGCTGGTATAAGCTGCGTGGTATTCGATATCCCCTTGCTGGCGGAATCTGGCCACTGGCGAGGCAAGCTGGACCACATTCTCGTCATCGACTGCCTGGTCAGCACCCAAATCGCCCGCACCGTAGCCCGCAGTCAATTGTCCGAAGAAGCCGTGCGGCAGATCATCCGAACCCAGGCCAGCCGTGAACAGCGCCTGGCGCTGGCCGACACGGTGATCTACAACGAAGGTCTATCGCTAGACCAGTTACGCCAGCAGGTTGAACAAATCGCCCCATACTTCGGGCTATGATGCCGCCACAGGAAAATCTGCGTGATTCTTTACGAATATCCCTTTAACGAACGTATACGCACCTATCTGCGGCTGGAACATCTCTTCCGGCGGCTGGGGGAACTGGTGCCCCGCGCCCACGCGCTAGACCACCATTACGCGCTGACCACGATTTTCGAGATCATGGACGTAGCCGCACGCGCCGACCTCAAATCGGATGTGATGCGGGATCTGGAAAAGCAAAAAAACATACTGAATGGCTACCGTGGCAACCCATCCATCGCAGAAGACGTATTGGACGAAGTCATAGGCCAGCTCGACACCTGCTACACCGCACTGCATGAGCAACCCGGTAAAGCCGGCCACAGCCTAACGGAAAACGACTGGCTGATGGGCTTGCGCAGCCGGGTCAGCATCCCAGGCGGTACCTGTGGCTTCGATCTGCCGGCGTATTACGCGTGGCAGCACCAGCCTGCCGACGTGCGCCGTCAAGCGATTGAGAAATGGGCACAAACCCTGGCACCGCTAGCCGAGTCCATCCACCATTTGCTAAAAATGCTGCGTGACTCCGGTGCGCCGCAAAAAGTCATCGCAATCGGCGGACAATTTCAGCAAAACCTGCCCCAGGGCCGCACCTACCAGCTGCTACGTCTGCGCATAGACCCCGCGCTGGGCTTGATTCCCGAAATCAGCGGCAACCGACTGATGGTTTCGGTACGCTTGATGCGCCACGAGGCTGACGACCATCTGCACCCCTGCAGCGATGATGCCTCGTTTGAACTCACCCTCTGCGCCTGAGCATGACTGATACCGCTCCCCCACTGCCGAAAAAATGGGTTGTCTGCCCTACCTGCAAGGGTAAAAGCCTGTACGCCGCCAGCAATGCCTACCGTCCGTTTTGTAGCGAGCGCTGCAAAAACGTTGACTTTGGTGCCTGGGCCAGTGCCAGCTTCAGCCTGCCTGCCGAAGCACCACCGGACGACCTCGTCTTTGGTGACGCCCGCCTGCAATAAATTTATAAAAATACGGCTCTAGCGCAGATTTTGCCTGCGCACTAAGCTACAGAATGTGTAGCACCAAGGAAATCCCGCTCCTGTGCCAACCAAGCCAGCACCGGCACGGTACCTGGTAGTACCGGCATCACCTGCAAAGGCAGCAGCTGCCAGGCATGACTTTGGCCTTCGCGCATTTCCAGCCCCCCCGTCCAGTCAAACACCTTGCAAAAGTGCAAACGCACCAAGGCGTGCGGGTAGTCCACCAGCTCCACCTTCCAGGGCTGCGCAGCGCCTATGGTGATGCCCAGCTCTTCCTGCAGCTCCCGACGCAATGCCTGCTCCACCGTCTCGCCCTGCTCCAGCTTGCCACCCGGAAACTCCCAGTAACCGGCGTACACCTTGCCCGCCGGCCGGGATGTCACCAGAAAGTGGCCGTCCGGCTGCACCAGTACACCCACGGCCACCTCTACGATGGCGCGTTCAGGACCGCCTTCACGCGGACGGTCTGCATCGGCTACCAGCGGCTGCCCGCTCATGCCGCACGCATATGCTGGCCCGCGTAGTCACGCGCGAACTGGTAGGCCACACGCCCGCTGCGGGAGCCACGCTCCAACGCCCACACCAGGGAGGCTGGGCGTGCTGCGGCAATCGCCTCGGCATCCACGCCGAAAGACTGCAGCCACTGGGCCACAATGGCCAGATACTCGTCTTGCGAGAACGGATAAAAGCTAACCCACAGTCCAAAGCGCTCGGACAAGGAAATCTTTTCCTCCACCACTTCACCCGGATGCACCTCGCCATCTTCGGTATGCGTGTAGCTGAGGTTTTCCTTCATGTACTCCGGCAGCAGATGGCGACGGTTGCTGGTGGCATAGATCAGCACATTGGGACTGGCCGCGGCCACCGAGCCATCCAGAATCGACTTCAAGGCCTTGTAACCGGCTTCACCCTCTTCAAAGCTCAAGTCGTCGCAGAACACAATGAATTTCTCAGGCCTGTCGGCCACCACATCGACGATGTCCGGCAAATCCACCAGATCAGCCTTGTCGACCTCAATCAAGCGCAGACCGCGTGGCGCGTAAGTAGTCAGGCAGGCCTTGATCAACGAAGACTTGCCTGTGCCGCGCGCACCCGTCAACAGCACATTGTTGGCGGGCTTGCCGTCTACAAACTGCAGGGTGTTGCGCTGGATTTTTTCCTTCTGGACGTCGATTTCCTTCAGGTCGGCCAGCGCCATGCTGCCAATATGGCGCACCGGCTCCAGCACGCCGTGGCCCGAGCCCCGGCGGCGGTAGCGGAAGGCAATAGCCGCATTCCAATCCGGTGCCTGCACCGGCTGGGGCAGGATGGACTCTACGCGCTGCAGCAGCTGCTCGGCACGCTCGATCAGGCGCTCAAATTTCTCGTTCATGAACGGTAGTCGGCGTTGATGGACACATATTCGTGGCTGAAATCGCAGGTCCACACGGTGTCGGCGGCCGTACCGCGGCCCAGCCCTACGCGCACAGTAATTTCGCTCTGCTTCATTACGCGCTGGCCGTCTTCTTCGCGGTATGTGGGGTTGCGCCCACCATTGACCACTACGTGTACGTCATCCAGAAACAGGTCAATACCGGTCTGGTCCAGATCGGTGATACCTGCGTAGCCCACCGCTGCCAAGATACGGCCCAGGTTGGGGTCGCTGGCAAAAAATGCGGTCTTGACCAAGGGCGAATGGGCGATCGCATACGCTGCCAGGCGGCATTCTTCGGACGTCTTGCCGCCTTCAACACGCACCGTGATGAACTTGGTCGCACCCTCGCCATCGCGAACAATGGCCTGGGCCAGCTTCTGGGCCACCGACAGCATCGCGGCTTTCAAAGCCTGGCCGTCGGCACTGTCCAGCGCAGTGATTTGCGCATGGGCCGCCTTGTGGGTGGCGATGACGACAAACGAGTCGTTGGTCGAGGTGTCGCCATCGATGGTGATGCGGTTGAACGAGGCATCCGCCAAGTCTTTGCCCAGTTGCGCTAGTAACGACGGGTGCACATTCGCATCCGTGGCCATGAAGCCGAGCATGGTGGCCATGTTTGGACGGATCATGCCCGCCCCCTTGCTGATACCCGTCACCGTCACGGTGGCGCCACCCAGCTGTACCTGGGTGCTGAAGGCCTTGGGTAGCGTGTCGGTGGTCATGATGGCCTCTGCAGCGCGGCCCCAGTTGTCCGCACGGACATCGGCCAAAGCAGCTGGCAAACCGGCCTTGATACGGTCATGTGGCAGCGACTCCATGATCACGCCGGTGGAGAACGGCAGGATCTGCTCAGGCGCCAGGTCCAGGTACTGGGCCAGCGCAATGCAGGTGGACTTGGCACGCATCAAACCATCCTCGCCAGTGCCGGCATTGGCATTGCCGGTATTCACCAGAATCGCACGGATACCCAGGCCAGCAGCCAGATGCTCGCGGCAAATCTGAACCGGTGCGGCACAGAAGCGGTTTTGCGTGAACACACCAGACACTGAAGCGCCTTCATCCAACTGCACCACCAGAACGTCTTTCCGGTTGGGTTTACGCACACCAGCCTCGGCAATTCCCAGCAACACGCCCGGCACAGGATGTAGATCAGCGGGATTGGGAGCAGACAGATTCACGGGCATAACAGTCTTTCAAAATAGAGTTGCACGCGGGGACAGGTCATGAAAAAACGGGCCGCAGCCCGTCATCCAGCTGGTTGGCAGTTATACCAACTTGCCGTGGCACAGCTTGTAGCGCTTGCCGCTACCGCAGGGGCAGGGGTCGTTGCGCCCCACACGAGGCACCTCGGCAGCAGCTTGGGTATTGGCATCCACGCGGGTTTCCACCTCGCCGGTCTCGGTCGGTGCGGTGTAGGTCACGTTGGCAATGCTTTCGGCCCGGTTTTCCATGGCCTCGGCCGCTTCGCCAAGTTGCTCGCTGGACTGGACCTTGACCGTCATCAGAACCTTGGTCACATCGTTTTTCACGGTGTCCAGCAACTGGCCAAACAACTCGAAGGCTTCGCGCTTGTATTCCTGCTTGGGCTGCTTTTGCGCGTAGCCGCGCAAATGGATGCCCTGGCGCAGATAATCCAGCGAGCTCAGGTGCTCACGCCAATGGGTATCTATGCTTTGCAGCAGCACCATGCGCTCGAACTGGGTAAAGTTATCACCGCCCACCTGCTCCACCTTGACCTGGAAGGAGGCGTTCGCTACGTCCAGCACCTTCTGCACAATATCTTCGTCTGTGATGGCACTGGCAGCCTGCACATAAGCGGCCAAAGGCAAGTCCAGCTGCCATTCATCCAGCAAGGCTTTTTCCAGGCCAGGGATATCCCATTGCTCTTCCACCGATTCGGCCGGAACGAATTGGCGCACCAGATCCATTACGCTGCCCTCGCGCAAAGATTCGATCTGCGCCGTCAAATCCGCAGCGTCCAGAATCTCGTTGCGCTGTTGGTAGATGACCTTGCGTTGGTCGTTGGAAACGTCGTCGTACTCCAGCAGTTGCTTGCGCACATCAAAGTTGCGTGCTTCCACCTTGCGCTGGGCGCTTTCAATGCTGCGGGTCACAATGCCGGCTTCAATGGCTTCGCCATCAGGCATCTTGAGACGGTCCATGATGGACTTGACTCGGTCGCCCGCGAAGATCCGCATCAGCGGATCGTCCAGGCTCAGGTAAAAACGCGACGAACCTGGGTCACCCTGGCGACCCGAGCGGCCACGCAACTGGTTGTCGATTCGGCGCGATTCATGGCGTTCTGTAGCAATGATGCGCAGACCACCGAGAGCCTTGACGGCTTCGTGGTCCTGCACCCATTGGGCACGCACGCGTTCACTTTCCGCCTGCCTGGTAGCTTCGTCCAGGTCCGGGTTGGCATGGATAGGTTCCAACGCCTTCTCTAGGTTGCCGCCCAGCACAATGTCTGTGCCGCGCCCCGCCATATTGGTGGCGATGGTGATCATCTTGGCACGTCCAGCCTGGGCCACGATATCGGCCTCGCGCGCATGCTGCTTGGCGTTTAGCACCTGGTGCGGCAAACCGGCCTCGTTCAACAAGCGGTCGATGATCTCCGAGTTTTCGATCGAGGTCGTACCGACCAGTACGGGCTGGCCACGCTCATGGCACTCACGGATATCCTTGATGGCAGCTTCGTATTTTTCGCGCGTCGTCTTGTAGACGCGGTCCAATTGGTCTTCACGGCGGCTCACACGGTTAGGAGGAATCACCACGGTTTCCAGACCGTAAATTTCCTGGAACTCGTACGCCTCAGTATCCGCCGTGCCAGTCATGCCCGACAGCTTGCCGTACAGGCGGAAGTAGTTTTGGAAAGTGATGGATGCCAGCGTTTGGTTTTCTGCCTGGATGGATACGCCCTCTTTGGCTTCCACAGCCTGGTGCAGGCCTTCACTCCAGCGGCGACCCGACATCAAACGCCCGGTGAACTCGTCCACGATGACGATTTCGCCGTCCTGTACCACATAGTGCTGATCGCGGTGATACAGGTGGTTGGCCCGCAACGCCGCATAGACATGGTGCATCAGGGTGATATTGGCTGGGTCATACAAGGAGGCCCCCGGCGCCAATAGACCTTGCTCCGCCAGGATGCGTTCGGCATTTTCATGACCGTCTTCGGTCAGAAATACCTGGTGGGATTTTTCGTCGATCGTGAAATCGCCCGGCTTGGTAACACCTTCACCGGTACGCGGATCCGCCTCACCCTCTTGGCGCGTAAGGAAGGGAATCACCTTGTTGATGGCAATGTAGGTTGCCGTGTGGTCTTCTGCTTGGCCACTAATGATCAGCGGGGTACGTGCTTCATCGATCAGGATCGAGTCCACCTCATCGACTATGGCGTAGTTCAAGCCGCGCTGCACACGGTCACGGACTTCGTACACCATGTTGTCACGCAGGTAATCGAAGCCGTACTCGTTATTGGTACCGTAGGTAATATCTGCTGCGTAGGCAGCCTGCTTTTCCTCGCGCGGCATGTTCGGCAGATTGACGCCGACTGTAAGGCCCAGAAAGTTGTACAGGCGCTCCATCCAGCGCGCATCACGGTTCGCCAGGTAGTCATTGACCGTGACCACGTGCACACCCTTACCCGAAAGTGCATTCAGATACACCGGCAACGTGGCGGTCAAGGTCTTGCCTTCACCGGTACGCATTTCTGAGATCTTGCCGTTGTGCAACGACATTCCGCCCAGCATCTGCACATCAAAATGGCGCATCTTCATGACCCGCTTGGAGCCTTCCCGGACCACCGCAAACGCCTCCGGCAGAATGGCATCCAGCGACTCACCGCCCGCGACCCGCTGCTTGAACGCTAGCGTTTTCTCCCGCAATGCATCATCTGACAGTTTTTCAAACTGTGACTCCAACGCATTGATACCCTCAAGCGTCTTGCGGTACTGTTTCAGCAGGCGTTGATTACGGCTGCCGAAAATTTTTGTCAGGAAATTGGTGGTCATGAATGCGAGACCGACACAACCACGGTAGCCGCGGTGTGGCGATCGAAATCCCTAAAGTATCTTGGAGTCAGTTGAGGCTTTGGAGAAAGAAGTCAACCCATGGTTTGCAGAACTTGCGATCCACAACCGACGGATTTTAACCATCTGCCGGTAGCCAGATAAAAGCCGGCTATTGCAGCCCGGCATTTGCATCGCCGCAGATAATCGGAGCTTCCATGCGTAAAAGTAACCACTACGTCACGCTGCAGCAGGCGGCCTCAGCTTCTCCCACACTGGCCCGTTTGACCGCGCTGGCAAAAGATTCGAACGAGCGTTTAAAAGCCATCAAGGGGCTCATGCCCGAAGCACTGTGGTCAACCATTCAAGCTGGGCCAATCGATGGCAGCAGTTGGTGCCTACTAGTGAACAACAATGCCGTTTCGGCAAAGCTGAGGCAGCTGTCCCCCGCTCTACTGGCGCATTTACGAACCAAGGGGTGGGATGTGACTACCATCCGCCTCAAGGTAAAAATGAAGACGGATGTTTGAGATATGGTGCCGATTGTCGGAATCGAACTGACGACCTACCGCTTACAAGGCGGTTGCTCTACCAACTGAGCTAAATCGGCAACTTTTCTATTTTAACCAATCGATGGGGGCTTTTTCAGTCACCCATCTTTTTACTTCACGCGTTTCAATGCCGGTCGCGCTCCACCCGATGGCCGCGGCGGCTCAGGAAGCTCACCACCCTCGTCAGCATCCAACGCCACTCCCTTGAGAGAAGCATCCGTCACCACAGCACTTGGAGAGTTCTTCACCACAGCATCGGCAGTAGGCGCTGACCCCGCCACCGGTGAAGGGAATGCCATACCCTGGCCGTTTTCACGCGCATAAATAGCAATCACCCGGCCAATCGGCACCAAGATCTCACGTGGAGTCCCCGCGAAGCGGGCTTTGAACTCGATGAAATCATTCCCCAGCTTGAGCGAGCTGGTCGCATCAAAGCTGATGTTGAGAACAATCTCACCATCCTTCACATACTCCCGTGGAACCTGCACCGAATCGTCGACCAGCACTGCTACGTAAGGCGTAAATCCATTGTCGGTACACCACTCGTACAGGGCCCTGATCAAGTAGGGGCGCGTGGAAGTCGAATCCAAGGCTTGCATGATGGACAACCGATACTCCTGCTTACTTGCGCATCACTTTTTCAGACGGCGTCAATGCCTCGATATAGGCAGGACGAGAGAAAATTCGTTCAGCATACTTCAGCAACGGAGCCGCATTCTTGCTCAGGTCGATGCCATAGAAATCCAGGCGCCACAGCAAAGGAGCGATCGCCACATCCAGCATGGAGAAGTTGTCACCCAACATGTACTTGTTCTTCAAGAACACGGGGGCTAATTGGGTCAGGCGATCACGGATGTGGGCACGGGCCTTTTCCAGTGCTTTTTCATTACCTTTGGAAGCGCGCGACTCCAGCAGCGCAACGTGTACGAACAATTCCTTTTCGAAATTGAGCAAGAACAGACGTACGCGTGCACGATCCACCGGATCACCGGGCATCAGCTGGGGATGGGGGAAACGCTCATCAATGTATTCATTGATGATGTTCGACTCATACAAGATCAGATCCCGCTCCACCAGAATCGGCACTTGCCCGTAAGGATTCATGACACTGATGTCTTCGGGTTTGTTGTAGAGGTCCACATCACGGATTTCGAAGTCCATGCCCTTTTCAAACAATACGAAACGGCAGCGGTGGGAAAACGGGCAGGTCGTTCCTGAATACAAGACCATCATGGCAAAGGGCTCCTAAAAATCAAAAAGAGTGGGGTGCGCAATGCATGCCCACTCTACAAATCCCGGGCATAAGGCCCGGGACACCAAATACTGCAACAGGTCTACTTGACGTCTTTCCAGAACGCCGCATTGAGCCGCCACGTGAAGAGAGTTAACACTCCCAAAAACAATAGCACCCAGACACCCACGCGCACGCGGCTGTTCTGCGCCGGCTCGCCCATCCACTGGAGATAGCTCACCAAATCACCCACAGCCTGTTCGTACTGCAAAGGAGTCATGGTACCGGGAGTCACTTGCTCCCATCCCTTAAACACCTTCACCTCATGTCCATGCTCTTCGACTTCCGCATAAACGGGCTTGCGGCTTCCTTGCAGTTCCCACAAAACATGGGGCATGCCCACATTCGGGAACACCAGATTATTCCAGCCCGTTGGCTTGGTATCGTCTGGATAGTAACTACGCAAATAGGTATACAAGTAGTCTGCACCAGTACCACCGTGACCGGAGCGCGAACGGGTAATCAACGTCAGATCGGGCGGGTTGGCACCAAACCAGTCTTTGGCCTGTCGAGGATCGATGGCCGCCTTCATGGTTTCGCCAACCTTTTCGGTGGTGAACAGCAGATTATCCTTGATCTGCTGATCGGTCAGCCCGATATCCCGTAAACGGTTGAAACGCATGAACGCCGCGGAGTGGCAGCTCAGGCAGTAATTGACGAATAACTTGGCGCCGTTTTGCAAGGCCGCCAGGTCATTGGTTTTATTAGGCGCCTTGTCCCAATGAACCTCATTGCCTTCAGAAGCCTGTGCACCGAAAGACAGTGTCAGCGCCGCGAGCATGCAGAGAATCAGTTTTTTCATATTCAGAATCTCCGGCTTAGTGCGCAGTGAAGGTTACGCGACTGGGCACTGGCTTGGGCGTTCCCAAGCGACTCCACCACGGCATCAGCAGGAAGAAACCGAAATAGAACAACGTACCAATCTGGGAGACGCGGCCACCAATATCCGATGGCGGCTGCACACCCAAATAGCCAAGAACCAGGAAATTCACGACAAACACCGCATACACATATTTGTGCCAGCTGGGACGATAACGGATGGACTTCACGGGGCTGTGATCCAGCCAAGGCAGGAAGAACAAGATGATGACTGCGCCTCCCATGGCAACCACACCCCAGAACTTAGCGTCAATCGACATCATCATGGCCACCACGCCCGCAGCCACCACAACGATGGCCGCCTTGACAAAGCTCGGCAATTTGAACTTAAACACGCCCAGGGCCGCACCACCCACCACACAAGCGATCAGTGCGTACATCATCTCGCTGGTAATCGCTCGCAGCATGGAATAGAACGGAGTGAAGTACCACACCGGAGCAATGTGCAAAGGCGTCTTTAGTGAATCAGCCGGAATGAAGTTGTTGTATTCCAGAAAGTAGCCACCAAACTCTGGCGCAAAAAAGATGATGGCCGTAAATACCATCAAGAACACGCTGACACCGAAGATGTCGTGCACCGAGTAATAGGGGTGAAACGGAATTCCGTCCAGAGGATGGCCATTCGCATCCTTGGGAGCATTCGGACCCTTGATTTCTACACCGTCAGGGTTGTTGGAGCCGACTTCATGCAGCGCAATGATGTGTGCCGCCACCAGGCCCAGCAAGACCAAGGGCACAGCAATCACATGAAAGCTGAAGAAGCGGTTCAGAGTCGCATCACCCACCACGTAATCGCCACGGATCAGCAGCGCCAGGTCTGGACCCACAAAAGGAATGGCAGAGAACAGATTCACGATCACCTGCGCACCCCAATAGCTCATTTGCCCCCAGGGCAGCAAATAGCCCATGAAAGCTTCGGCCATCAGACACAGAAAGATCGCGCAACCAAAGATCCACACCAATTCACGTGGCTTGCGATACGAACCGTACAACAAGCCTCGGAACATATGTAGGTACACGACCACGAAGAACGCGGAAGCGCCAGTGGAATGCATATAGCGTATCAACCAGCCCCAGGGCACATCGCGCATGATGTATTCCACCGAGGCAAACGCCAGGTTGGAATCTGGCTTGTAGTGCATCACCAGAAAGATGCCGGTGACGATTTGCAGCACCAGCACCAACAGGGACAAGGAACCAAAGATGTACCAGAAGTTGAAGTTCTTGGGTGCGTAGTACTCCGACATATGCTCTTTGAAGAGCTTGCTTGCCGGGAAGCGGTTGTCTACCCAATTCAACAGCTTTTCTGGGCCGCTGGCATTGGGGGAGATTTCTTTATATACAGCCATGTGGGGTTCCCTCAAGCCTTCTTATCTTCACCAATCAGCAGCCGCGTATCCGTGAGATACATGTGCGGCGGAACTGGCAAGTTGTCTGGGGCGGGTTTGTTCTTGTAGACGCGACCTGCCATGTCGAAAGTCGAGCCATGGCATGGGCAGAGAAAGCCACCTGCCCAGTCACTGGGCAAAGATGGTTGGGGACCCGGTGTGAACTTATCCGAAGGTGAGCACCCTAAGTGGGTACATATGCCTACAACCACCAGAAATTCCGGCTTGATGGAACGCCCTTCGTTGCGGGCGTATTCCGGTGTGAATTCGGAAGGATTGCGCAACGATTTGGGGTCAGCCAACTCAGCATCCAGCTTGGGCAGCTCGGCGACCTGCTCCGGCGTACGGCGCAAAATCCATACGGGCTTGCCGCGCCATTCCACCGTCATTTTTTCACCCGGCTTGAGGCCCGAGATATCGGCTTCTACCGCAGCACCGGCGGCTTTGGCGCGCTCTGAAGGCTGAAAGGTACTTACGAAAGGGATGGCGGTTGCTACGCCACCCACAGCACCGGCACAACCGGATGCAATCAACCACGTTCGCTTACTGTTGTCCACTGAAGCATCACTCATGGGGGTCCTCAAATTCATTGCCGTTTGGGATCAACTACTGATTGTATCCGAGCGATATCGTTCACCCCATCCCGGCAAACCCGCTACAACTGGTCCATGTGGCCGATATTGTGGAGAATAATGACCCTCGTCAAACTACCAGGAAAAGACATGGGCATGCTGCAGGAATTCAAGGAATTCGCCGTAAAAGGCAACGTGATCGACCTCGCCGTCGGTGTCATCATCGGTGGCGCTTTTGGCAAGATTGTGGATTCTGTAGTGGGCGACCTGATCATGCCGGTGGTGGGCACGATTTTCGGCAAGCTCGATTTTTCCAGCATGTTCGTCGTACTCGGCACGCCACCAGCAGGCACGGCGATGACTGTGGCTGAGCTCAAGAAAGCTGGCGTGCCGGTGTTTGCCTATGGCAACTTCATCACCGTAGCGGTGAACTTCGCAATTCTGGCTTTCATCATTTTCATGATGGTGAAGCAGATCAACCGCTTCAAGAAAGATGCACCGGCGCCCGTTGCCGCAGAACCGGCAACACCCGAAGACATCTTGCTGCTGCGCCAAATCCGCGATAGCCTGAACAAATAGACCCGCCCCATAACAGCACTCTATTTTTTATAGCTAAAAACACCCGTCAAGCTTGCGCTGGCGGGTTTTTTTATCAGCCCAATGTCACGGAAAGCGGCACAGCCGGCGCGCCATGCGGATGGCGGCCACCAGGCTGGACGCATCGGCAACGCCCGTGCCTGCAATATCAAACGCCGTACCGTGGTCCGGGCTGGTGCGCACCAGCGGCAAGCCCAGCGTCACGTTCACGCCCTGCTCCACACCCAGGTATTTCACGGGGATCAGGCCCTGGTCGTGGTACATGGCGACCACTACATCGAACTCGCCCGGCCGGCCATTCTTGGCGCGGGCACGCATGAAGACGGTGTCGGGCGCATAGGGCCCGTGGACATCCAGGCCCTCCGCTCGCGCGGCCTGGATAGCGGGAATGATGGTGTCCATCTCTTCCCGGCCAAACAAGCCCCCTTCACCCGCATGCGGGTTCAACCCAGCCACGCCGATGCGCGGCGCTCGGCCCAATGCCGTACCCACAGACTGGTGGGTGATGCGCAGGGTTTGCAGCACGCCGTCCAAGGTCACCGCGTCAATCGCTTGGCGCAATGACATATGGATGCTGACCAGCACCGTGCGCAGTTCGTCGTTGGCCAGCATCATGCGCACCGGCACGTCCTGCACCGGCTTGCCGAGAAAGGCCGCAGCCTCGGCCTGCAGCAGCTCGGTGTGGCCTGGAAACGGCACGCCGGCAGCCGCCAGCGCCTCTTTGTGCAAGGGTGCGGTCACCACCGCCGCCAGCTCACCGCGCAGAGCCGCACGGCTGGCCCAAACCACGCAATCGGCCGCAACCCTACCCGCCAAAGCGCTCACTTGCGCATATGGTGTCTGCGGGAAATGCTCCGTTATTTGTAGCACCGGGATGCAACGAGGCGGTACGGACCAGACCTCCTGCGGTGCTGCAATCAGCGCCACTGGCAGACCGGGCTGGCCGGGACCGCTGACCAGTTGAGAGGCGCGGCGCACAGTGGCCAGATCACCGGCCACAAAACAGCCCTGGGTGGCATCGGGCGCGTCACGGAAGGCCTTGGCAATGGTTTCCGGACCGATGCCGGCCGGGTCGCCCAAGGTAATGGCAATAGGAGCTTGCAGGGCGGGCATCATGCGGGATTGGGTATGTCGATGAAGGTGTGGGCCACGCCCAGCTGCTCCGCAACATGGGCTGCGACCGCAGGCGCGCCATAGCGTTCGCTGGCATGGTGGCCGCAGGCGATGAAAGCCACGCCGCATTCACGCGCGTAGTGGGCCTGGGGTTCGGAAATCTCGCCGGTGATGAAAGCATCGGCTCCGGCGGCGATGGCGGCCTCGAAATAGCCTTGCGCACCGCCCGTACACCATGCTATCTTTTTAATAGCTCCCGGCGCACCAGGAATCTGCACTACCGGCCGATCTAATACTTTTTCCACATGCTGGGCCAAGGCCTGCACGGAGTCGAAAACACCGCCATCGGCGCGCTCGCCCAGAAAGCCCAGCTCGTTGTCACCGAACTGCCCTGCCCCCTGCAGCCCCAAGCGCGCACCCAGCTGGGCGTTGTTGCCCAGTGTGGGGTGGGCATCCAGTGGCAGATGGTAGGCATAGAGGTTGATGTCATGGGCCAGCAGCAAGGCCAGGCGCTGCTTCATCCAACCGGTCACCGTGCCGCTCTGCCCCCGCCAGAACAGGCCGTGGTGCACAAAGATGGCGTCGGCCTGTTGGGCCACGGCTGCTTCAATCAAGGCCAGACTGGCGGTGACGCCCGAGACGATGCGTGTGATCTGGGGCTTGCCTTCAACCTGCAGACCGTTCGGCCCATAGTCCTTGAAGCGCGCGGGTTGTAGCAAGGCATCAAAAGCCTGCAGCAGTGCGGTGCGAGAGGTACTCATGGCAGCATTTTCGCAGCTACGGCACACCCCGCGTTGCATCGGGCTGGCTCTGGTCACGACGGAACGGCGCAAACCCGCTTGGGTTGTGGCGTCCCTGCGGCTTGGGAGACAATGGCTTATTTGTCTGTGTTTGCGGCCGCTCTACCCGCCACGCCACTCCACCATATTTCCCACCATGAAGCGCCTCTGGCTCCTGTTTGCCCAAACCGCCACCATTCTGCTGGCCGCCTATTTCGTCGTCACCACGCTCAAGCCCGAGTGGCTGGGCAAGCGGCCGTTTTCCGGCAGCACCATCTCCTTGATCGAAGCCCCCGCCAGCGCGTCCAGCGCCCCGGCTTCGGGTAGCTTCAGTGCCGCCGCAAAAAAAGCCTCGCCGGCGGTGGTCAGCATCAACACCAGCAAAATGGCTGAGCGCGACCCGCGCAGCGATGACCCCTGGTTCAAATTCTTCTTTGGCGATCGCGGCAGCCAGGCCCAGGTCGGCCTGGGCAGCGGCGTAATCGTCAGCGACAGCGGCTATATCCTGACCAATAACCACGTGGTGGAAGGCGCGGACTCCATCGAAGTCACTCTCACCGACAGCCGCCACGTGCAGGCCCAGGTGATAGGCACCGACCCGGACACCGACCTGGCCATCCTGAAGATCACGCTGGACAAGCTGCCGGTGATGGTGCTGGGCAGCTCGGACGCACTGCAGGTGGGCGACCAGGTGCTGGCGATCGGCAACCCGTTTGGCGTGGGCCAGACAGTCACCAGCGGCATCGTCAGCGCGCTGGGCCGCAACCAGTTGGGCATCAACACCTTTGAGAACTTCATCCAGACCGACGCAGCCATCAACCCCGGCAACTCCGGCGGTGCGCTGGTGGACGTGAACGGCAATCTGATGGGTATCAACACGGCCATCTACTCGCGCTCCGGCGGCAGCATGGGCATTGGCTTTGCCATACCCGTATCGACCGCCAAGCTGGTGCTGGAAGGCATCGTCACCGAAGGCCAGGTGCGCCGCGGCTGGATCGGCGTGGAGCCCAACGACCTGTCCCCCGAACTGGCCGAGACCTTCGGAGTGAAAACGCTGCAGGGCGTGATCATCACCGGAGTGCTGCAAAACGGCCCGGCAGCCCATGCTGGCATCCGGCCGGGCGATGTGATCAAGATGGTGGGGGATAAGCCGGTGAGCACCGTGTCGGAGCTACTGACCAGCGTGGCCATGCTCAAGCCTGGCACCGCCAGCAAATTCAGCGTGCTACGCCAGGACAAGGAACTGAGCTTGGACGTGACCCCGGGCCTGCGCCCCAAGCCCGCGCGGCAAGAGCGCTAATCCGCTACAGTTTCAATAGCTACTGGCGTAGATAAATCATGCGCCAGAGGCATATTTAATCAAGATTCTGCGGGCTTGGCGTCGTCGTCCGGTGACTGGGTGTGCTTGATGAAAACCTGCGCGGCCCAGATGCCCATCTCGTACAGCAGGCACATGGGAATGGCCAGCGCCAGCTGCGACACCACATCGGGCGGGGTCACCACAGCAGCCACGATGAAAGCCAGCACCACGAAGTAGCCGCGAAAGCTCTTCAGCTTGTCGATGCTGACCAGACCCATGCGGGCCAACACCACCACCACGATAGGCACCTCAAAGGCCAGGCCGAAGGCCAGGAACATGGTGAGCACAAAGCTCAGATAGGCTTCAACATCCGGCGTCGCCTTGATGCTGTGCGGCGCGAAGTTCTGGATGAACTTGAACACCTGCCCAAACACGAAGAAGTAACAGAACGCCACGCCCACGAAGAACAGCAGCGTGCTCGACACCACCAGTGGTAGCACCAGTTTTTTCTCGTGCGAATACAGGCCTGGCGCTACAAATGCCCAGACCTGCCACAGCACCACCGGCAGCGCAATCATCAACGCCGCCATGAACATCACCTGGATGGGCACCATGAACGGCGAGATCACCGAAGTGGCGATCAGCGAACTGCCTTCTGGCATGGCCGCCACCAAGGGCGAGGCCAGCATGTCGTACAGACGCGCCGGGCCGGGGTACAGCGCCAACCCACCGGCAGCCACCAGCACGGCCAGCAAAGCCTTCACCAGGCGGTCACGCAGCTCCATCAGGTGCTGCACAAAGGGCTGCTCGGTTCCGGCTAGTTCGTCGTCTTGCTTGTTGTGTGGATCAGACATCGTGGACATTCATTGGGGCATGCCCAAACAGACACAGAGGCCGGCTGGCCTCTGTTAATTGATTTTCTGGGGACGGTAGCGCGCCACGCGGGCCGCACCCGAGAGCGCCTTGGTACGCACGCCGGTACGCGCCTTGAACCACTGCGGCGTTGCGCCCTGCTTGAGCCGCCAGCGCTTTTGAGGGCGCTTGTATTCAGGGTACTGCGCATAGTCGTAGTCAGGCGCAGCCAGGGCACTGGAGCCGTCGTTCGACACCTGCTTTTCAAAGTCGCTGACGTTGGTCTGGATGGACTGGTGCACATCGCGCGCTGCACCTTCCATCGTTTCCTTCATCTTCTTCAGCTCATCCAGGTCCATGGACCGGTTGACTTCGGCCTTAACGTCGGCCACATAGCGCTGCGCCTTGCCCAACAAGGTCCCCACGGTGCGCGCGACGCGCGGCAGCTTTTCCGGCCCGATGACGATCAACGCCACCGCGCCGATCAGCGCCATTTTCGAAATACCGAGATCGATCACAGCTGTGAAATCTGCTCAGTGCTCAAGACTTGGTCTTGGCTTCCACGTCGATCGTGGTTTTTTGTGCGCCCGTGGTGCTGCCCACTTGGGCTGCAGGCTTGTCTTCTTCGGTCGCCGCGCCGTCGCGCATGCCGTCCTTGAAGCCCTTCACCGCGCCACCCAGGTCGCTGCCCATGTTCTTCAGCTTCTTGGTGCCGAACACCATGACCACGATCAACAGGACGATCAACCAATGCCAGATAGAAAAAGAACCCATGGAATGCTCCTAACAATGTATGTTTGATTCTAGTCGGCAGGCATGACAGCAGAGGCCGACCGCCAGGTAAAAGCCTAGCCCTTCAGCCAGGGTCGCGGACCGCCGATCACGTGCAAATGCAAATGGTGCACCTCCTGCCCGCCATCATCGCCGGTATTTGCAATCACCCTAAACCCGCCTTGCGGGTAGGGCCTGCAGCCCTCCTGTGCAGCCAGTTGCGGGGCCAATACCATCATGCGCCCAACCAGCGCCGCATGCTCCGGCTGCAACTGCGCCATGGACGGAATATGCGGCTTCGGCACCATCAGAAAATGTACTGGCGCCCAAGGATGGATGTCATGGAACACGAAAAGTTCTTCGTCTTCATAGACTTTCTTGGACGGAATCTGCCCCGCAATAATCTTGCAAAACAGGCAATTTGCATCGTGCTGGTGGGTTGTCACAGGCTATCTCCTACCGCTTGGCTGGCATTCATAGCCACCATGCCGCGCACGATACGGTACAAAAACCACAATGAAATCAAGCCCCAGGCGATCCAGCCAGGCAAGATGAAGAGAAACCACAGCGGTGCCGTCACCACATACAGCACACCGGCCCACAACACGGTGCGGATACGCCAGGAAAAATGGCTGGCCTGCCAGGTTCCTTCGGCCTCGCCCTTCTTCACAAGATCAATCACCAGGGCCACGATCAGCAAAGCAGCACCGGGCTGTGCGCCAGGAATGACGGCACCAATAGCCACGATCAGGTGCAGTATGTAGCTGACCCAGCCCACGGTTTTCAGCTCCTGCGCTTTCTCGCTGTCCACGGCACGTACATCGATCACGTCACTCATGGGTCGCTCCTGGAGCCTGGGCCTCGCGTGCCAACACCTTGCGCAGGGCTTTCTCCTCAATGCCGCTGGTGCCTTCACGGCGCTCCAGTTCGGCAATCACGTCGGCCGGGCTCAGGTCGAAATGGGCCAAAGCCACCATGGAATGGAACCACAGGTCTGCCACTTCGTTGACAAATTTGGCCTTCAGAGCGGGGGTCGCGCCGCCATGCTCGGCGTCTTTTGCGGCCATCACGGCCTCGGTAGCTTCCTCCCCGATCTTCTTCAAAAAGGCATCCGGCCCCTTGTGCAGCAAGCGCGCCACATAGCTAGCGCTGGGGTCACCGCCAAGGGCTGGCTTGCGGCTGTCGATCACGGCGGCCAGGCGGGTCAATGGGTCTTGGAGTTGCATAGCAGTTATTTATAGATGGATTCCGGGTCTTTCAAGACCGGGTCAATGGCTGTCCAGGTAGCTCCACCCTCGGCTCCAATGTCCAGCACGCTGAAAAAGCAGCTGTGGCGCCCAGTGTGGCAGGCAATACCGGGGGTATGGCCCTGCTGCGTCACCTTGAGCAGGATCACATCATTGTCACAGTCCAGACGAATTTCATGCACCGTCTGGACATGGCCCGACTCTTCGCCCTTGAACCACAGGCGGTTGCGCGAGCGGCTGAAGTACACGGCCCTGCCCAGGGCGGCAGTCTTTTCCAGCGCCTCGCGGTTCATCCAGGCGAACATCAGCACATCTCCACTGGAGGCTTCTTGTGCAATCACGGGAACCAGCCCTTGGGCGTCCCATTTCACTTCGTTTAACCAATTCATAGGCTGTATTGTCAGCGATTGCCGGTACGTGGCGCCACGGACACGCACAGCCGCTTTGGTCCATCGACGGCAAGGGCAAATATAGAATGTGCCATTTTTCAGCCGTCACCGACGCCCCAGCACCATGGACTATCCTGGAAATTTAATTGTGGTTGCCGCTCCCAGCGGCGCAGGGAAATCCAGCCTGGTCAAGGCCCTGATGGAACTCGACTCCAAGGTGCAACCCTCGGTATCGCACACCACCCGGGCCCCGCGCGGCCAGGAAAAGCACGGTCGCGAATATTTTTTCACCTCGCAATCCGAATTCGATGCCATGGTGCAGGCAGACGCCTTTGTAGAATGGGCCGAGGTCCACGGAAACCGCTACGGCACGTCCAAAAAAGCCATTGAAGAACGCATGGCCCAGGGCGCAGATGTGATTCTGGAAATCGACTTCCAGGGCGCCATCCAGATCAAGCAGATTTTTGCCAATGCCGTGCTGATCTTCATCCTGCCTCCCAGCTGGGAAGAGCTGCGCTCACGCCTGGAGCGGCGTGGCGAAGATGCTCCAGACGTTATCGAATTGCGCCTAGCCAATGCCGCCGTAGAGATGGCGCAAGCGCATAAATTCGACTTCGTTATAATCAACGAGCTATTTGACCGGGCAGTTTTCGACATGAAAACCATTGTTCATGCCCAGCGGCTCAAGTTTGCGGCCCAACGCCGCGCCCGAGCCGACACCTTCAAATCCCTGAACATCGCATAGTTTTCTGGAGAAATTCATGGCCCGTATCACCGTCGAAGATTGCCTGGTGCAAATCCCTAACCGTTTTCAACTGGTTTTGGCAGCTACCTACCGCGCGCGCATGCTGAGCCAGGGCCATGCTCCGAAAATCGAGAGCAAGAACAAGCCCCTGGTCACCGCATTGCGCGAGATTGCCGACGGCAAAATCGGCCTGGAAATGCTGAAAAAGGTCCCAAGCTGATCTTTGCAATCCTGCACACTTTAAAAGGCACCGAAATTCGGTGCCTTTTTTATTGCCCGGCTGCGACATGTGACAGCCACGCTATATTTGCAACATGAGTGACACGCCTTTACCTGCCAGCAGCACAGCCCCGCCCCAGCCCCCCCATAAAGGCGGACACGGCGCCAGCCCAGCTGCAGCCAACGCAGCGGCGGCCAGCTTCGCAGCCCTGACGGCCAGTCTGGACTACCTGGATAGCGCCAGTGTGGAGCAGGTACGGCAAGCCTACCGCTTTGCCGACGAAGCCCATCTGGGCCAATTGCGTAACAGTGGTGAGCCCTATATCACGCACCCGATTGCGGTTGCGGCACAGTGCGCGGCCTGGAAGCTCGACGCGCAGGCGCTGATGGCGGCATTGCTGCATGACGCCATGGAAGACTGCGGCACGACCAAATCGGAACTGATCGAACGTTTTGGCGCACCGGTTGCCGAGCTGGTCGATGGCTTGACCAAGCTGGACAAACTGCAATTCAACACACGCGAAGAAAACCAGGCCGAATCATTCCGAAAGATGCTGCTGGCCATGGCCCGCGACGTCCGGGTGATACTGATCAAGCTAGCCGATCGAACCCACAATATGCGCACCATGGGCGACATGCCCCGGTCGAAATGGGGACGCATCGCCTCCGAAACCCTGGAAATCTACGCCCCTATCGCCCACCGCCTGGGGCTCAACCAGACCTACCGCGAACTGCAAGACCTGTCGTTTCGCCACCTGCGCCCCTGGCGCTATGCCATTTTGGCCAAGGCCGTGACCAAGGCACGCAACCGCCGACGCGACTTGGTGCAAAAAGTACAGCAAGAGGTCGAAAACACCTTTGCGCAAACAGGCATGCAGGTGCGCATCGCTGGACGCGAAAAAACCCTGTATTCCATCTACCAAAAGATGGCCGACAAGCACCTCACCTTTGCCCAGGTAACGGACATTTACGGATTCCGGGTCATCGTCTCCAGCGTCACCGACTGCTACACCGCACTGGGCGTGCTGCACCAACTGTATAAGCCGGTGCCAGGCAAATTCAAGGACCATATCGCGATTGCCAAGCTCAACGGCTATCAATCCCTGCATACCACGCTGGTAGGGCCGTCGGGTGTAAACGTGGAATTCCAAATGCGCACAGAGGCCATGCACCTGGTTGCGGAATCCGGCGTGGCCGCCCACTGGCTCTACAAAACCAACGATGCCGACAGCGCCACAGCCGAGCGCCTTGGCACCAAATGGCTGCAGTCCCTGCTCGACATCCAGGATGAAACCCGCGATGCGGCGGAATTCTGGGACCACGTCAAGGTGGACCTGTTCCCCGACGCCGTGTATGTCTTCACGCCTAAAAGCCAGATCATGGCCATGCCGCGCGGCGCGACCGTGGTGGACTTTGCCTACGCCATCCACAGTAATGTGGGTGACCGCACGGTTGCCGCCAAAATCAATGGGGAGCAGGTACCGTTGCGCACCGAGCTGCGCAACGGCGACATCATCGAAATCATCACCGCCTCGGTCTCCGCCCCGAATCCGGCATGGCTGGGCTTTGTGCGGACTGGCAGGGCCCGCTCCAAGATCCGCCACCACCTGAAAAGCATGGCGCAGACCGAGTCTGAAAGCATGGGCGAAAAACTGCTCACACAAGCCCTGCGCGCCGAAGGTCTGGAACGATTACCCGAGTCCACGCCAGAACAGCAACCCATCTGGGACAAGCTGCTGCGCTTCACCGGCAACCGTAGCCGGATTGAACTGCTGACCGACATCAGCCTGGGCAAACGGGTTGCCAGCATCGTCGCCAAACGACTGGTGCACTTGCTGGCGGAAAAGGGGGAGAAACCTGACGCGTTGCTGCTGTCACGTGAGCGCTATATGGCGCATGAGACTGTCTCACAAGGCGCGGTCATACTGGACGGTAGCGAGAACACCTCGGTGCAGTTTGCACGCTGCTGTCGCCCCATTCCAGGAGACGCCATCGTCGGCTACCTGGGGCGCGGAGAAGGTTTGGCGGTGCATACCGCCAATTGCGCTGTTGCCAAACGCCTGCAGTACAAAGACAGTGAACGGTTTATTGCCGTGGACTGGGCGGATGAGCCGATGCGGCAGTTCGAAACCGGCATCGTTGTCACCGTCACCAGCGGAAAAGGCGTGCTGGCCAAGGTCGCGGCCGCGCTGGCCGTTGCCGAGGTGGACATCACCCAGGTCGACATGGGCCAGGAAGAAGCGCATGGCGCAAACGACCTGCGCTTCGTGATCTCTGTGCGCGACCAGGCCCATCTGGAGGTAGCGCTGCGCCACGTACAGCGCACACCCTCGGTGATCCGGGCTCAGCGCATTACACCGGCATCCTAAGGCTAACCTGCTGCTAGGCCGCCGCTCCTGGCGCAGGGTAGTCCACACGCAGTACCTCGATGTCCTGCATACCTACGGGCGACTGCAAACGCACGACATCGCCCACCCGGGCTTTCAACAGCGCCCGCGCGATCGGCGACACCCAGCTGACTTGGCCCTGGGAGGTATCGGCCTCATCTATGCCACGTATGATCACCGTGCGTTGCTGGCCCGAGGCGTCTTCGTACACCACCGTGGCACCAAAAAATACCTGATCACTACCGAAATGAACCGATGGGTCCACCACTTCCGCAATTTCCAGGCGCTTGGTCAAGAAACGAATGCGTCGGTCAATTTCCCGCAGGCGCTTTTTGCCGTACAGGTAGTCACCGTTTTCCGAGCGGTCGCCGTTGCTGGCAGCCCAATAGACCACATCCACGATCTTCGGGCGCTCAACTTCCATCAAGGTATTGAATTCGGCGCGCAAACGGGCGCAACCCTCGGGCGTCATGTAGTTCTTGCTGCCGGAGGGCAAGGCTGCCGTAGGAGAGACGTCAACGTCTTCGTCTTCCGCATCGCTTTCGCGTGTAAAGGCTTTGCTCATGGATATTGGCACCTCACAGCACAATGTAAAAAGCCCGCAATCTTACGATTGCGGGCTTATACGTTTTTGGTGCGGCTGGCAGGAATTGAACCCACGACCCCTTGGTTCGTAGCCAAGTACTCTATCCAACTGAGCTACAGCCGCTAAGCCTTGTATTCTACAACGAATTGACACCCGCTGAATCAAAATCTGAAAAATAGGCGTAAAAAAACCCGCAAGCTCAACACTTGCGGGTTTTTACATTTTGGTGCGGCTGGCAGGAATTGAACCCACGACCCCTTGGTTCGTAGCCAAGTACTCTATCCAACTGAGCTACAGCCGCGTAGCCTCGCATTCTACAACGGAATCCAGCATCAAAGTAGGCCGTGTGAGAAAAATGCGGTGAACTCCAAAATTTCTTCAGCCCGCACCACGGTCAAGCCCGCTAGCATCCAAGGCATTCAGGAGAACCGTGTGCCCAACGTCATTACCAATATCGAAGATCTGCGCGTTCTGGCGCAAAAGCGTGTACCCCGCATGTTCTACGACTACGCCGACTCCGGCTCGTGGACCGAAAGCACCTATCGCGCAAATTCCGAGGATTTTCAAAAGATCAAGCTGCGCCAGCGGGTAGCCGTCAACATGGCCAATCGCAGCACACGGGTGAAGATGGTGGGGCAAGACGCCGCCATGCCCATCGCGATTGCGCCCACCGGCCTGACCGGCATGCAGCACGCCGATGGAGAAATCCTGGCGGCCCGAGCCGCAGAAAAGTTCGGCATTCCCTTCACGCTGTCCACCATGAGTATCTGCTCGCTGGAAGATATTGCGGCCCACACCAAGGAGCCTTTCTGGTTCCAGCTTTACTGGATGCGCGACCGCGCCTTTATGGAGGCCCTGATGGACCGCGCCAAGGCCGCAGGTTGCTCGGCACTGGTGCTCACGCTGGACCTGCAGGTGCTGGGCCAACGCCACAAGGACTTGAAGAACGGCATGACCGCACCGCCCAAGCCGACGCTGAGAAACATCCTGAACCTCATGACCAAGCCGCGCTGGTGCCTGGGCATGGCGGGCACGCGCCGCCACACCTTCGGCAACCTGGTGGGCCATGCCAAGAATGTGAGTGACATGTCCTCCCTCAGTGCCTGGACCAAAGAACAGTTCGACCCCCAGCTGGATTGGAACGATGTGGAATGGATCAAGCAGCGCTGGGGCGGCAAGCTCATCCTGAAAGGCATCATGGACCTGGAAGATGCACAGCTGGCGGTGAACAGCGGCGCCGACGCCCTGGTGGTATCCAACCACGGCGGACGCCAATTAGACGGCGCCCCCAGTGCGATCGAAGCCTTGCCAGCCATTGCCGACGCGGTGGGTTCTAACATCGAAGTCTGGATGGACAGCGGCATCCGCTCGGGCCAAGACGTACTGAAGGCCTGGGCACTCGGCGCACGCGGCACGATGATAGGCCGCAGCTTTCTATACGGGCTAGGTGCAATGGGCGAAGCCGGGGTCACCAAATGCCTGGAAATCCTGCACAAGGAACTGGACGTCACCATGGCTTTTTGTGGCCATACCCAGATCGGCAACGTAGACAAAAACATTCTTTTGCCAAGCAGGTTTTAGGCCCTATCGCCCAACGCCGTGGAAGCATAATCAAGACGCTTTACGTGATCGTTTGCGTCTTCTTTATAAAGGATGGATTCCATGGGCACAGAAAAATTCCGCTTGGTCACGCGCAGTGACTTTGATGGCCTGGTATGCGCCGTGCTGCTGAACGAACTGGACATGGTGGATGAAATCAAATTCGTCCATCCCAAGGACATGCAAGACGGCAAAGTGGATATCACCTCCCGTGACATCACCACCAACCTGCCCTACGTGGCCGGTGCCCACCTGGCGTTCGACCACCACCTGTCGGAAACCATACGCAACCAAAGCGGGCTAAAGAACCACATCATCGACGCCAAGGCCCCGTCGGCAGCCCGCGTGGTGTATGACTATTACGGCGGCGCCAAGGCCTTCCCGAACATCACCGCCGACATGATGGATGCCGTGGACAAGGCCGACTCGGCCCAGTATGTTCGCGATGAAATCATCCACCCCACCGGCTGGGTGCTGCTCAATTACCTGATGGACGCACGTACCGGCCTGGGGCGCTTCCGCGAATTCCGCATCAGCAACTACGCGCTGATGATGGATCTGATCCAGTACTGCCGCAACCACGGCATCGACGACATCCTGAAGCTGCCAGACGTGAAAGAGCGTGTCGAGGTCTACCAGGAACACGCCACCAAGGCCAAGGCCCAGATCGAGCGCTGCGCCACCGTGCACAAAAACCTGGTGGTATTGGACCTGCGCCATGAAGAAACCATCTGGGCCACCAACCGCTTCATGGTCTATGCGCTGTTCCCGCAAACCAATATCTCCATCCACGTGATGTGGGGCGTGCAGAAGCAAAACACGGTGTTCGCCACCGGCAAGTCCATCTTGGACCGCAGCAGCAAGACCAATGTGGGTGAGCTGATGCTGCAGTACGGCGGCGGCGGCCACCATGCGGCCGGCACCTGCCAGGTAGAAAACGACCGCGCCGCGACCGTGCTGCAAGAGCTGACAGACAAAATCAATCTGGACGGTTAAACACAACCGTCCTAGTACAAAAGCCTGGCACCACGGCTAGTGGTTCCAGGCTTTTTTACATCCTATATACAAACAATATCAAGAATCAGTCGCATTACAATTCACAGTCAAAAAGGTTGTGTCAATTGCAAAAGTCTTGCTGTTCACGGCCTGCATTCCAAGGACTCTTGCTGTGAAATCTCTCTTGCTGAGCGCCGCGCTCCTGACGGCCTTTGCCGCACATGCCCAGACGACCGAGCAGCCTGCTGCCCAAACGACGGCCTCCGTCACCTCCGCAACCGTGGCTGCGCACTATGGCCGCCTGGTACACGCCAGCTACGAAGACACCCTCACCACAGCCCAGGCCATGCACACCGCGATTGCGGAGTTCATCGCCAACCCCAGCGCAGACGGCCTGGCCAAAGCCCGCAAAGCCTGGCTAGCCGCCCGCGAGTTCTACGGCCAGACCGAAGCCTTCCGCTTCTACGCCGGTCCGATTGACGACAAGAACGGCCCCGAAGGTCGCATCAACGCCTGGCCCATGGACGAGGCCTATGTGGACTATGTGGTGGGCAAGCCCAAGTCCGGCATCATCAACAACCCCAAAGTCAAGATCAACGCCAAGAGCCTGTCCGCTCTGAACGAACGTGGCGGCGAAGAGAACATTGCCACCGGCTGGCATGCCATTGAGTTCCTGCTGTGGGGCCAGGACTTGAGCGAAACCGGCCCGGGCGACCGATCGTTCGAAGACTTTGTGGACGGCAAGACACCCAACGCCAACCGCCGCCGCGAATACCTGAAGGTGATTACGGAGCTGCTGGTCAACGATCTGGGCGACATGGTCAAGGCCTGGGCACCGGACGCCAAGAACTACCGCGCCAAGTTTGAGAAGTCCGGCACCAACGCGCTGCGCAATATGCTGGTTGGCGTAGGTTCGCTGTCGCGTGGTGAACTGGCGGGTGAACGCATCGAGGTGGCTCTGGCCTCCAAGAACCAGGAGGACGAACACTCCTGCTTCTCCGACAACACCCACCGCGACGTCGTAGCCAATGCCACCGGCATTGAAAACGTCTGGCTGGGCCGCTTCAAGCGTGCCGACGGCAGCGTGCTGCAAGGCGCCTCCCTGCGCGACCTGGTTGCCGCCAAGGACGCTGGCGTGGCCGAACGCACCAGCAGCCATGTCGCCGCAACGGTCAAGGCTGCCGAAGACATCCACCCTCCTTTTGACCGCGAGATCGTGGACCCAGAGGGCCGCAAACGCCTGCAGGCCGTGGTCGAATCCTTGAAGCTGCAAAGCAAGGACTTTGTGGATGCAGCCAAGGTCGTGGGCATCAACAAGCTGAGCATTTCCGAGCCCAAGGACAAGTAAGCATATGCCCACTTTCGCCAGCCAGCAGACCCTGCGCCTGCTGGCGCTGGCATTCGCCGGGGCCAGCGCCAGCTGGCTGGCCCTGGCGGTGTCCACCTCCGAACCCGACCCCTCCGAAGAAAAACCTGGCGGCAACACCACGGTATTTGAAGTGGGGCTGAATGCCTTCTCCTTCCCCGCCGCCAATCTGGACGAAGAAGGCCGCACGGCATTTGCCATCGGCAACTCCTTCTTCCGGCGCAACTGGGTGGAAGCCCCCTCCTCCACCGCCGCCCGCGACGGCCTGGGCCCGCTGTTCCTGGCCCGCTCCTGCGGCGGTTGCCACACCCAGGACGGACGCGGCGCGCCACCGAATACCTTTAAAAACGGGCTGGCCAGCGAGCAACCCATTGCCCTGCTGTTCCGCTTATCGGTGATAGGCCCGGATGGCAAACCCTTTCCCGAACCCACGTACGGTGACCAGTTCACCAACCTGGCGGTGCAAGATGTGAAGCCTGAGGGCAAGGTCCGCATCCGCTATACCGAGCTGCCCGGCCAGTTTGCCGACGGCACCGGCTACAGCCTGCGCCAGCCCCACTACAGCTTTACCCACCTCGGCTACGGCCCCATGCAGGCCCACACCATGGTCAGCCCCCGCCTGGCCCAGCAAATGCCGGGCGTGGGCCTGCTGGACGCAATTGCCGAGGCCGACGTGCTGGCCAATGTGCAGCAGCAGAGCAGCCGCACGGACGCCATCAAGGGCCAGGCCAACCGCGTGTTCGACCCCGTTGCCGGCAAGGAAGTGCTGGGCCGCTTTGGCTGGAAGGCCAACACTGGCTCGCTGGCGCACCAGACCGCCGCCGCCTTCAATGGCGACATCGGCATCACCTCGGCGCACTTCCCGCATGAGAACTGCACACCCAAGCAGAAGTCCTGCCTGGCTGCCCCACGTGGCGGCAAGGATGGCGGTCCGGAGATAGACAACGCCCTGCTAGACAAAGTTATCCTGTACGAAGCCACACTGGCGGTACCGGCCCGGCGCAACTTCAATGACCTGGACGTGCGCCGGGGCCAGGCCCTGTTTACCCAGGCGCAATGCGCGGCCTGCCACCGGCCCTCGTATACCACCGGCACATCGCCCTTCCCGTCACTCAGCGGGCAAAAGATCTACCCCTATACCGACCTGCTGCTGCACGACATGGGCTCCGGCCTGGCCGATGGCCGCCCGGATGGTTTGGCCAATGGCCAGCAATGGCGTACCGCGCCGCTGTGGGGGCTGGGCCTGGTGCCCGATGTGAACGAGCACAGCTTCCAGCTGCATGACGGCCGGGCCCGCAACACCATGGAGGCCATTCTGTGGCATGGTGGCGAGGCAGAAGCGTCCCGCCAGCAGGTGCTGAAAATGCCCAAGGCCGACCGCGATGCGCTGGTGAAGTTCGTGAACTCCCTTTAAGAACGTGTTCTAAAGAAAGCCAAGCTGTGACAGCTCTGATCGACCGCCGAAGCTGGCTTACCCTGAGCCTAAGCCTGGGCCTGGGCGCGCTATGCCATGCTGCGGGTGCCGCCACCCTGCCCGCGCGCATCGCCAGCCCGGCCTATACCCCGTCCGACTTGGTACGCAACGGCTTGCAGCTGCACTTTGTGCCCGCTGCGCAAGCTTTTGCCCACTCCACCGCCGTGTTGCGCGACCGGCTCGCTGACGGCTGCAGCCTGCAGCCCGCACGCGATGCCTGGCGCGCCGCCATGCTCGACTGGGAGCGGCTGTCGGCCGTGTCCGTCGGTCCGCTGCTGGAGCGGCGCAGCGCCCGCAGCGTGGACTTCTGGCCTACCCGCCCAGCCATGGTGACAGCCGCCGTGCAAACCCCGCCCGCAGACGCTGCTGCGCTGGAGCAACTCGGCGCGCCAGCCAAAGGCTTGCCGGCGCTGGAATGGCTACTGTGGCAGCGTGCCCCGGACGCCGCCCAGTGCTACTACGCAGCCCAGTTGGCCGAAGCCTGCGCAGCCGAAGCCCAGGCCGTGCTGGCCGACTTCCAGACCATGGCGCAGCAGAACTGGACGCCAGAGACCGCCCTCACCGTATTCCACGAATGGTTCAGCCAAGCCGTGGGCGGCTTCGAGCAGCTGCGCTGGAAGAAGATGGGCAAACCCGCACGCAGCGGCCGCGCCAGCGACTGGCCACGCGCCACCAGCGGCAACACCCGCGCCGCCTGGCAGGCCGCCTGGACCAGCTTGCAGCACTTCCTGGTTGGCACCGGCCGCGCCCAGGAACAAGGTAGCCTGAATGGCTATCTGGCCGGCGACAACCAGTTGGCCCTGTCGGCCCAGCTGGAAACGGCTGTCGCAGAGCTCAACACCCGCATGCAGGCGGCAGATCCCCGCCATGTAGCGAGCGTTACCGCCGCCATGCAAGCCCTGGCCAAGACCAAGCAGCTGATGGAAGACAAGATCGCCCCCGAGCTGAAAACCATGGTCGGATTCTCGGAGTCGGATGGTGATTAAGACGGTGACCCAGCCCTACACCCTGCGCCGCCGCGACTGGCTGGCCTTCGCCGCCGCCACAGCCGCAACCACATCGGCCCTGCCTCTGCATGCCTCCAGCGCAGCCCGCCCCGGCCTGCTGACCGCCTGGACCAGCGGCGGCGACAACCAGGCCTGGGCCGGCGTCTGGCAGCTGGGCAGCAACCCGCGCGGCGTGGCCCTGCCCAAGCGCGCCCACGAGGTGCTGGTGCAGCACAGCGCCCTGGGCCAACCCACACACGCCCTGGCCGTGGCCCGCCGCCCGGGCGAGTACCTGTTGCGCTTCGACACCCGCACCGCCCGCGCCGTGCATTGGCATGACATCGAAGACGACCGCGTGCTCTGCGGCCACGCCAGCTATGCGCTGGACGGCAGCGCGCTCTACACCACCGAAACCAATACCGACACTGGCGCCGGCATGATCGCCGTACGCGACCCGTTGAGCCTGGAAAAGCGGGCCGAATTCCCCAGCGGCGGGCTCGATCCGCACATGGTGCTGGTAGAGCCCGACGGCAGCCTGCTGGTCGCCAATGGTGGCCTGCTCAGCCTGCCGGAAACCGGCCGCACCAAGCTCAATATCGGCCGCATGGATTCGTCGATTGCCCGGCTGGACGCCAAGACCGGCACCCAGCGCCAAGCCTGGCGGGTAGACGACCCATATCTCAGTCTGCGCCACCTGGCCCGCGCGCCCGACGGCACCATCGCCGTGGCCATGCAAGCCGAGCACACCGACCTGCAAGCCCGCCGCAGTGCACCGCTGCTGGCGCTGCTGGATGGCTCGGGCCTGCGCAGCGTGCCCTTGCCGCCCGCGCTGGCCCTGGGCGGCTATGCGGGCGACGTGGCCTTTGTGCCCGGCAGCGGCCCACAGGCCACCGACCGCTTCGTCATCAGCGCCACCCGTGCCGGTCAACTGGCCTGGTGGTCGGCCCAGGGTGAAGCCCCCAGCCAGCAGCCCCTGCCCGAAGCCGGCGCCCTGGCCACGCTGGGCGCTGACTGGCTGGCCAGCGGCGCGCAAGGCGATGTGCGTGGCATGCAGGACCACCACGCGCTGGAGCGCCACCTGGACAAGGTGCACTGGGACAACCACGGCAAGTGGCTGACCCTAACGGCCTAACAAACAGACCCGTACCAGCCTGGGCTGCCACTATTAAATAGATAGCTACTGGCGCAGATAAAACCTGCGCTAGCGGCCTATTTCTTGTAAACACAGCACGGTACGCAGCCACGCCTCAGAACGTGTTCAAAGATGTTGCAAGCATGCAACGTGCTCCAAGGCCCCAAAACCCTGTTTATTCCTATTTTTTGAGTAAAAATAACAAGAATGATTCGCATTAATTTACAATTCATCACAGTTCTTTCCTCGTAGCCAGCCCATCCGTACGGCCCAGTTTTGGGCCGTTTTTCTGCGGTAGCCAGCCATTGTTTTAGCTTTTCTATTCTCAGGCTGACTACCATGTCCCGACACAAAACCTCCAAGAAAAAAAGCACTCCAGCGCAGGTAATACCTGCGTCAGCAGCTATTAAAAACGCAGCAACCCACACCACTCCGTATGCCGCGCTGCCCTTGGGCGCCATGCTGCTGGCCGGCTCCTTGAGCGCCGCAGCCCAGCAGGCAGAAGCCACCAAGTCCCTGGCCCCCGTGGTCGTCAAGGAACAGGCCGAGGGCAAGGACGCCATTCGCGCCACCACCACCACCATCGGCAAGGGCCAGCAGGCGCTGCGCGACATTCCGCAGTCCATCACCGTGGTGACCGAAAAGCTGATCGTTGACCGCAACCTCAATACCCTGAAGGAAGTGCTGCACAACACCGCCGGCGTGACCTTCCAGGCCGCCGAAGGTGGCGAGGAAGACATCCGCCTGCGCGGCTTCTCGCTGGCGTCCACCGGCGACATCTTCCTGGACGGCATCCGTGACCCGGCTTTCTACGACCGCGACACCTTCAACAACGACCGCATCGAGCTGCTGCGCGGCTCCGCGTCCATGCTGTTCGGTCGTGGCTCCACCGGCGGTGCGGTCAACCAGGTCAGCAAGCAAGGCCTGCTGAAGAACGAATCCGAAGTGGCCACCACCCTGGGCAACCACGACTTCCGCCGCGTCACCGGCGACTTCAACATCCAGACCGCCGACGATGCCGCGCTGCGCATCAACGCCATGTACACCAAGGCCGACAACAACGGCGCCGGTAGCAGCATCGACAAGAATGGTCTGGCCGCCAACTACCGCTTCGGCATCGGCTCGATGGACGAGTTCTCGGTCAGCCTGTATGCGCTGGACAATCGCAACGGCATGAACTACGGCATCCCATGGATCAAGGCCCACGCCAGCGACACCAGCGCCGCCAACACCCTGATCACCAGCCTGGACCCCAGCGCCTACTTCGGCATGTCCAGCGATGAAAACGCGGGCTCGGCCAACGTCGGCACCATCAGCCACACCCACCGCTTCACCCCGGACACCGAGCTGAAGACCTCGTTCCGCAAAGGCCGCTTCACCCGCAACCAGCGCGCTGGTACGGTGCGCTTTGCTGCTGCCAATCTGCAACCTGGTGGCCAGGCTGTGGACCTGGGCAACTTCAGCGACAGCACCGTATTCACCCGTGGCACCCAGCTGAAAATCCAGAACCTGGAAACCCTGAACCTGCAAAGCGACCTGAGCAGCAAGTTCGACGCCTGGGGCCTGGGCCACGCGGTGCTGGCCGGTGTGGACTATTCGCGTGAGGAAAAGATCGCCTTCTCCGCACTCACCGCCGCACAAGGCGGAGTGGTCCCCACCAAGCCCAACACACTGGCAGGCACACCCAATGACGGCGCTGCCATCGACGAATCGGTGCGCACCATTCGCCAATCCAGCGGCTTCGTGAACAACACCTACGGCATCTACGCCCAAGACATGGTGCAAATCACGCCCACCTGGAAGGTGCTGGCAGGGCTGCGCTACGACAGCATGGATGGCACGTACGATACCTACAGCGTCACCACCGGTGCAGGCACTGCCAGCTACAAGCAAAGCATCTCGGCCATCAGCAAGCGCGCTGGCGTGCTGTACCAGCCCAACGTGCTGGACTCGTACCACTTCTCCTGGGGCACCTCGTTCAACACCTCGGGCGACACCTACTCGTACAACGCGCAAAGCGCCAACACCGACCCGGAACGCAGCGAAAACATCGAAGTCGGTGCCAAGCTGGACTCGGCCGACAAGCGCTTCACCACACGCCTGGCCTTGTTCCGCTCCACCAAGTTCAACGAGCGCAACACCGACCCGGACACCGCGGCAGACCGCCTGCTGCTATCGGGCAAGCGCCATACCGCCGGCTTCGAGCTGGACGTCACCGGCCGCCTGACCACCGCGTGGGAAATCTACGGCTCCTACATGTGGATGCCCGTGGCCCGTGTGGACATTGCGGCCTCTACCGCCACCACCGTGGGTAACCGCGTGGGTGACCGCCCCGGCCTGAGCCCCAAGCACAGCGGTACGGTGTGGAATACCTACCAGTTCACCCCCGCCCTGCGCGCCGGTGTCGGTATCAACTTCCGCAGCAAGCAAGCGCCCGCCGACGTGACCGCCCCCGCCTGGGAAGCCCCCGGCTTCATGACCGCCGACCTGATGGCCGAATATGCCATCAACGACAGCATGACCCTCAAGGCCAACCTGACCAACGTGGCCAACAAGCTGTACGCTGACGCGCTATACCGTGGCCACTATGTGCCCGGCGCCGGCCGCATCTTCCAAACCACGCTGACCGTCAAGTTCTAAGCCACGGCACGCCAACCAAGCCGCCCTGGGAACGTATTCTCGGGCGGCTTTTTCACGAGCTACGACAATTCCCCCATGCTGCTCCACCTACCCGACATCCTCAGCCCCGAAGAAGTGCTGCACGCCCGCCAACTGCTGGACCACGCTCCCTGGGCCGATGGCCGCGACAGTGCCGGCAGCCAGGCCCGCGAGGTCAAGAACAACGAGCAGCTACCGCACGACTGCGACGCCGCCAGCCAGATCCGCGCCCTGGTACTGCGCGGGCTGGACCGCAACCCCACATTCTTCTCGGCCACCCTGCCCAAACGCGTCTTCACCCCGCGCATCAACCGCTACCAGGGCAGCAGCAACTTCTATGGCCCGCACGTGGACAACGCCGTGCGCTTCGCCCCCGACACCGGCCTGCGCGTGCGCACCGATATCTCCTGCACCCTGTTCCTCAGCGACCCGGCCGACTACGACGGCGGCGAGCTGCTGGTGCAGGATGCCGCCGGCCCGCAGTCCATCAAGCTGCCCGCCGGCCACCTGGTGGTCTATGCTGGTACCAGCGTGCACCAGGTGGCGCCCGTCACCCGCGGTGCGCGCCTGGCCTGCTTCTTCTGGGTGGAGAGCATGGTGCGCAGCCAGGAGCAGCGCCAGCTGCTGTTCGACCTGGACATGAACCTGCTGCGCCTGCGCCAGCAGCACGGCGAAACGCCAGAGACCACGGCCCTCACCGGTACTTATCACAATCTCCTGCGCATGTGGGCTGATACATGAGCACCCCGCGCGTCGCCAGCATCCCGCCCGGCGTGGTCACGCTGGAAGACCACGCCCGCCACGCCCAGACCGTGCTGGACGCAAATGCCTGGGCCTACTTCAGCGGCGGCGCGGCAGACGAAATCACCCTGCGCGCCAACCGCAGCGCTTGGGACGGCTTGCAGCTGCTGCCCCGCGTGCTGCAAAACCTGACCGGTGGCCACACCCACACCACGCTGCTGGGCCGCGAACTGGCCCACCCCATTCTGCTGGCGCCCGTGGCCTACCAGCGCATGGCCCACCCAGATGGCGAGCTGGCCACGGCCTACGCAGCAGCAGCCCTGGGCGCGGGCCTGGTACTCAGCACCCAGTCCAGCATTGCTATGGAAAACGTAGCTTCTGCCGCAGGTGCTGAAAGCGCCAGAGGCCCTTTATGGTTCCAACTCTATATCCAGCACGACCGCGCTTTCACCCTCGACCTGGTGCGCCGCGCCGAACACGCCGGCTTTGAAGCCCTGGTGCTGACCGTCGACGCCCCGGCCCACGGCGCCCGCGACCGCGAGCGCCGCGCCGGCTTCCAGCTGCCGCCTGGCATCAGCGCCGTGCACCTGGCCGACCTGGCCCCCGCGCCCACCGGCCCCGGTCTGTGTGGCGGCCTGGGCGACGTGGCGCCCACCTGGGGCGACGTGACCTGGCTACAGTCGCACACCCGCCTGCCCGTGCTGCTCAAAGGCGTGCTGCACCCCGCCGACGCGGCCCAGGCCGCCCGGCTGGGCGTGGCCGGCCTGGTCGTCTCCAACCACGGCGGCCGCACACTGGACACCGTCCCCGCCACCGTTCAGATGCTGCCGCGCATCGTGGAGGCTGTAGCCGGCAGCATGCCGGTGCTGGTAGACGGCGGCATCCGCCGTGGCACGGATGTACTCAAAGCCATCGCCCTGGGCGCCAGCGCCGTGCTGGTGGGGCGGCCCTATGTGTATGGCCTGGCGAATGCGGGTGCGGTGGGCGTAGCCCATGTGCTGCGGCTGCTGCGGGATGAGCTGGAGATTGCAATGGCGCTGTGCGGCTGCGCGACCTTGGCGCAGGCGTCGCCCAGTCTGCTGGTGTAGCGGGCATAGGGGCGTTTACGCTCTGCACGGCGCGAGGCCATGCGGCCGGACGAACGTTTACTCTCAAATTGATAGCTAGTACCGCAGGTTCTTCTTGCGCCAGAGACCGATTCGGCTTGTAAATCATTTGGGGGTTGTGGACGCCATTGGCATCCCCCACTGGGGACGTTGACGGCGCCACACCCACCCCAAAATCTCAAGCCAAATAGCCTACTAGCGCAGGAGGAACCTACGCTAGTAGCTATCAATACTGCAGCAACCTCAGGCTACAAAAAGTACCCCAAAGCGGACAGCGCTCGTGGACAAACAATCCATGGCACTGCTTGATCCAGACGCCCGTAGACAGCCGCAACAGCGGCCTCTAGCCTTCATTTACTGGGTTGCTGTAAATGTCCAGAGTTGGTCATTGGTTGCGTTGTCGGACCATTGCAAAGCATTGGCGCCGTCCGTCGTCAACATGCTATCAATACCGAGCACCTTGCCGCTGAACTTGTTCACCAGCTTGTAGTAGCCATTGCCACCATCCACTACTTTCCAAAGATTTCCGGCTATACCGGAGTCAGGGGTCTGGACCGACTTGGTGCCGTTGGAAGACATCATTTGGTCTATGCCCAGTACCTTGGAACTATTGACGTTGACAAACGCGTACGTACCGTCATTGAGCAGCCGAGCACGCCATTTGTGGTCGGCTGTACCTGAGTCAGCCCATTGAACCACCTGCGCGCCATCGCTTGTCGACATGCCTGTGACACCCAGAACCTTGCCACTGTTACGGTTGACAACCTTGTAAATGGCATTGGAGGTCAACCCGCTGTCTATCGTCAATGCCCAGCGCTGGTCCAGAGAGCCCACGTCACTCCATTGAAGCGCCAGGGCGCCATCGTTTGTCGCGGCATTGGTTATGGCCAGCACCTTGCCGCTGTTGCGGTTGGTGATTTTGTAGGTGCCGTTGTCTGTCGATTCAATCTTCCATTCGTGGTCCGCTGTCCCGGTGTCTGCCCATTGGATGACCTGGGCGCCGTTGCCAGTGGACATGCCGGTGACGCCAAGCACCTTGCCGCTCAACACATTGCGGATCTTGTAGAACCCGCTGCTTTGCAGCTCGATGATCCAGTTGTGGTCAGACGTTCCGTTATCGGCCCACTGCAGCGCTGACGCACCGTCGGTTGTTGCCGCGTCAGCAATGCCCAACACTTTTCCACTATTGAAGTTGACCATGCGGTACCTGGAGCCACTGGCAATGCCGTTGCCATAGACTTCAAACTCGCTCATCCCGGTGTAGAAGCCCGACGCATTGTTGAACACCGCACGAATGCGAGACGCATTGACCGCAGAGAAATTGACGGTGTTGACCGTATTCCCCAGCGGCGCTGCAGGCGACTTGACCTGGTTCGGAATATTGACCCACGCGCTGCCATTCCAGTACTGAAGGTTGTAGCTGGTGGGGGCTTTCAGGCCGGTCTCATCACTGAAGAAATACAGCTTCGCGGACGAGACCGTCTTGGTAGCGCCAAAGTCCACCGCATACCAGTCAACGGCATTGCCCGAGGAAAAGGACGACCAGCGGTTCTTCGTATCCTGGTAGTACCAAATCCGGCCGTCATTGGCTTTTCCAGCCGGATCGGTGGAATAGCTGAAAGACGCTGACGCAGCGGGATAGCCGCTGCCGGACACATTCACCGCATAGTTTTGGGCGCCAACAGTCGCGCCGGCCACGATGGGCGCAGCGATATTGATGGTTTTCTTGCCCAGCGCCGCCGGGCCGACTACCCGCGTGCCATCGACATAAATGGACAGGCCGGCACCTTGACCGTAGCGGGTACCCGCTGCATCCCACAGAATGGTCAGGGAGTGGCCATGGTAGGCAACGTCTTCAAGAGCAAAGTAGCTCACATAGTTCGGATCGCTGCTGCTGGTGGGAATCAGGGGGTTCACCTCCAACACATCGTCGCCGCGTGGCCGCAGACCCACCAACCCGGAAATAACCAGATCGATGTACCCGGAGTGGAAATAGTGTTGGCTGCGCTCCGGCAAATCGACGATCGGGCCACCCACATCCGGGTCATAGTCTTCCACCAAATACGGCTTGCCATTCTTGTAATGCTGCACCGTGTATTGGTTCAAAACCTTGATGTAGTCGCTGCGAGACACGTTGGTCTGCGTGTAATTGTTGAGCAGATTGGCCATGCCGCCCAGTAACTGGGTTGTCTGGAATGGCCAGCTTGGGCCATTCCACTGGCACTCGCGCAATTTGGTTGCGGCGTCGTACCGGTATTGCCGCATGTAATATTGGTAGCTGGGTTCGTTGGTTCTGATGCCAAATTGGCCATAGAACTTGGACGTATCCATCAAATGCGTCCATGCCGTATTAAAGGTGGCATTGTTGTCTGGCAGGCCGTAATACCACGGCGCATACCCTACCAATTCCCGACCACGGATAAAGTTCCAATTTTGAACGTATTGGTTGGATACTTTATATCTGTCCACAAAATGGTTGAAGGACGAATTCCAAAGGCTATTTTGCAAATTCGTTTTAATCGCGGATGCACGACCGGCAAAATCATTGGCAGTAGCAGTATCCGAAGCCAGTGCAGCGATATTACTGATCGCCTTCGCATTGGCATACATATAACTGTTAATGGATGGCCTGAAGGCGTCGCCCCCGGTAAAACCGTCATTACCGCCACTAGCGTCAATGGATGCAATGGTGTATTCGGTGGCATCGTTCAGCGGCACCTGCCAATAGAGCCCACGGGACGCGTCATAGTGGTCGTTCCATGCGTTGTAAACCCGTTTCATATTGGCCAGGTTATTCACCACAAAACTCTTGTCGCTATCCACCAGGTATTTCTGGTAGGCGGCATCGCTGATCCACTCGCTGAATTGGCGTGGGTCCGCATTCGAATACCAGTGGCTGATGTAGTCATTCACCGGACGGCGATCCTTTAGCCAACGCCCTTCGGTGATATGAAAGCCCGCCGCATCGGGAATCGTGTTGCTGGGAGCCTGGTCCCAACCCATGGCGTTGAGGAATTCCGTGAAAACCTCCTTGTTGCCCACATTGCGCATATGCGACTTCAGTACATTCCAGCGGTAGTAGTAAATTTCCTGGATTTTAGGATTGGATATATCTAGAAATGGAATATTAGATTTATACCAATCCCCATCAGGGGCATACGCTGTTAGCAACTGGTCTTTATTAAGAAAATTAGTGGGCGCCGCCAGCAAGACCGATGAATACGCGCCCCCAATGACAAAGAATGCAATGCCAGCATAGATCTTTGATTTTTTTATCTTCAATTTCATAAATGTCTCCAGTTATTTTAATTCTTTAAAATTGTGCTGTAAAAATTGATCATTCAACCGGTGCACGCTCCTTTGAGTAATAAGCCATGGCAGCAGCCTTATCGCCCGAAGCTGCTGCCTGATATAGAACCTCCTCCACATGAATTAATGTATTTTTATATTCTTTACCCGCTACCGTGTCTTCATTTTGTGCAATATTTCGCCGCAATTCATTTCCAAGCTCGCTAGCGGAACGCCCATCTCCCTTGGCAAAACGCTCCTCAAGCTGCTTGACGGTATTCGCTGCCTCTTGAATTTCTTGTCGGCAATCGATACCAGATTTTTCAATCTCGGCGGCATTTGCCCCTCTGCATTTGCTGGCCAGCCGTAATTGCGCGGGTATTCCCACGGTATTTGAAGGGGGCTTTTCATTCTGAAACGGCTCACGCACTGCCACTGCAGGCTGGCATCCAGTACCGGCAGTCACATCTGCTCCCGTAATGCATGGGGAATTTTGCGGTACCTGTTTTGCTAAAGGCAGAGTCACACTTCCAGCATCAAGGGCACCCAAATTTTCTTCGGGCAAGGGCTGAGTTTCTTCAAGGAAAAAATATATACCCAACCCCAATATGAGAAGCACACAGAAAATAAAATGACCAACCCCCCATTTTTTTATTATTCTCATTATTTACACTTGTTTTATGGATTAAATGGGTTGTTTTGAACTACTGGGCTGCCAAGCCCATGAAAAAGCATATGCACAGCGGTTTATCAGGATTGAATCCCGGAAAACGCCAACGCGTTCAAACACGGCGCCCGCAGGCAAAGGGAAAGCGAGCGGATATGCCGCAGAGGTTCGCACTGTGCCTGTCTCCTAGAATTTTTATTGCTCGTCGCTTCGTAAGCGAATGTGGCGCAGGCAACGGATGGTATGGAAACTTTCCATATCAACCTAATAATGATTGAGCGGCATTTGATACACAAACAGATATCCACGTATACCCCATCAGCATTTACCCCGAAGTCAATGCAAGGCGAGCACCCCGTGTACATGTACTCCCCACCTGCTCACCAAGCGCGTGCGGGGTCGGGTCAAACAAGTCGGCGACGCAGTCGCCCCGAATTCCCAAGCTAAATCATCTTCTGACGCAAGCAGTACCCACGCCTAAAGCTATAAAAATAATAGCAAACTGTTCGTTTACAAGCGCAAGACAACACAAAACAATTACATCAAATGAGAATTATTCTCATATAATGCTTTCACATCCCAGCTAGCCACCCCCGCCGGTCCAGCGCGCACTCCACGCTGTTTGCACCGCCCACCAGCCAGCCCTTGACCCTTTTCAACTGTTGTCAGGTTTTACTGTGGCGCGTCGTCTGCACTCCTCTCCTTTCGCCTTGCGCGAGATCGCTTGGCTGATCAGCCTTTGCTTTGGCTCCATGCTGTCTGCACATGCCCAATCCATCGTTACAACGGCCGTCAAGCGCGCGCTGGCCCGCTTCACTCTGGCCTCGGGCAACACCGGGCTCGACAGCAATGCGGACTTCAACATCCGCGGCATGGACGGCAGCCGCGTGCTGCTACTGAGCGACGGCATCCGCATACCGCGCAGAGTATGAGTACCCATAGCATGTACCTGGAAGCCCAGGCCGTGGTCGGCAGCGAGTGCGCCCGAGCCCAACTTGCCCGCACTGGGCGCACAGCCGCGGCGTGGGCATAGTCGCCGTACTGCATGACCTGAACCTGCACTACGCCAACCAGGCCGTGCTGCTGCGAAGCGTCCGCATCCAGACTGACGGCTGCCCGCACCTCTTGATGGCATAGACCCACAACGCCCCACAACGGAGACCACCATGGTGACCCAGGAAGCCCGCGTCCATGTACTGCAACGCCAGCCGCTGATGCTGGTGGCCGCGCCGCCGTCCGACGTGGCCTGCGAGCACGCCGCCCTGGTGCGCATGCTGGCCGGCGCCCAGGCCCGTGTGAGCAGCCTGGTGGTGGACTACCAGCAGCAGATCCACGCCCTGCAAGCCCAGGTCATACGCCTGCGCGCCCGCGTCATCCTGCGCGACACCATGCTGGCCTGGCTGCGCGAAACCCTGGTGCAGCTGGAGCCCCCGACCGCCGAAGATATAGAAGCCCACCACGCAGCAGCGGACTGGGTGATCTGCCAAACTGGCTGCGTCAGCCACGGTGGCTACTGGCGCGAAGACGACCAGTGCCGGCGCACGGGGAAGAGCTGCACCATAGAAGGCATGAAGGTTGAAATACCGCGCTAGCGCCGATGGAATGTGCACAGACAGCTATTGAAAAAATAGCATGATTGCGTTTGACGCAAGACAACTTGACTCTCTGCTATTTCACAACCGCAGGTTGTCTCTCTCGATGGGACGGCTGACGGGCTGAGTTGGTGCAGCGGGTATCTCGGCCTCGGGACCCGAAGCCGCCGGTTGTTTCGCCCGAAAGCGGCCATACATCCAACCTTTAGCGGCAGTGGATGGGTTAGTGCAAAGCACGGCCTGGGGTGGAATTTCTCTTGATGATCAAATCACATTCCTCGACAGCATCGGCGATCCTGTCTTTAATACGTTTAACAAACGCTGTCGGCGGACGTTTGCCAAACTCCACGCGGGTTGCGGTTCGCTCGATGATCGCAGTGACGTACATCAAATCGCGATCAACTCTTTGAAGCTGAAAGACCAGTTCAGGCGAGGGAATCTCAAAAACAGGAATTGCTCGAAGGGACAATTGCATAGAAGCTACTTGCTCCACGGCAATGTTTTTTGCGTGGTGGGTGCCCAAAGCGACCCGCTCAGCGTTATCGACAATGAGGCGCGCTCTCCTCAGAACGTATTTGATGGTTAACGCTTTAGTCAACTTCTCATCTTGCCTGCGAGCGTCAAACTCGCGTTTAGCTGCAGAGGCCTGCCAACTGGCAATTCGCGCAGCAGCCAGAATTGCAGCAATCGAGCCAACGGCTTGAACCCACGATGCCCATTCGGACTTGTTCCAGCAAAAGTGAAATCCCAGCCCGACGAAGACCCCAAGCGATACACCCAGCAATGCAGCCCATCCTACCCATTTCTTCCACATGGCATCCCTTGTTTTGCAGGAGTGTCAGTATGACCGACACCTCCAGCTACACTGAGTTACACAGCAAAAGGAATGAAATAAACCCATGGCGGCTAAAGGCCGCTCCTGGCAGCATTCTGCCTTTGTCACCACCTTGCGTACGCATCGGTTCAATGTTTGTCGCTTGCTCGGTTCTTCGCACAACATTTGCGACAGCAGGTCTCAAACATCGATGCGGAATCGGAGTTCCGGTGTGCCGCCAAGGCATGGTGATTTGACAAACGCTTCTACCAGAACACCGCCATTGGCCCGAATCACCCGCTGTGACGCCAAGTTTTCAGGGCTAGTGGTGATTTCGACATAACTCAGCCCCTCGGCGAGCGTATCGAGCAACAGTAAGCGGAGCGCCTCTTTTGCGTAGCCCCGTCCACTTTTCCACGGCACAACGCTGTATCCAATATGGCCAAGGCAATAGTCGGGCAATGTATTGCTTCCTGAAGACCACCGCAGGCCTATGCTGCCGCAAAACTCGCCATCCCACAACCAACGTCTATACCCGGGCAGACGAGGTACCGTCGTTCCATCTGGAAGCTTTACAGGATCACCTCTAGCTTCCCGGTCGACGAGACTGTCGAGAAAACGAGCGGAGTCAGCTTGTATCAACAAGAGTTCTTCTTGCGCAAACTCTGGCCGGAGATTGTTGGGCGACCACCCCTTCTCCAATGCCGCGACATAGCCGGGAAGATAGGTAGGTTCTGGCCAAACAAGCCTTACGTTTGAACTGGGTGTCGCAAGTGGCATATCTTCAGTAGATTGGGTATTTGTGCATCGACTGGAAAGCAGTCGGGCATGCTTGGTTGTAGTCGATGCCCGCCATCGACGAACCACATTCGCGTATCCACTAAAAATATCACAACACCTACGGCATCGAATACCTCATGCGCTTCAGGCCTCCAGCGCAATATCCACGTGCGCAAACAGCTACATATTAAATAGCACCGACTGCAGCCCGATAGCCCACACCTCAATCGGTAAGCGCCCGCTTCACGTCTTCCTGCAGGTTGCGCAAATGCTCGCGCATCAAGGCGCTGGCGCGCTGGGCGTCGCGGTCGCGCAGGGCCTTGACGATTTCGCCGTGCTCGTCGTGGTTTTCGCGCTGGCGGTGCAGCGGGCTGTGCAGGCGGAACAGGCGGGCGTTCACGCGCAACTCTTCCACCAGCCGGGGGAACACCACGTTGCCGCTGGCCGTGGCGATCAGCACATGGAAGCGGTCATCGAAATGCCAGTGCTCGACTTCGCTGTGCTCACCGGCGTTGAGGGTCTCGATATCGGCCTGCAGAGCATCGATCTGCGCATCGGTGATCTTGCTGACGGCCATGCTGATGGCCTCGCACTCTATGACTTCGCGGGCGCGCATGCAGTCGAAGTATTCCTTGGTGCCCAGTGCCCGCACGGCGTACGAGCGGGCATCGCGCCGCACCAGCAGGCCCTCGCCCGCCAGCCGCACCAGGGCCTCGCGCATGGGGGTGCGGGAGATGCCCAGCACCTCGGCCAGATGGGCTTCTTGCAGCGGACTGCCGGCGGGGATCTGGCGGTCGAGGATCATGGTACGCAGGCGGTCGTAGGCCTGTTCAGCCAAGCTGGCCGAGCGCACTTCAAGCGGTGCAATCGTGATGGTGGCGGGTTGCGCCGGGCTAGGAAGGCTTGGCATGCGGGGCGAAGGTGTTTGCGTGGAGACAGCAGCAAGCGTATCAGACCTGCAAGCCGCCCCCCCGGCGAGATTACAACCACTTGGTCAATGGATTGCTGTCATTGGGCGCACGCGGCCGCAAGCAGGGCTGGAACTGGCCTGAGCCGGCCTCGGCGCTGAACACGCCGTCTTTCCAGACCACGCGGCCACGCGACACGGTGATGCCGGGCCAGGCGCGCAGGCGCATGCCCTCATACGGCGTGTAGTCGGCGGCGTGGTGCAGCATGTCGTTGCTGATGGTCTTCTCTTGCCCTGGGGCGAAGACGTCCCAGACCACGAAGTCTGCGTCACTGCCGACCGCAATCGTGCCCTTCTTGGGGTACAGGCCATACAGGCGTGCGGGGTTGGTGGAAGTGAGTTCAACGAAGCGATGGATGTCGATGCGGCCGGCCAGCACGCCCTCGCTCATCAGCAGGGGCAAGCGGGTTTCTACACCGGGAATGCCGTTGGGGATGCGGTCGAACGAGGCGTCTTCACCGGCCACGCGCTTGCCGTCCGGCCCTTGCATATTGAAAGGCGCGTGGTCGGAGGAAAAGATGGTGAAGATGCCGCTGGCCAGGCCGTTCCAGATGAACTGCTGGTTGGCCTTGTCGCGCGGTGGTGGGCTGCAGATGCAGCGTGCGCCGTGCATGGGGTCGTCCGGGTTGATGCCCAGATCGTCCGCACTCAGGAACAAATACTGTGGGCAGGTTTCGGCATGGATGGGCAGGCCACGGCCGCGCGCCCAGTGGATCTGCTCTACCGCTTCGCGGCCCGACACGTGGACGATCAGGATGGGCGTGTCGATCAGCTCGGCCAGCGCGATGGCCCGGTGCGTGGCCTCGCGCTCCACCGCCATGGGGCGCGAGCTGCTGTGGTAGCGCGGGGCGGTGAGGCCGGCCTCCAGCAGCTGCTCGGTCAGCCAGGCGATGCAGTCACTGTTCTCGGCGTGGATCATGGTCATGGCGCCATGGCGGCGGGCCACGGCCAGCACCTCGATGATCTGCCTGTCGTTCAGCTTGAGGTCATCGTAGGTCATGTAGATCTTGAACGAGGTGTAGCCCTTCTCGATCAACGCGGGCAGCTCGCGCTGGGTCACGTCCTTGGTGGCGTCGGCCACGATAAGGTGGAAGGCATAGTCGATCACCGCCTTGCTGTCCGCGCGGCGGTGGTAGTCGTCCACCGCGTCCTGGATGCTGTGGCCTTTTTGCTGGGCGGCAAAGGGCAGCACGGTGGTGGTGCCGCCGCAGGCCGCCGAGCGGGTGCCGGTGAAAAAGTCGTCTGCAAAGCGCGAGCCATCGCTGGTAGGCTGGTCGAAATGGCAGTGGCCGTCCACACCGCCGGGGGTGACCAGGCGGCCGGCCGCATCAATCTCACGGTCGGCCGTGCCTTCCAGGCCCTGGGCGATGGCGCAGATGCGCCCGCCGCGCACGCCGATGTCAGCAACATAGCGGTCACCCACCGTGGCGATGTCGGCGTTGCGAAGAATCAGGTCGTAGGTACTAGCCATGGTGTGCTTTCGTTAGCGTTGTTCGAGGGCGGGGTCTGCAACTTTGGTCGGTGCACTGCCATGGCCGTAGGCGCGGCCATAGTGCTGCTCGATGCGGCGCTGTATCAAGTCCCACACAGTGGTCATTAGCAGGTAGTAAATAGCGGCCACGGCAAACAGCTCGAGCACCATGAATTTTTCCTGGATCAGCACCTGGGTGCGGCGCAGCAGTTCTTCCATCGAGATCACGGACGTGACCGAGGTGGTCTTCAGCAAACCGTTGATGCTGTTGCCCAGCGTGGGGATAATGAGCCGCATGGCCTGCGGCACCACGATATAGCGCATGGTCTGCGCATTGCTGAAGCCCATGGCCTTGGCAGCAGCGGTCTGCCCGGCCGGCACCGACTGGATGCCGCCGCGCACGATCTCGGCCAGATAGGCGGCCTCGTTCAGGATCAGGCCCAGCAGCGCCGATTCGATTACCGACAGCTTCAGCCCCAGTTGCGGCAGGCCGGTAAAGATGATGATCAGCTGCACCAGCAAGGGCGTGCCCCGGAACACCCAGATATAGAAGTGGGCCGGAATGGCAAGCCACGCCCTGCCGGACAGCCGGGCCAAAGCCAGCGCGCCCCCCACAACCATGCCCCCGGCAATGGCCGCCAGTGTGAGCCACAGCGTGGTAAGCGCACCGCTCAATATGTAGGGGTTGAACAGATAGTCGGCAAACCCCGACCAGTTCCAGCCTTGACCCATGGACTGTCCTTTGTACGTTCAGTGTGCTCAGCCGGCGGCCGGGCCCTTGACGGTCACGGCGCCGTCAATCGGCTTCACGCCGTATTGGTCAAACAGCTTCTGGAAGCTGCCATCGGCCTTCATGTCGTTCAGCACTTTGGCCATGGCGTCGGCCAATTCCTTGTTGCGCGATGCGATCGCCACCGGGGTGGGGAACAGGCCACTCAGTACACGGTCGAAGTCGCCACGCTTTTGGTATTCGGTGGCAGTGGAGTCGATGGACAGCGCCACTTCGACCTGGCCCGCACGCAAGGCCTGGAAGGCCATGGCGAAGTTCTCGAAGGTGCGGATGGTCATGCCCTTCATGCCTTTGTCGGTCAGCTGCTTGTCCAGCTCACGCGCCTTGCGTTCTTCAAAGCCGCCGATTTCTACGCCTATGCTTTTGCCCGCCAGGTCGTCCGGTTTGGCGATTTTGAGCGGGTTGCCCTTGGGGGTGCTGATGCTGATGGCCTGGTTTTCATACTGCAGCATCTGCATCATCTTGGCCCGCTCTTCCGTGTAGAAGATGCCGGTGTTGATCACATCCCAGCGGCCGGCCTGCAGGCCCGGGATCATGGCCGAAAACTCAATGCGCACGTATTCAGGCGTGAGGCACAGGCGCTTGGCGATAGCTTCGCCCAGCTCAACGCGCATGCCTTTGAGTGCACCCGTTTGGTCGACAAACTGCATGGGCGGCAGGGTTGGGTTGACCGACATGGTCAGCGTGCCCTTTTTGACCAGGGCCGAATCCGGCACCGGGGATTTGCAAGCCTGCGCGCTCGCAGTGCCCAAGCCGAAGATGAAAAGAGCCGTCGCGGCGCCAAGAGCGGGAAGCAGTTTCATGGTGATTTCCTTCAAAGGTAGGTGGAGGCAGCAAACAGAAAGCGGGGAAAGTAGTAGCGGTACTCAGGCGCGTATCGAATCGATCAGGCCCAGGCGGTCCAGCGCCTGGCGCAAGTCCACGGCATCGGCCTCGGGCAGCGGCAGGCGGGGGGCGCGCGGCTTGCCAACCGGCAGACCCATCATCGAAAGGCCATCCTTGGACGCAGCCACATAGCGGTGGCCGCCCACCCAGCGCACGATAGGCAGCATTTGTTTGTAGAGCGCCAGTGCGGCGGGCATGTCGCGCTCATCAGCCACCAGCTCGAACAGGCGGGCCGACATCTTGGGGATCAGGTTGGAGCACACGGCCACCCAGCCCTGGGCACCGAGCCAGAAAGACTCGTAACCCAGGATGCCGGCAAACACCGTCATGCGGTCGCCGCACAACTCAATGATGTCGCGCACGCGGGTGACCTCCAGCGTGGACTCCTTGATGTACCGGCAGTTGTCTATGCGGGACAGCCGCGCAACCAGCTCGGGCTTGAGGTCCACATTGGCGGTGGCGGGGTTGTTGTACAGCATGATGGGAATGCCGATCGACTCGCCCACCTTGCGGTAGTGCGCGAACAGCTCGTCATCGGTGGGGCTGCTGTAGAACGGCGGAATGATCATCACGCCGTCGGCGCCCATGCTCTCGGCCTCGCGGCTCAAGCGCACGCACTCGTCGGTCCACTCCGCACCAGTGCCGATCAACACGGGCACGCGTTTTGCTGCGGTACTGACGCAGGTCTCGATGACCAACTGGCGTTCATCGGGGTTCAAGGACAGGAATTCGCCGGTGCTGCCCAGAGGGATCAGGCCGTGAATGCCCTGCTCAATCTGCCAATTGACCAACTTCTTCAACGCGGGCACATCGACGTGCTTGCCGTCCGCAGTCAAGGGGGTAATAAGCACCGTATAGGTGCCACGGAATGCTGTCATTGCCGGTCCTGGTGAAAAATGGGATGACGATGTATTTGTATACGTGTAGTATACGTATACATTCAAACACGTCAACGCAATTTTTTGCACCGCACATTCCATGAGCACCCGACTGACCCATCCCGCCGTCACCACCAGCGGGCGCCCCATCCATTTCTGGTACGACGGCCAGAGCCTCCAGGGCCTGGAGGGCGAAACCATTGCCGCCGCCCTGGCCGCCAACAACATTCGGCAGATGCGCCACACCCGTGAGGGCGAACGCCGGGGCATGTACTGCGGCATGGGCGCCTGCTTCGACTGCCTAGTCACGGTAGATGGCCAGGCCAGCCAGCGCGCCTGTCTGGTCAAAGTGGCCGATGGCCAGAAAATTCGCTCGTCCATGCCCGCCGGCACCCCGGAAGACCCGCTGCGCCCGCTCACTCCAGAAGCCGGCAGCGAGCCCGCGACCCGGCACGTAGACCTGCTGGTGGTGGGTGCCGGGCCGGCCGGCCTGTCGGCCGCGCTGGCCGCACGCCAGGCCGGCGCCGAAGTACTGGTGCTGGACGAGCGCCTGCAGTCCGGCGGCCAGTTCTACAAGCCACTGGCCCCGTCGCAGCAAACCAGCACGCCGTTGGATGGCCAATTTGCCAAAGGCCTGGCGCTGGAACAGGCGGTGCGGGATGCCGGCGTCACCGTGCTGCAGAGCGCCCAGGTCTGGGCGGCTTTTTCACCCCAGGAAGTGGGCGCCCTGATCCATGGGCAGGCCACGGTGATCCATTGCAAACAGTTGGTGATTGCACCCGGCGCCTACGAACGCCCCATGCCCTTCCCCGGCTGGACGCTACCGGGCGTAATGACCACGGGCGCCGCCCAGACCTTGGCGCGCGCCTACCGCGTGGCGCCGGGCCAGCGCGTGCTTGTTGCCGGCAACGGCCCGCTGAATTTGCAGCTGGCCGCCGAGCTGCTGGCCGGTGGTGCCCATGTCGTCTCGGTGCTGGAATCGGCGCCACGCCCCACGCCGCGCCAGTGGCGGCAGATGCTGGCGGCAGCATGCACCGCACCCGACCTGCTGCGCGACGGCTGGCGCTATTTGCGTCAATTGCGTGCCCACAAGGTACCGCTGCTATGGGGCCACTCCGTCGTCGCCGCAGAGGGTATGGGCCAGTTGCAGGCCGTGCAGGCTGCTGCGCTGGATGCACAAGGCCAGGCCACGATTTCAAAAGCACTGCGCTACGAGGTGGACACCTTGTGCCTGGGTTACGGCTTCATTCCCTCCACGGAACTGGCCCGCATGCTGGGCTGTACGCACCGCGTGGCCGACCGCCATCTGGGCTATCTGGCCACCGTGACCGAGGCGGACGGCGCCACCAGCCTGCCCGGCGTATACGTGGTGGGTGACGGCGCCGACATGGGCGGCGCGCGCGTGGCCCAGGCACGCGGCACGCTGGCCGGGCTGGCCGCGGCACGCAAGCTGGGTTTACACGCCACCGAGCCCGCCGGTACGCAGCGCCAACTGCAGCAGGCGGAATGCTTCCAGCAGGCGCTGTGGTCGCTCTACCAGGCACCGCCCATACGCTTGCAAGACCTGCCGGACAGCACCTTGCTGTGCCGCTGTGAGGAGATCAGCTTTGGATCGGTGCGCGCGCAAATCCGCGCCGGGCGCGACACGCTGGCGGCGCTGAAGCGCAACACCCGCCTGGGCATGGGCCGCTGCCAGGGGCGTTATTGCGCAGTCACCGCCGCCAAGCTGGTGGGCGAAATGACAGGGCGCCCGCCAGAGGTCGAACAGTACTTTGCACCTCGCCCCCCGGCCAAACCGGTGCCCGCGGGCGCACTGGGCTTCGAGAAGCCCGAATGGGGTGGCCACAAGCACGCCATCACGCCGAATCTGGCCCGCCCAGTGGAGCACACGCCATTCGCGCCTGTGCGCACGGATGTGCTGGTCATCGGTGCCGGCGTGTTGGGCTCCTGCCTGGCTTACTACCTGGCCCAAGCCGGGCAGAACGTCACCGTGGTGGACCGCGACGACACCAATCTGCAAGCCTCGGGCGCCAATGCGGGCAGCCTGCACGTGCAACTGCTGTCCTTTGACTTCGGCGCCAAGGCCCAGGAAGGTGGCGGCCCGGCCGCGGCAACGCTGCCGCTGGGGCCGATGTCGGTACGCCTGTGGCAAGAGATTGAAGCCGACTGCGCCGAAGACCTGGAGATCAAGATCACCGGCGGCCTGATGGTGGCCGACAGTGCCGCCGGCATGCGCTTCATCGAGGCCAAGGCCGCGCTGGAGCGCAGCTACGGCATAGACGCCCAGGTGATTGATGGCACCGAGCTGCGCCGCCTGTCCCCCGCACTCTCGGAGGACCTGCTGGGCGCCGAGCTGTGTCCCATGGAGGGGAAGATCAACCCGCTGCGCGCCACCTACGCGGTATCCAGCCGGGCACAACAGCTTGGCGCACGCATGCTGCGCGGCTGCGATGTGCAAGCGATTGAGCGCAAACCCGGCGATGGGGCCGGCTTTGTGGTGCAGACCTCGCGCGGCAGCATCCACGCCGGGCGCATCATCAACGCCAGCGGCGCCTGGTCCAGCACCATAGGCGACATGCTGGGCGTGAAAATTCCCGTCAAAGGCGCGCCCCTGCAGATGATCGTCACCGAACCCGCGCCCCCGCTGGTAGACCATTTGATCGCCCACGCCGACCGGCACCTCAGCTTGAAGCAGGCTGCCAGCGGCGGCCTCATCATCGGCGGTGGCTGGACGGCGGCCTTCCACGAAGGCATGCGGCTGAACCGCGCAGAACGCGCCAGCATCGAGGGCAGCCTGTGGGTCGCACGCAAGGTGCTGCCGGCCGTCAGCGGTTTGCACATGCTGCGCTGTTGGGCCGGCATGAACGTCAACATCGACGGCGCACCCATCATTGGCGACGTGCCCGGTGTGCCTGGCTTCTACAACGCCGTCAGCTCGAACGGCTACACCCTGGCTCCCATCGTCGCCAAGCTCACCACCGACCTGGTGGTGCATGGACGTACCTCTATCGACATGTCTCCCTTCCACATCAACCGCTTCCTTTGAACCTTTTGAACCTATGCCCCAGACATCTTCCGCACGCGACACGCTGCGCCAATACATCGACGCCCATTTCGACGAGCAGGTGCGCACGCTCACGCAGCTGGTGCAATGCCCGTCCGACAACCCGCCAGGCAACTGCGCACCGCACGCCGAGCTGACCGCCCGCCTGCTCGCGGCCATGGACTTCGAGGTTGAAATACACCCGGTACCGCCCGACTTTGCCGCCGCACAAGGCATGCAAAGCGTGAGCAATGTGATCGTGCGGCACCGCTTTGGCGATGGCCCCACGGTGGCGCTGAACGCGCACGGCGACGTGGTGCCGCCCGGCGGCGGCTGGAGCACCGACCCGTACGGCGGTGAGGTGCGCGACGGCTGGCTGTACGGGCGCGGCGCAGCCGTTTCCAAGTCCGACTTCACCACATATGCCTTCGCACTGCGTGCACTCAAGCAGCTGCAGGCCCAGGGCACGCCACTGGCCGGCACAGTGGAGCTGCACCTGACCTATGACGAAGAAACCGGCGGTATGACCGGGCCAGGCTGGATCTTGTCCCAGGGCCTGAGCAAACCCGACTACGTGCTGTCAGCCGCCTTTTCGCACCATGTGATCGTGGCCCACAACGGCTGCCTGCACCTGGAGGTGACACTGCGCGGCAAGTCGGCCCACGCTGCGCGCCCCGACACCGGCGTTGATGCCATCGAAGCCGCGGCCACCCTGTTGCCCGCCCTGTACCGCCACCGCGATGCGCTGGCACTGCGCCCGTCGCAAACACCCGGCATTACCCACCCGACCCTGGTGGTGGGGCTGATCCACGGTGGCATCAACACCAATGTGGTGGCCGACACGCTGAGCCTGCGCATAGACCGGCGCATCGTGCCCGAAGAAGTGCCCGAGGCGGTAGAGGCCGAGCTGCGCAGCGTGATCGAAGACGCCTGCCGCGCCCTGCCCGGCATTTCGGTAGAGATACGGCAAATCCTGCTGGCCCGGCCGTTCGCACCAGCACCCGGCGCCCAGGCGCTGGCCGAGCTGTTGTGCGAGGAGGCCAGCCTGGTCATGGGCAAACCGGTAACGCCAATTGGCGTGCCGCTCTATACCGATGCGCGCCTGTACAGCGAAGCCGGCATTCCCACCGTGATGTACGGGGCCGGCCCGCAGACCTTGCTGGAGGCCAACGGCCACCGCGCAGACGAACGCGTGCCGCTGGACGAGCTGCGCAAAGCCACCGTGGTGGTAGCCAATACCTTGCTCAGGCTTTTAACGGCCTAGCGCAGATACTGCCTGCGTCAGCTGTTATCAAAAATATAGCGCAGGGGTTGAAAGGCCTCGTCGCCCACGGCCTTCTGGATTTTGGGCGCAAGGCTTTTCAAGGCGTCCAGATCCCCGGCCCGCTCCACCGCCAGGTTCAGCATGAAGCCCTTCAGGCCCAGGCCGCTGGTGAGCTGCACCGCCGTCTGGTAGGCCAGCATGTAGCGCTCGGCCGAGCCCAGGTCCTGTAGCTTGGCGCCGGCGCCCGAGGCTGGGCGCTTTTCCGTGGGCGCTGCGGCCACGAATTCGATCAGCTCCAGATCGTGCAGCTGCTGGAAGTCATCGGCCGACAGGCCCATGCCGCCGATCTGCGCCAGTATCTTGGCGATGCTTTTCTTACCGTCGCACAGGATCAGCGCCGAGCGCTGCGCAATCTTCATCTTGGTGGACCGGTCCTTAATGACCAGGTTGCCCTTGTCAGTCTTGGCGGGGCAGAGGCTGGTGTCCATATCGCTCCTTGTTTCTTGTTGTACCTGACAGGCTAACGCCTAAGCCCCGACGAGGCTTACACCAACCAGCGTAGGGGGCCTTAAATACGCTACCGAGTGACGGATTTGGCACCGGCCAACACACCAGGGGGCTAAAGCGTACCCGCTTCCAGCTGTTCCAGGTAGATGAATTCTGGCGCCTTTACTCCGGCATCCATGCGTATCTGCACCAGCCGGGGCGACTCAAAAAAGGCGCGGGCCTGGGCCAGCGAGGTCCAGGCGGAGAAGTGCACGATCTTGTTCGCGTCGGTGTCATAGCGCAGCACCTGGTAGCTGCGCTCACCGGCCTCAAAGCGGATGCCGGCGGCGGCGTCGAAAACCTTCTTCCAGGCGGCGTAGTCCTGGACCTCGTGGATGATGAGTACGTGTTGCATGCGGTCCTGCGGTGGGTGTGGCAAAGCTTGGCGGGATTGTGCGCCTTGCCGCCCCCGGTCATACCGACTTTCAAGCTTTTTTGGCTGCCAGCGCAGATAGCACCTGCGCTGGAAGCTACAAATTAAATAGCATCAACCTGGCAAACCCAAAGCCAGCCCGTCGCTGCGTGGGTCGTGCGCACCGCGCATCTGGCCGCTGGCGGGGTCGATGCGGATGGCGCCAGGGTGTCCCATCAGCGGGCTTTGGCGCGCCACCGGGCTCAGGGCGTGGCCACGCCGGGCCAATTCGGCGAACACCGCGGGCGGCACGTCCTCTTCCAGCTTCAACGAGTCACGCGCGTCGGAGAAGGTTTTGCCCAGCAGAAAGCGCGGCCGGGCCAGGGCGCTGAGCGGGTCCATGCCGTAATCGATCATGCGGGTGAGCACGGCAGCCAGGGTTTGCGGCTGGCCGTCGGCGCCCTGCGTGCCATACAGGATGTGGGGCTTGCCGTTTTGTAGGTACATGCCGGGGTTGAGGGTGTGGAACGGGCGCTTGCCCGGCGCCAGCACATTCGGGTGCTGCGGGTCCAGCGAAAAGGCCGCGCCACGGTTGTGCCAAAGCATGCCGGTATCGCCCACCAGCACACCGCTGCCCCAGTCGAAGTAGGTGGTGGCCAGCATGGACACGGCCTGGCCCCAGCGGTCTACGGCGCCGATGTAAACGGTGTCGCCAGCCTGGAAAGGCTGCGGCCAGGGCAGCGCCTGGTCCATGCGGATGGCGCTGGCGCGCTGGTCCAGGTGGGCCGGGGACAGCAGGCGCTCGATGGGCACATCGGCATGCTCGGGGTCGGCCACATGGCGGTTGCGGTCGATGAAGGCCTGCTTGATGGCCTCGACCAGCAGGTGGTAGTAGTCGGCGCTGCCCTCGGGAATCTGGGCCAGGTCAAACCTATCCAGGATGCCCATGGTCTCCAGCGTGGTGATGCCCTGGGTGGGCGGCCGGTGGGCCAGCAGCGTGCCGCCCCGATACGGCACAGACAGCGGTGCCTCCACCCTCGCCCGGGTGCGGGCCAGGTCGGCAGCCGTCAGCGGGCTGCCAGCCTGGGCCAGGCCCTGGGCGATACGCGCGGCCAGTTGGCCTTCATAAAAGTCGCGCGGGCCGCGGGCCGCCAGGGTTTCCAGCGTGGCCGCCAGCGCCGGCTGCTGGCGCAGAAAGCCTGCGGCGGGCACGGCCCCCTGGTACAAGAACTGGGCGGCCACGCCGGGCAGCACCGCCATCTCGGGCAGGCGCATCTGCAACCAGAAGCGCTCGGACTCGGAGATGGGGAATCCATCGCGCGCCTGGGCTATGGCCGGCGCCAGCAGGCGCTGCCAGCCCAGCGACCCGCCCCAGGCTTGGCGGCTGATCTCAAAGGCCTGGCCCAGCAGGTCCACCGTAGCGGCGGTGGTCAGCATGGACTGCGGGCCGCGCACAGGAATTGCGCCGCTGTAACTGGGTAGCAGCTGCGGCGCCTGGCCTATGCCGGACAGGGTTTGCACCTGGCCCGCCTTGTCGGCGATCAGCATGAAGGCGTCGCCGCCCAAGCCGCAAAAATGTGGGTAGACCACGCCCAGGCTGGTGGCGATGGTGATGGCGGCCTCGATGGCGTTGCCGTCGGCGGCCAGCACGTCCAGCCCAGCTTGCGAGGCCAGGGCGTGCGGGCTGGTGACCATGCCCTGGGTGGATGTGGCGTTGAGGGTGGCGCTCATGCTGCGTGCACCTGCTCGGCGTGCTGGCAAATCTGGCCGGGCGTGGTGACCCAGACCTGGCCCGCATCCCGCGCGCGGGCGATGTGCTCCAGCGCACGGCGCAGATGCCGCAGGCGGTAGGGCTGGCCCACGATGTAGGGGTGCAGCGCGATGCCCATCACCAGCGGCTGCTGGGCCGCCTGCTGCAGCATCTCGTCGAAGTTGTCCACCACCATGTCGGCAAAGGCCTTGCCGTCCATCAGCCGGCCTATGACCATGGGGATGTCGTTCAGCTCCTGCGGGTAGGGTATGGACCACAGGCGCCGGCCGCTACGCGTGGCCAGAGCGGTGGGCTGGTCGTCATGGCACCAATTCAGCGTGTAGGTGTAGCCGGTCTCGGCCAGCAGGTCGGGCGTGCTGCGGCTTTCGGCGATCCACGGCGACAGCCAGCCGCTGGGCGCCGTGCCGCTGTGCTGGGCGATGCGCGTGCGGCAGTCGGCCAGCAGTGCGCGCTCGTCTTCTTCGCTGAGATTGGCCTGGTTGAAGGCATTGCTGTAGCCGTGGCCGATCAGCTCGTCGCCACGCGTCGCAAAGGCCTGGACCAGCTCGGGGCAATGCTCGTACAGCGCGGTGTTAATGAGTGCGCCGGTGGGCAGCTGCAGCTGGTCGAACAGCTCCAGGCAGCGCCAGGCGCCGACGCGGTTCCCATACTCGCGCCAGCTGTAGTTCAGCACATCGGGCTGCGCGGTTTTGGGGCCTATGCAGGCGCCCAGGCCTTCGCCAAACGCAAAGTGTTCGATGTTGAAACCCAGGTACACCGCCAGCTTGGCGCCATTCGGCCAGCTGTAGCGGGCACGGCGGATGATGGGGCTGTAGGCAAAGCGGCCGTTGCCGGGGATGGGAGGGGCGAATGTGCTCATACCAACATTCCAACACTCATAACGGCTCGCACAGGCCGGCGCGCACCAGCAGCCATTCGGCGCTGTCGTTCCACACGTCCATCTGCACGATCAGGCCGTGGCGCACCACGTAGCGGTCTACATAGCGGTTGCCCTCGAAAGCCGTGCCGTCGGGCCAGGCGCCGTACAGGGTGCCGATGTTGTAGACGATGGCCTCGGCCTCGGTGGCGCCGGCCACCACGTCGGTCTGCTCGAACTTCTTTTTCACCCAGGCATAACGGCTGGCGTTGAAGGCGCTGCATTCGGCCGGGTCGCGCATGGCACGGCCGCCGGTGAAGCGGATGCGCAGCTCGGGCGCAATGAAGGCGCGCGCGCCCTCGGGGTCGGGCACCATGATGGTCCGCAGAAAGCTTTCCACCAGTTCTTTGGCCTGCAGTGCAGCCGGGGGGATGTCGATAGGCATGGTTCAAAAAAGCAATGGGTATGCCAGTGTGCCGCATCCACCCTGGTGCCACTTAAAACCAAGCACACAACCTACAAGTCTTTCAGGCCCCATCGCAGTATTTACGTACACCTGAAGCTATTAAAATAATAGCAACCAGAATACGAAGCCGGATCGCCCGTCCGCCCCCTGGCCCGCCTATAAACCGAACACAAACACCCCTCGCCAAACGATTGCCAAAATCAATGGGTTGCAAATGATAGTAATTCGTGTTTATACTTACACATCTTTCACCGCCAGCCAATTTGCTTGCCGCCATGATCGTCTGTGTATGCCAACGAGTATCTGACCGCGATATTGCCCGCCATGTGCGTGCAGGCATGTGCTTTAGCGATATCCAGCTGGAACTGGGTGTCGCCACCCAGTGCGGCCAATGCGAAGGTTGTGCCCGGGACATCGTGGCGCAGTGCAGCGCCTCGCAACCCGTCGCAGCCATCCAGCTCGCCACATCCATTTTGGAGAGCAAGGCATGGAACTCCTCGGCACGCTTGGCGGCAGCCTGATCCTGGTACTGGGCTCGGCCTGGTGGATCTTTCATAAATAACTGGTGGGCCGCCCCGGCGTGCAGCGCCGCTTCCGTTCTTTGGCCCCCTAGGCTCTCTCAGGCGCTATCCCCCGTATGCAAAGCACTGCCTCCCTGCCTTCCGCCGCCCCGCGCCTTAGCCGCAATGCCGTCATCGTGAGCAGCGTGGTGGCTTTCCACGTGGTGGCCCTGTGGGCCTTGCAAAGCGGCCTGGTCCGCAAGGCCGTTGACGTCATCGTGCCGGTGGAAATGCTCAGCGAATTCATCGAGCCGCCCCAGCCCAAGCCCGCACCACCGGTACCGCCCACGCCGGTCAAGCAACCTGTAGTCAAAACCAAGGCCCCGGTGCTGCCGCCCGCGCCGCAGCCCCTGGCGATTGCCGACCCCACACCTGCGCCGAATGCCCCCACTGGCGTGACCACGCCCCAGCCGCCTGCGCCGCCGATCGCAGCGCCGGTTGCCGTGGCCCCGCCCGCCCCGCCTGCTGCGCCACCGGCCCCGCCCAAGGTGGAGCTGCCGTCCAGCGATGCCAACTATCTGAACAACCCCAAGCCGCGCTATCCCGTCATCAGCAAGCGGCTGGGGGAACAAGGCACGTCCATCTACACCGTGATGATCGGTGCAGACGGCTTGCCGACCAGCGCGACCTTGTTGAAGTCCAGCGGGTACGACCGTCTGGACCAGGCGGCCTACACCGCCGTGATGTCCTGGCGCTACGTGCCGGGCAAGCGCAACGGTGTGCCCACAGCCATGGCCTACAACGCGCCCGTGAACTGGGTTCTCGAATAGTTTTTTTCTTATCTGGAGTATTGAATGGAATCGCAATTCGGCATCGCCAACGTCTGGACCCAGGGCGACTTTGTCACCAAGACCGTGGCCATCATCTTGTTGGCCATGTCGCTGACCTCGTGGATCGTCATCCTGGTCAAGGCCCTGGACATTTTCAAGTTCAAGAAGCTGGCTGGCGGCGCCGCTGACTTCTGGCACAGCGAAGACTTCGCCACCGGCCTGAAGAAGCTGGGCGATGACCAGAGCAACCCCTTTCTACAAATCGCCCTGGAAGGCCGTGAAGCCACCGCCCACCACCGCAACACCAAGGCCCATCTGCATGACAGCCTGGATGTGAGCGACTGGGTCACGCGCTGCCTGCGCAACAACATCGATGAGTTCACCGCCAAGCTGCAAGCCGGCCTGGCCATCCTGGCATCCGTCGGCTCCACCGCGCCATTCATTGGTCTGTTCGGCACAGTCTGGGGCATTTACCACGCACTGCTGAGCATCGGCATGTCCGGCCAATCGACCATCGACAAGGTGGCCGGCCCCATTGGTGAAGCGCTGATCATGACTGCGCTGGGTCTGGCCGTGGCCATCCCGGCGGTGCTGGGCTACAACGCCCTGGTGCGCGGCAACAAGTCCATCCTGATCAAGCTGAACAGCTTTGCCCACGACCTGCACGCCTTCTTCGTCACCGGCGCCCGTGTGGCCAGCGGCAACGCAGCCAATGTCGTGCCCATGAAGAAAGGGAACTGAGCATGGCCTTCGGTACCCAGGACGAACCCGATGAGGTGATGAACGAGATCAACATGACGCCCCTGGTGGACGTGATGTTGGTGCTGTTGATCATCTTCATCATCACCATTCCGGTAATGAAGCATTCGGTCAATGTGGATCTGCCACGCGCGACCAACCAGGTAGAAGACGCCAAGCCAGCCACCATCCGCCTGAGCGTGGATGCGCAGGGCGACTACTACTGGAATGAAAACAAGGTCGCCGAGACCGATCTGGTGCCCATGCTGCAGGCCGAGGCCGCCAAGGACCCGCAGCCCGAGCTGCATATACGTGGCGACAAGAACGTGCGCTACGAACGCGTGGCCCAGGCCATGGCGGCGGCCCAGCAGAGCGGCATCAAGAAGATCGGCTTCATCACCGAACCCAAGGCCCCTTGATAAATAAGTCTTTACAGGGACTTGCGGATTAATTGAGAATGGTTATCATTAACCAATCGCAAGTTCAGCACCCTTCTTTCAGGAGCATCCTATGTACGCCAACCTAGCCGCCCGCCCCCAGTTCAATCCCGCATCGGGAGAGAACGCCAATGGCGCGTTCCAAGGCATGTTGGTGGACGGGGTTGCTGCCACCAAGACCCTGGCCCTGGAAAGCCGTGACCTGCTGCGCGGCCACAAGGCGGTGGAGATCATGCACAACGGCGCGGTCTACCGCCTGCACAACACCAAGCAAGGCAAGCTGATACTGACCAAGTAAGCCCGCCATTTCACCGTTGCCCCTGCGCCCGCAGAGGCAGCATTTGTTTCATCGTGGGGCGACTCCCAGGGCTTCAGCACGAAGTCTGCAAGGGTCGTTTTTGCTAGCCAACGGAGAGCGGCCCCGGCCACTTTTCGACTAGCCATGCTTTTTTTCCCACACGGCCACAGCACTTAGCCCAACACTCAGTTCTGAGCCAGCACCTTCTTGACCGCCGCCAGGCCATCATCGCCGCCATAGGTCTTCACCCCGGAGAGCCAGGCCTCCAGCATCTTGGGGTTGGCTTTGAGTTGGCGCATACCGGCCGCCTTGGCATCGATCTTTTGGTCCAGCACATCGGTGATGGCTTTGTTCTCCAGGTCCACCGTGAACTCCAGCTGGCTGAACAAGCGCGCCACATTCGGGCACTGGCTTGCATAGCCTTTGCGCGACACGGTGTTGACCGTGGCGCTGCCGTAGTTGGGGCCAAAGTAGTCCTTGTCGCCGTCCAGGTAGCTGATCTGGAACTTGGTGTTCATCTGGTGCGGCTCCCAGGCCAGGAAGACGATCCAGTCCTTGCCCTTTTCCTTGCGCGCCACCTGACTGAGCATGCTTTGCTCACTCGATTCCACCAGGGTCCAGCCGTCCAGGCCATAGCTCTTGGCCTCGATCATCTTCTTGATGTTCTGGTTGGCCGGAGAGCCCGACTCTATGCCGTAAATCTTGCGGTCGAACTTGTCGGCGTATTTCGCCAGATCGGCAAAGCTTTTCACACCGCCATCCGCCACATAGCCGGGCACGGCCAGCGTGAACTTGGCGCCGGGCAAGTTGGCATGCAGCACCTCCATCGCACCCTCTTTCAAGATGGGCTCGACCAGCCCTTTTTGCGCCGGCATCCAGTTGCCGAGGAAGACGTCGATCTGCTCCTTCTTCACACCCACATAGGTGATGGGCACCGATAGCGATGCCACCCTCTGCTCATAGCCCAGGGCGTTGAGCAAGATGCCCGCCACGGCGTTGGTGGCGGTGATGTCCGTCCAGCCAGGGTCGGCCATGCGTACCTGCTTGCAAGCCTCGGGCTCGGCTGCTCTGGCACTGTGGCCCACCAGCAAAGCCCCGGCCATCACACTGGCTGCCGCCAGCAAAACACGTTCACGTCCCATGGTGCACTCCTAGCTTACAAGTTGGATGCCAGCGGCATCGGGTTTAACAATGGGTTTCACCACCGGCTTCACAACTGGATAGCGGGCCCGTGCTTCCAGCGTGTCCAGGTCAATGTGGTTGCGCATATAGCGTTGGCTGGCAGCCTGGTAGGGCTGGTGGTCCCAGGCCTGGCGCGCGCCCTGGCTCTGGGCCGCGAAGTGGAAGCGGCGCCGGCGTTGGCTGGCCACCACGGCGGCACGCAGGCCTGGCATGTCCCAGCGTGCGACCACCTCGCTGCGCAAGGCCTGTAGGCGGGCCGCCTGCGTGGGGTCGGTCGCCAGGTTGCGCCGCTCGTCCGGGTCGGCCACCAGGTCGTACAGCTGGTCCGGGTCAGCGGGTGAATACACAAACTTGTAACGGCCCCGGCGCAGCATCACCAGGGGCGCCACCGCCCCCTCGCCCAGGTATTCGCCCACCACCTCGTCATGCCCCTCCTGGCCCAGCAGATGCGGCCACAGGCTGCGCCCGTCGATGGCCTCCGGGTAGGCTGGGGTCTCGCCAGCACAGGCCAGATCCACCAGAGTCGGCAGTATGTCCACCAGCGACACCGACGCCGCCACCCGGTGCGGCGCAAAGCGCGCGGGCGCGTGCACGATCAGCGGCACGCGGCAGGCGTTTTCAAAGAAGTTCATCTTGTACCAAAGCCCGCGCTCGCCCAGCATATCGCCATGGTCGGACAACAGCAGGATGATGGTGTTGTCGGCCTGGCCGGTCTGCTCCAGCGTGCGCAAAATCTTGCCGACCTGCTCGTCCACGTACGACACCGCGCCGTAATAGGCGTGGCGCGCATTGCGCGTCTGCTGGTCAGAGATGGGCGTGCTATCCATGTCGCTTACATGGCGCAGGCGCTCGCTGTGCGGGTCCAGCGGCACCTCGTCAGGCCCCACGCGCGGCATGTCAATATCTTCGTCGCGGTACAGGTCCCAATAGGCTTTAGGAATGGCGTAGGGGTCGTGCGGGTGCGTCATCGACACCAGCATGCAAAACGGCCGGGCATCGTCGTCGCGCACGATGTCGAACAGCTTCTGCTGCGCCAGAAACACCACCTCTTCGTCGAAGTCCAGCTGGTTGCTGCGGATGCAGGTGCCGGCATCCAGCACCGAGCCCATGTTGTGGTACCAGGTGGGTCGGACCTCGGGCTGGTCCCAGTCGGGGGTCCAGCCGAAGTCGGCCGGGTAGATGTCGGTGGTCAGGCGCTCCTCAAAGCCGTGCAGCTGGTCGGCTCCGCAGAAATGCATCTTGCCCGACAGAATGGTGCGGTAGCCCGCATGCCGCAGGTGGTGGCCAAAGGTCAGCACCTCGGACGGCAGCTCGGCCGAGTTGTCGTAGGCGCCGATGGCCGAGGGCAGCTTGCCGGCCATGAACACATAGCGCGACGGCGCGCACAGCGGGCTATTGGTATAGGCCGCGTCGAACACCACACCGGCCTTGGCCAGCGCGTCGATATGCGGGGTCTTGCTGACCTGGTTGCCATAGGCGGCCAGGGCCGACGGCGTAAGTTGGTCGGCCATCAGTATCAGAATATTCGGCTTGCGGCTGTGCGCGGGTGCATCCATTGGCTCATCCCAACATAATGTGGATTTATGTAACAAGTCCAGTTTATGCAGGCAGAATCTGCGCGTGAAGACTGAGATTTCTTATGCACACATAAGCCACAGCTATGTCAAACCCGAAACGCCTGCCGCCGCTGCACAGCCTGGTCTACTTTGAGGCCGCGGTGCGCCACCTGAGCTTTACCGCCGCAGCCCAAGAGCTGGGTACCAGCCAGCCCGCAGTTAGCCAGCGCATCGGCCTGCTGGAGGAGGACTTGGGCGTGCCGTTGTTCAAACGCGAGCACCGTGGCGTGTCACTGACAGCCGACGGTGCCCAGCTATTCAGCGCGGTGCGCGAAAGCCTGGCCGGCATAGGCGACGCAGCGGCCAAGATCCGCGCACGGCGCAGCCGCCAGGTATTGACGGTAGCTACGGATTTTGGATTTGCCACCTACTGGCTGATGCCCCGGCTGGCTGCGCTGCAGGCCCTGGTGCCGAATCTGGACGTGCGCATCGTCACCACCCAAAACGCCTTCGACATCCGGGGCGAGCCGGTGGACATTGCCATCGCCTTCGGTGCCGGCCAGTGGCCGGGCTGCACGGCACAGCGTCTGTTTCCAGAGATTGTGTTGCCCGTCTGCAGCCCGCGCTTTCTGGCGCAATATGGGCTGCAAGGCAGCGCGGCGGAACTGGTCCACCTGCCCTTGCTGCACCTGGAAAGCACCGAACCCCAGCGCTGGCTAGGCTGGGACAGCTGGCTGGCCCTGCATAGCCTGGCCAGCACAGGTGAAAACCGTGACCTGACGCTGAACAACTACCCGCTGGTCATCCAGGCCGCCACCGCCGGCCAAGGCGTGGCGCTGGGCTGGGTGCCGCTGGTGGACGACCTTGTGCGCAGCGGCCAGCTGGTGCCAGCCTGCCAGCCGCCCAGCCGTACCGGCAACGGGTATTTTCTGGTGGAACCCCAGGCGCCCCGCTCCGCGCAAACCTTGCAGCGCTTCCGACAATGGATCGTGGGCGAATGCGAACAAGCCTTGGCGGCCAGCCCGTTTTACAAATAAAAAGAGCTGGTAGCGCATGTATTACCTGCGCTACCAGCTCTTAAAACGAGAGCAGATTAGAGGCCGATGGCGGCGATGCCGGCCTTGGCGATCTGCGCGTCTTCGGACGATTTCACGCCGCTGACACCCACCGCGCCCAGGCAGAAGCCGTCCTTCAGGATAGGTACGCCGCCTTCCAGCAGGCCCTTGACATCCGGCGCGCTCAGGAACGAGGTGCGGCCATTGTTGATGATGTCTTCGTACACCTTGGATTCCTTGCGCGACAAGGCAGCCGTGTGGGCCTTGGCCGGTGCGATGTGGGCGCTCAAGGCGGGGGCACCGTCCAGGCGTTGCAGATGCAGCAGGTGGCCGCCTTCGTCCACGATGGCGATGGTCACGGCCCATTGGTTTTTCAGTGCTTCGGCTTCGGCAGCGGCAGCAATGGCTTTGACATCGGCGAATTCGAGTACGGATTTTGTTTTCATGGCTACGTCCCTGAAAGTGGATAAAAGGTAGAAGCATAACGGCTGCGCCCCAGCCTCCAAGGGGGCCACGCAGTGCATACGGGGTACCCCCACGCAAAATAGGGCATGCAAAATTCGGTCCCAGTCTTGAATCGGCCTAGAATTTCCCCATCTGCTATTGCAGCCTTCAAGGAGCTTCCACTATGAATGACCGTTTTACGAGTTTTGGCGTGGGCCAGACCATCAACAGCTATGGCGTGTCGCAACAGGAACGCAACCGCGTCATGCGCAACACCTACTGGTTGCTGGCCCTGAGCCTGGTACCCACCGTGCTGGGCGCCTGGCTAGGTGTGGCCACCGGCATCACCCAAGCGCTGACCGGCGGCCTGGGCCTGATCGTCTTCATGGGCGGCGCCTTCGGCTTCATGTATGCCATCGAGAAGACCAAGAACTCGGCCACCGGCGTACCCGTGTTGTTGGGCTTTACCTTCTTCATGGGTCTGATGCTGTCGCGCATGATCGCCATGGTGCTGGGCTTCAAGAATGGGCCTGACCTGATCATGACCGCCTTTGGCGGCACGGCTGGTGTGTTTCTGGTGATGGCCAGCGTGGCCACCGTCATCAAGCGCGACCTGTCGGGCATGGGCAAATGGCTGTTTGTCGGCATGCTGGTACTGCTGGTGGGCGGCATCATCAACATCTTTGTGGGCTCCACGGCCGGCATGATGGCCTTGTCGGTCGCGTCCATCGGCATCTTCAGCGCCTACATGCTGTATGACCTGAAGCAGATCATCGACGGCGGTGAAACCAACTACATCAGCGCCACACTGGCCCTGTACCTCGACCTGTTCAACATCTTCCAAAGCCTGCTGGCTTTGCTGGGCATCATGGGCGGCGAGCGCGACTAAGCGCCGGGCCAGCCCCCCTCAAAAGGCCCTCCGGGGCCTTTTTCTTTGGTCTCTCAGGAAACTTCCGCTCAATACCAGACCCAAAAAGCCGATAACCACAGTATCTTTTCTGAAATTTAGGCCCCATGCCAAGCCGCCATCTTCTCGCCTCTTGCGTAGTCCTGCTGTTAGCGGGCTGCGAGATCCCAGGGATCTATCCAGACCCCAAGGTGGTCCAACGCGAGGCCGATGCTAAGGCCACGGGCGGCGCCTGCCGCCACGCTCTGCGTGGCATCGAAGATTGCTACACACTCAATCCCAAAGCCCAGCGGTCTCTGGTTTTCGCAGGTTGGAAAGAGATGGACGCCTATATGCGCGAGAACAAGATCGAGGGCACGCCCTCGGTGGTCAAGATTCCCGCTGAAGGCGAGCAGCCCGTAGCGGACCAGGCCGTCGCAACCACCAAGGAAAAGCCCACCTCGGACGCCAAGGAAGCGCGCGGCACCAAAGCCAAGGCCTCCTAGCCCCGCTTTAGCCTCAGCCTTCCAGCTCGAAGACCGCCATGCTTTCGACGTGGGCGGTATGCGGGAACATATTCACCATCCCCGCCGAGACGCAGCGGTAACCCGCCTGGTGCACCAGCACATCGGCATCGCGCGCAAGGGTAGCTGGGTTGCAGCTCACATAGACGATACGGCGCGGCGGCGTCCAGCCCCGGCGCAATGCCGGCGTCTGGTGCAGTTCCGCCAGAGCTTGCACCAGTGCAAACGCGCCCTCGCGCGGCGGGTCGACCAGCCATTTGTCGGCACTGCCGTCGGCGGTCAACACATCAGGTGTCATTTCAAACAAGTTGCGCGCTACAAACTTGGTAGCTGCCAGTGCAGAAGCAGCCTGCGCTGAGGCCTTGTTTTTCTTATAGTTTTCACGCGAGCGTGCGACCAGGGCCTCGCTACCCTCGATGCCCAGTACCTCGCCCGCCTGGGTCGCAAGCGGCAGGGTGAAGTTACCCAAGCCGCAGAACCAGTCGATCACCCGTTCGTTCTTTTGCACATCCAGCAAGCGCAGCGCCCGCACCACCAGAACGCGGTTGATGTGCGGATTCACCTGGGTGAAATCGGTGGGCTTGAACGGCATCGTGATGCCGAACTCGGGCAAGGCATACGACAACTGCTCGCCGCCCTCTTCCAGCAAATGGATGCTGTCCGGTCCCTTGGGTTGCAACCACCATTGCACCTGGTGCGCCGCGCCAAAAGTTCGCAGTTTGGCCAGATCGGCCTGGCTCAAGGCCTCCATATGACGCAATACCAGGGCCGTCACGGCGTCGCCGCAGGCCAGCTCGATCTGCGGCAGGGTTTCCCGCGCTTCCATGGAGCCAATCAAGGCACGCAAGGGCAGCAACAAGTCGCTCACATGCGGCGGCAGCACTTTGCACTCACGCATATTGGCCACATAGCCGCTCTTGCGCTCATGGAAACCGACCAGTACCTCGCCTTTTTTGCGCACGAAACGCACCGACAGGCGCGCGCGGTAGCGGTAACCCCAGGACGGCCCCTCAATGGGGCGCAAAATATTCTCGGGTTTGACCTTTCCCAGGTGCCAAAGATTGTCTTCCAGCACCCGCTGCTTGATGGCGACCTGGGCTCCAACGTGCAAATGCTGCATCTTGCAACCACCACAAGCCCCTTCGTGCAAACCAAAATGCGGGCAACCGGGCTGCACCCGCTGCGAAGACGCGCGGTGGATGGCTCCGACGGTAGCCTGCTCGAAAGTCGCTTTCTTGCGGTTGATATTCGCAGTGACCACCTCAAACGGCAGCGCCCCCTTGATGAATACCACTTTGCCGTCCGGCTTGTGGGCAATGCCCTGGGCCTCGATATCCAGCGACTCCACCAGCAGGCTGTCTTCAGGATATTGGGGTGAGGATTGCGTCTGATCGGTCATGCTGCGTCCCTATGGCGCGAAAATAAAAATCACAAAGCAAAAAGCCTTCTAATTCTGACGAACTAGAAGGCTTTTTCCATTTTGGCGGAGTGGACGGGACTCGAACCCGCGACCCCCGGCGTGACAGGCCGGTATTCTAACCAACTGAACTACCACTCCTGGTAGATAGCTTTCGGTACACCGCTCTTACGAGCAACACACCCAAGCGCTACAACTTGGCGACCCTACGGGGATTCGAACCCCGGTACCTACCGTGAAAGGGTAGTGTCCTAGGCCTCTAGACGATAGGGTCAAAACCTTGGAACAACGTTATCAAAAATAACTTCCACACTCAAAATTTTTCAAAAGATTTGGTGGTGGAGGTAAGCAGGATCGAACTGCTGACCTCTTGCATGCCATGCAAGCGCTCTCCCAGCTGAGCTATACCCCCGTAACCATCAACACTGCTTTGCCTTGTAAGCTCTGCTTTGTTGTTAACCTTCCAAGCCTCAAATTATAGCGTGCAATTTAGGACTTTTGCAAGCACCGCAAAATATTTTCGCGAGAACTTAAAAAAAGCACTGCGTCCAAGGACGGCGTCTGCGCCGTCCCCATGACCAATACGCGCACTGGCATTGCCAACTGCGGCATTTTAATGCCCTGCGCAACCAGCACTTCTTTGATGGCTGCGGCTATAGAAGGCTTGTCCCAGGTGCAGCTTGCCAGCTTGTCACGTAGCAACGCCAGTGCGGGCTGGATGGCAGGCGTCACATGTTGCGCCAGCTCTTCGGCCTGGGGCGCTACCTCGGTATAGAACTTGGCCGCCCAGTCGGCCAACGCCACGGTGGTGTCGCAACGGTCTTTGAACAAGCCACAAATTGCCGGTAGACGCTCGTCGGTCGTGATACCACGTGCCAGCAAATGGGCGGCCACCAGCGGTGCCAGTGCATCATCGGCCATGGCCTTCAGATGCTGGGCGTTCACCCAACGCAATTTGGCTTCGTCGAACTGCGCGGCGCTCTTGCCCAGATGGTCCAGGTTGAACCACTGCAGGAATTGTTCACGGCTAAAGATTTCGTCGTCACCATGGCTCCAGCCCAGGCGGGCCAGGTAGTTCACCATCGCGTCCGGCAAATAACCTTCGGCCGCATATTGCGTTACCGGCTTGGCGCCGTTGCGCTTGCTCATCTTCTCGCCCTGCTCGTTTAGCACGGTAGGCAGGTGGGCATACACCGGTGGTTCCTTGCCGAGCGCACGGAAGATATTGATTTGACGCGGCGTGTTGTTCACATGGTCGTCACCGCGGATGACATGGGTGATGTCCATGTCCAGATCGTCCACCACCACACAGAAGTTGTAGGTGGGAGTGCCATCGGGGCGGGCAATCACCAGATCGTCCAACTCATCGTTGCTGATTTCAATACGGCCCTTGACCTTGTCTTCCCAGACCACCGCCCCGCCCTGCGGGTTCTTGAAACGCAGCACGGGCTGCACACCGGCGGGGATTGCGGGCAAGGTCTTGCCCGGCTCGGGCCGCCAGGTGCCGTCATAACGGGGCTTTTCCTTGGCTGCCATTTGCGCCTCGCGCAAGGCATCCAGTTCGGCGACAGACATATAGCAGGGATAGACATGGCCGGCCGCCACCAGATCCGCCAGCACCGCCTTGTAGCGGTCCATGCGCTGCATTTGGTAGAACGGACCTTCGTCATAGTCCAGGCCCAGCCAGTTCATGCCTTCGATGATCACATCGACAGCCATCTGGGTGGAACGCTCCACATCGGTATCTTCAATGCGCAGGACGAAGTCGCCGCCGGTGGCGCGGGCAAATGCCCAGGGATACAGGGCCGAACGGATATTGCCCAGGTGGATAAAGCCGGTGGGCGACGGCGCGAAACGGGTACGGGTCTTCTGTGTCATGGATATCAATGGTTACGCGTGTTCGGCGTTGGGTAAAGCCAGGCGGGAGTTATCGCCATCCGGGTCCTGTCCGCCCGGGCGACCCTCATTCAGGCGCTGGATATCGTCCGAGGTGATATCGCCTGTGACGTAAACGCCGTCAAAGCAGGAGGCGTCAAAGCCGCTTATCTTGGTGTCCAGCGTATCGGTGTTGGTCGAGGCGGCCGCCCAGATCGCCCTCTTCATGCCTTCCACGTCCTGGTAAATCAGGGCGTCACAGCCAATCAGCTCGCGAACCTCTTCCACAGTGCGGCCATGGGCCACCAGCTCACTCTTGGTGGGCATGTCGATGCCGTAAACGTTGGGGAAGCGCACCGGCGGTGCGGCGCTGGCCATATAGACCTTGCGGGCGCCCGCATCACGGGCCATCTGCACGATTTCCTTGGACGTGGTGCCGCGCACGATGGAGTCATCCACCAGCAGCACATTGCGGCCCTTGAACTCGCTGGCGATGGCATTGAGCTTCTGACGCACAGACTTCTTGCGCACTTCATGACCGGGCATGATGAAGGTGCGGCCCACATAGCGGTTCTTCACAAAACCTTCGCGGTACGGCAGGCCCAGCAGCTGCGCCAGTTGCATAGCGCTGGGGCGGCTGGACTCCGGGATCGGGATCACTACGTCGATGTCTTGCGGCGGCACGGTGGAGATGACACGCTTGGCCAGGGTTTCGCCCAGGTTCAAACGCGCCTGGTAGACCGAGATGCCGTCCATCACCGAATCCGGCCGCGCCAGGTACACATATTCAAAGATGCAAGGATTCAGCGTAGGCGCATCGGCGCACTGCTGGTACTGCACATTGCCTTCCAGATCGACAAACACGGCTTCACCGGGTGCCAGATTGCGGTCCAGTGTGTGCAGTGTGCCTTCCAGGGCCACCGATTCGCTGGCCAGCATCACCGAGCCTGGCGCACGGCCAACGCACATGGGGCGGATGCCAAACGGGTCGCGGAAAGCCAGCACGCCATGGCCGGCAATCGACGCGATCACCGCGTAGGAGCCGCGCAGGCGGCGGTGCACATTGCGCACGGCGGCGAACACGTCCATGGGCGACAGAGGCAGGCCACGGGTGGACTTTTCAATTTCATGCGCCAGCACGTTGAGCAGGACTTCTGAGTCGCTCTCGGTGTTGATATGGCGATGGTCGGTATTGAACAGCTCGGCCTTCAGCGCATGGGCATTGGTCAGGTTGCCGTTGTGCACCAGCACGATGCCGAAAGGCGCATTCACGTAGAAGGGCTGAGCCTCTTCCTCGCTATAGGCATTGCCGGCCGTGGGGTAACGCACTTGGCCCAAACCGCAATTGCCGGGCAAAGCGCGCATATTGCGGGTGCGGAACACATCCCGCACCATGCCCTTGGCCTTGTGCATGTAGAACTTGCGATCCAATTGCGTCACGATGCCCGCCGCATCCTGGCCCCGGTGCTGCAGCAGCAACAGAGCGTCGTAAATCAACTGGTTGACGGGGGCGTTGCTGACAACTCCAACGATTCCACACATGGTTTTATTCCCTAGCGAATGACTTGCGTCACGGTAAAAATTTAGCGAAAGCTTCTGGCAACAGCGGCCGGGCGGTATGCAGCACCTCGGTCGCGATTGCAGCGCTGCGTGATTCCTGCCACCACAGGCCCCGGTGCAAACCGGTCAGATGGACCACCACTGCAGCGACCAATATCCACAATACGCCGCGCACCAGGCCAAAAATGGCGCCCAGTACACGGTCCACTGGCCGCAGGCCCACGGCCTGCACCAGACTTTTCAACAAACTTGCCAATAACCCGGCCGCGAACGCCGCAGCCACGAACACCAGCACAAACCCGGCGGCAAAGCGCAGCGAGGCAGACGCCTGGCCCATGGGCAAATGCTGCGCCACATCGGCAGCAAACCACTGCGCCACCACAAAGGCCACAATCCAACCCAGCACCGACAACACTTCATACACCAGACCACGGACCGCTCCCAGCAACAGGGATGCGCACAGAATCGCCAGTACGATCCAGTCCAGCGTCGCCATACCGCCCGGCATTTACAAAGCCAGGATCGAGGCTGGCAGGGCCAGCGCCTTGATCTTGCTTGCGGCTTTGTCGGCCTCGGTCTTTTTGGTGAAGGGGCCGACGCGCACCCGGGTGCGCGGGCCGTCCTTGGTGTCCACCACCTGGGTATAGGTCTTCAGGCCGGCGTGTTCCAGTTTGACGCGGGCTTCGCGGGCCTTGTCAGCGTCGGCGAACGCGCCCACCTGCACAATGAAACGGCCATCACCAGCGTCCTGCAAGGATTTGCCTTCCAGCAGCGCCCGGGCCTTGGCGCTGTCGTCTTCCGACTTGTGCGCCGGCTTGGCCTCGGGCTTGACTTCCACCACTTTGGGCTCGGGCTTAGCTTCTGGCTTGGGTTCGGGTTTGGCCACAGCCGGCTTTTCCGGCTTGGGCGCGGGCCGTGCGGCCACCACCTCTTCCTTGGGGTCCAGGCTGGACTCGGTAGAGACCTTGGGCTCTTTCACGACCTTGGTTTCTTTGGACTCCTTCACGGCCTCCTTGACCACCGGCTCTTCGGTGGCGACCGGCTTGTCAACCTTGACCACGGCCTCGGCCCCGTCTATAGCCAGCGGTTTGAGCTTGGCCTTGTCGGGGATGTCGATGGGGATGTCTACCGAAATCGGGCGCGGTTGGGTGTCGAACAGCAGTGGGAAACCCACCACACCCACACCGACCAGCAGGGCCGCACCGATCAAACGGTGGCGGGCGCGGCGGCGCATGCCGTCGATGGTTTCAGCGGGGCCGGGCGACGGTTCGTCGTTTTTGGAGCCGCCTGAACGGAACTTGAAGAAAGCCATGCGGAGGAGAGTCAAGAGCCCATGTGTTTGGCGTGCAGCCGGGGAATACCGCCCTCAAGGACGCCACCGACCGTGTAAAACGAGCCAAAGACCACGATTCTATCAGCGGGGTCGGCGGCGGCGATGGCAGCCTGCAGCGCCTCCACCGGGCCAGCATGCACAGAACTGCTGGCATCCTGGCGGGTATTTTGGGCCTGCCACTGGCTTTGCAAGTGCTGCGCCGAGTCGGCTCGGGCGGTGGGCAGATCGGTGAAATACCAGCGGTCGATCAGCGGGCCAATGCGCGCCAGCATGGGCAGCAAATCCTTGTCGGCCATGGCACCAAACACCGCGTGGGTAGTGGGGTAGAAGCCCATGGCGTCCAGGTTGGCGGTTAGCGCCGCCACAGCATGGGGGTTATGCGCCACGTCCAGCACCAGCGTGGGCTGGCCCGGCACGATCTGGAAGCGCCCCGGCAGCTCCACCATGGACAAGCCGGTGCGCACCGCCTGGGCCGTGACAGGCAGGCGCTCGCGCAGCGCCGTCAGCGCGGCCAGCACGCCCGAGGCATTCATCAGCTGGTTGGCACCGCGCAGGCCCGGGTAGCCCAGGCCGCTGTAGCGCCGCCCGCGGCCGGCCCAGCCCCACTGCTGCTTGTCGCCGGAGAAATTGAAATCCTCGCCAAAACGCCACAGGTCTGCGCCAATGGCTTTGGCGTGGTCCACCACGCTTTGCGGCGGCACCGGGTCGCTGACCACCACCGGCTTGCCGGCGCGCATGATGCCGGCCTTCTCACGGCCTATGGTTTCGCGGTCATTGCCCAGGAATTCCATGTGGTCCAGATCCACGCTGGTTATCACGGCGCAATCGGTGTCGATGATGTTGACCGCGTCCAGGCGGCCGCCCAGGCCGACTTCCAGAATCACCGCGTCCAACTTGGCACTCGCCATCAACGCCAAAATGGCCAAGGTGGTGAACTCAAAATATGTCAGAGAAATATCGCCTCTGGCGCCCTCCACACTTGCGAAGTGCGCTACAAAATCAGGAGCTTTTGCAATTTCACCACCGATACGGCAGCGTTCTTCAAAGTGCACCAAGTGTGGCGAGGTATAGACCCCGGTGCGGTAGCCAGACTGCAGCAGGATCGCCTCCAGCATGGCGCAGGTCGAGCCCTTGCCATTGGTACCCGCCACGGTGATGACCGGGCAATCAAAACGCAGGCCCATGCGCTCGGCAACGGTACGGACCCGGTCCAGGCCGAGCTCAATGGTGATGGGGTGTAGCCGTTCGCAGTGCGCCAGCCAGTCGTTCAAGGTTTGCATCACAAGATTGTCTCACCCCCAGGCTGCGCTTCGCTCTCGCCCATCCCCTTGCAGGGGGGCAACACCAGCAGCCTGGCAAAGCCAGTTCCGCGGTGTTTCTGGAAGGGGTATTTCTGCACAACTTATAGGTGTTTTAAGCCTCTTGCGCTTATGCGGCATGCAAAAGATGCTACGAAATACATAGCTTTCGGCAATGCTTCTACCCTCTGGAATAATCCGGCCATGATTACCCTCTACGGCATCCCCAACTGCGACACGGTCAAAAAGGCCCGCGTCTGGCTCGACAGCCACGCCCTGCCCTACACCTTCCATGACTTCAAGAAAGCCGGTGTGCCGGCCGACCGACTGGCCGCCTGGACCCAGGCCGTGGGCTGGGAAAAGGTCTTGAACCGCCAGGGCACGACCTGGCGCAAGCTGGACCCGGCGCTGCAGGCCAGCGTGGTAGATGCGGCCAGTGCCGAGGCGGTGATGCGCGAACACGCCAGCACCATCAAACGGCCGGTGGTGGAATGGGGCGACAGCACCACGGTGGGCTTCAGCGCCGACGCCTGGGCCGGCAAAGCCCCCTAAAAGCAGCGCCCGGCCGCCCTAGAATCGACGGGCGTGCCAGCCAAGATTTAAGCCAAATATGCCTCGCGCGCAGATATTACCTGCGCGAGCAGCTATGAAATTGATAGTTAATCCAGGAAACCAAGCATGACCACCGCAAAGATCGACAACGTCAGCGTTACCACCCAAGCCAGCGTCTACTTCGACGGCAAGTGCATCAGCCACGGCATCACGTTCGCCGATGGCACGAAGAAAAGCGTGGGCGTCATCCTGCCCGCCACGCTGACCTTCAACACCGGCGCACCCGAAATCATGGAAGGCGTGGGCGGCGAATGCGAATACCTGCTGACCGGCGCCACGGAATGGCTGAAGTCGGGTGCGGGCGAAAAGTTCAGCGTGCCAGGCAACAGCTCGTTCCAGATCCGCGTAACCGCCCCCTACCACTACATCTGCCATTTTGGTTGAACACCCCCAGGCTACAGCGCTGCGCGTCTTGCGCCCCCCCCCTTGCAGGGGGCAACACCTGCAGCCTGGCTAAGCCAGTTCTGCGGTGTTTCTAGAAGGGGCTTCGCTATGCTTGCCTAGGGCATAGCTAGACCACAACCGGCTCGGGCTCCAGTCGGATGCCGAAGCGTTCGTAGACGCTGGTTTGTATGGCCTTGGCCAGGGTCATCACCTCGCCGCCGGTGACAGGGTTGTCGGTGCCGCCGCGGTTCACCAGCACCAGGGCCTGTTTTTCAAACACACCGGCGTTGCCCACGGTCTTGCCCTTCCAGCCGCAGGCGTCTATCAGCCAGCCGGCAGCCAGCTTCATGGTGCCGTTGGCCAGCTGGTAGTACACCACGCGCGGTTCGCGAGCGATGATGTCGGCGCACTGCTCGGCGCTGACGGTAGGGTTCTTGAAGAAGCTGCCGGCGTTGCCTATGACCTGTGGGTCGGGCAGCTTGGCGCGGCGGATCTCGCAGATCCAGTCGAATATCTGGCGCGCCGTGGGCTGCTGGACGCCGGTGGCGGCCATTTTCTTTTCTAGATCCAGGTAGCCCAGCACCGGCTTCCAGTTCTTGGGTAGATGAAAGCGCACGCGGGTGATCAGCGCCCGGCCTTCCAACCCCAGGCCACCCTGGTGTTTGAAAACGGAGTCACGGTAGCCGAACGCGCACTGCGCGGCGTCCAGGGTAAAACTGGCGCCGGTGGCCAGGTCCACCGCATCCAGCGAATCAAAACGGTCTTGCAGCTCCACGCCGTAGGCGCCGATGTTCTGCACCGGGGATGCACCCACGGTGCCGGGGATGAGCGCCAGGTTTTCCAGGCCCGGGTAGCCCTGGTCCAGCGTCCAGGCCACGAAGTCGTGCCAGGGCTCGCCGGCACCTGCCTCGACCACCCAGGCCTTGTCGGTCTCGGCCAGCAGGCGCTTGCCGCGTACCTCCACCTTCAACACCACCGGCTTGACATCGCCGGTCAGCACGATATTGCTGCCGCCGCCCAGCACGAATTTAGGCTGCGCGGCCAGGGTGGCATCGGCACGCAGCGCCTGCAGATCGGCTTCGCTGGCCACGCGCACCAGGGTGTGGGCGCGGGCCACAATGCCAAAGCTGTTATAGCTGCGCAGGGGAACATTTTTCTCGATTAACATGGCTGGATTGTCCCACCGCGACCTGCTTTGCCGTGGCCGCACACCCGATTTAGAGAAAAAACCATGCCTTCATTCGACACCGTTTGTGAACCCGACTTGCCCAAAGTGCGCAACTCGGTAGACAACTCCGCCAAGGAAATCACCACCCGCTTCGACTTCAAGGGCACCTCGGCCAGCATCGAGCTGAAAGACAAGGAAATCACCATCATCGGTGACGCCGAATTCCAGCTCGACCAGATCATGGACGTGCTGACCAACAAGATGACCAAGCAAGGCGTGGACGTGAAGTTCCTGGACAAGGGCGACGTGCAGAAGATGGGCGGCGACAAGGTCAAGCAGGTCATCAAGGTGCGCAACGGCATCGAGACCGAAGTCGCCAAGAAGATCACCCGCGCCATCAAGGACAGCAAGCTCAAGGTCACCGCCGCCATCCAGGGCGACGCGGTGCGCATCACCGGCGCCAAGCGCGACGACCTGCAGGCCGCCATGGCGCTGATCCGCAAAGAGATCACCGACCTGCCGCTGAGCTTCAACAACCAGCGCGACTGATGTCTACCCGCTCGCGCCTGTACCTGGTCGCGGTATCCGCCGGCCTGGCCTTGGGCGCCAGCAGCGCAGCGCAGGCCCAAAGCGTGGCCCTGGGCGGCATGCTGGGCGGTAAGGCGCTGCTGATGGTGGACGGCAAGCCCCCCAAAAGCGTGGCCCCTGGCGACACCTACATGGGCGTGAAAGTGGTGACCGTTTCTTCCGAAGAGGCCGTGGTGGACATCGCTGGCAAGCGCGCCCATCTGCGCATGGGCGAGTCGCCGGTAAGCGTGGGCGAGCGCGGCGGCAAGAAGATCATGCTGACCGCCGACAGCCAGGGCCACTTCATAGGCGCGGGCAAGATCAACGGCCAGGCCATGCAATACCTGGTGGACACCGGTGCCACTGTAGTCAGCATGGGCGTATCTGACGCCGAGCGCATGGGCGTCAATTACAAGAACGGCCAGCAGATCCGCATGAACACCGCCAACGGCCAGGTACCGGGCTGGAGCATCCGCCTGGCCTCCGTGCGTGTGGGCGATGTAGAGCTGACCGAGGTAGAAGCCGTAGTGACATCCGCCTCCATGCCCTATATATTGCTAGGCAACAGCTTTCTGACCCGCTTCCAGATGACCCGTACCAACGACCAGCTGGTGCTGGAAAGACGCTACTGAACCCACGCTACCGGTCTTCTCCTGGCCTCTTGTTTGTGACCTCCATGCCACCGCCCTCTACCGACGTGCCCCACCCCCAGGAGGCGGACTACGAAGACCTGCTGAGTCTGTGGGCCGACCTGCAGGCCGGCCTGTCCATGGTGCTGGCCCAGCCGCGCCATACCGCCGACCTGGCACGCAAGATCCGCCAGTACGACCTGTGGATGCAGAACCTGCTGCGGCAGGACACCGACACCGGCCTGTACCTGCTGTTCCAGCTGGCCACCAATTCGGCCGTCGGCTACAGCGCCCTGCACGCCCTGGTGTGCGCTGTGCTGTGCCATGTCACAGCCGAAGAGCTCAAGCTGAAGCCCGTTGAACGCGACAGCCTGGTGCGCGCAGCCATGACCATGAACATCGGCATGACCACGCTGCAAGACACCCTGGCCCTGCAGACCAACAAGCCAAGCGACGCCCAGCAAGCACTGATACGCGGCCACGCCAGCGCCAGCGCCACCCTGCTGCGCGCCATGGGCGTGAGCGACTACCTGTGGTTGGACATTGTGATCAACCACCACGGCCCGGCCACCAGCAAGGCCGAATTCCAGCAGCTGGAACCCGTCTACCGGCTGACCCATATCCTGGGCGTGGTGGACCGCTATGCGGCCATGGTCAGTCCGCGCAAATCACGGACAGGCCGCAGCATGGCGGAAACCGTGCGCTCCATGCTGGCCAATGTGCAGGTCCGCAACGACCCGGTGGGTGCAGCCCTGATCCGGGCCATAGGCCAGTGCCCGCCCGGCACCTTTGTGGCCATGGACAACGGCGATACAGCCCTGGTCCTGCGCCGCAGCGCCACAGCCAACCAGCCCCTGGTGGCCACGCTGCTCAACGCCAAAAACCAGCCCTTCATACCACCGCGCCTGCACCGCACCTCCACCAGTGCGCCCAAGGTGCAATCCGCACTGCCGGCCAATACCGTGAAGACTCGCATCAACCACCAGCGCCTGCTGCGCCAGGGCATTCAGGCGGACCGTGGCGGCCCCCAGCTGGATTAGCCCAACTTAGCCGGCTTCTTCTTGCCCTGACCCAGGCGCGATTCCTTGCCCTGCAGCAAGCGAACTATGTTCTCGCGGTGGCGCAGCACCAGTAACGCCGCCATCACGCATAGCGACACCAGAATGCTGGTCTCGGTGTACCAGAAGCCACCACTGCCCAGCACGTAGAACACCGGTGCCAACAAGGCCGCCGTCAACGAGGCCAGGGACGAGAAGCGGAACGCATAGGCCATAAACACCCAGGTCAGCATGGCCGCCAGCCCCAGCGCCCAGTGCACGCCCAGCAACACACCCAGCGCCGTCGCAACGCCCTTGCCGCCCACAAAGCGGAAGAACACCGGGAACAAGTGGCCCAGAAACGCCGCCAGCCCCACCAGCGCGATGCTGCCGTCCTCCAGCCCCCAGCGCGGGCCGTACCAGGTGACCAGGGCGACCGGCAACCAGCCCTTCACGCCGTCCAGCAATAGGGTGGCGATGGCGGCCTTTTTACTGCCCGAACGCAGCACATTGGTGGCACCGGGGTTTTTGCTGCCAAAGGTGCGCGGGTCGCTCAAACCCATGGCGCGGCTGACGATAACTGCAAACGACAGGGAGCCCAGCAGATAGGCGACCAGGGTGGCGAGAAGGGGGTAAAACTTTTCCAAGAGGGGTCTCCAAACTTGGACGCATTCTAGTTTTCCAAGCGGCCCCCAATGTAAATCCGGGGCACCACTCCAGAAACACCGCAGAACCGGCTTGGCCGGGCTGCTGGTTTTGCCCCCTGCAAGGGGGTTGGAGGCCACATGCGTTCTCGGTTTTACAAACCGATTCCGGGGCAGTGGGCAAGCCTGGGGGTGTTCAGAGCGGGATTGCGCAGTTCACCGGTTTCGCGGCCAAGAGCTGCACGCAGACCAGCGGGTCCAGCCCGATCAGGTAGCCGCGCCGCCCGCCGTTGATGGCGATGCGCGGCAGCTCCAGAATCGCCGCCTCGATATACACGGGCATGGTTTTGCGCGTGGCGAACGGCGAGGTGCCGCCCACCAAGTAGCCGCTATGCCGGTTCGCCACCTCGGGCTTGCACGGCGCCACCGACTTGCAGCCAATCTGCCGCGCCAGGTTCTTGGTGGACACCGCACGGTTGCCGTGCATCAGCACGATCAGCGGCTTGGCCCGCTCATCCTCCATCACCAGGGTCTTGACCACGCTGAACGGGTCCAGCCCCAGCACCTCGGCACTGTGCTGCGCTCCGCCATGCTCCAGGTATTCGTATGGATGCTCGGTAAACGCCACCTTGTGCGCCCGCAGCAGCTGCGTTGCCGGTGTTTCGGAAATATGCTCGTGTTTGGCCATGGCCAGAAATTTATAAGAAATAAGCCCCTAGCGCAGAAGATACCTGCGCAAGCAGCTATTTAAAACATAGCAAATCTCAAACCACCCCACCAACGCATTGGCACCCCTGCCCCATTCCAGAGAACCCATGGAACCGGCTCCGCCGGGCCATAGGGTTCGCCCCCAGCAGGGGGGTTGGCGGAAACACGAAGTGTGTGGAGCCTGGGGGGTAGCCTATTGCGCCGGGTCGCGCAACTCCCAGCGGATCTTGTCCACCTCGGCCAGCACTTCGGGCGACAGCTTGGTACCCCAGGCAGCCACGCATTCGTCCAGCTGCGCCAGCGAGGTCACGCCGATGATGGTGCTAGCCACCTGCCACTTGGTGTAGCAGAAGGCCAGGGCCAGCTGGGTGGGCGTCAGGCCATGGGCTCGGGCCAGGGCGTTGTAGCGGCGCGCGGCGGCCAGCGACTCGGCGCGGCCCCAACGCTGCTTGCGCATGGATTCGAACTTGGCCATGCGGCCCTCGGGCGCACCCGGCCCGGTGGTACCGGACGCGTCGTACTTGCCGGTCAGCAGGCCAAAGCCCAGCGGCGAATAGGCCAGCAGGGACACGCCCAGGCGGTACATGGTCTCGTCCAGGCCGTTTTCCACCGTACGGTTGATCAGGCAATACGGGTTCTGCACCGTGGCCACGCGCGGCAGACCGTGCAGGTCGGCCAGGCGGGCAAACTCGTGCACGCCGTACGGGGTTTCATTGGACAGGCCCACTGCGCGCACCTTGCCCTGCTTGACCAGGGTGGCCAAGGCCTCCAACTGCTCTTGGATGGAAGCCACCGGCAGGTCTTTTTCGGGGTCAAAGTACACGCCGCCAAAGGCCGGCACATGGCGCGCCGGCCAGTGAATCTGGTATAGGTCGATCACATCGGTGCGCAGGCGGTGCAGGCTGCCGTGGCAGGCGTCGATGATCTCGCCGCGCGTCAGGTCGGCACTGCCGTTACGCACCCAGGGCATGCCGCGCGACGGGCCGGCTACCTTGGTGGCCAGCACCACCTTCTGGCGCAGGCCGGGGTGCTGGGCAAACCAGTGGCCGATGATGGTCTCGGTCGCGCCATAGGTTTCGGCGCGGGCCGGCACCGAATACATCTCGGCCGTGTCAATGAAATTGATGCCGTGCTCCAGCGCACGGTCCAGGATGGCATGGGCATCGGCCTCGGCCACCTGCTCGCCAAAGGTCATGGTGCCCAGGCAGATCGGGCTGACTTGCAGGTCGCTTTGACCCAGTTGTACTTTTTTCATGGTTGCGGGTTCCCAAAATCCCCAAAAAAATGGCGGCACGCCCCTCAAATGCAGGAGGCACCGCTTGTTTTGGCATCCTACCGCAAGGCGCTAGAACGCGTGCTGCCGCTACCATGAGACCATGTACGTCCCGCAACGCATTTCCCGCAGCCACTGGCTACCTATCCGCACCCTGCGCTACCACGTGCGCGAATGGGGCCAGCCCGTGCCCGGCCAGCCGCCGCTGGTGCTGCTGCACGGCTGGATGGACGTGGCCGCCAGCTTCCAGTTCATGCTGGACGCCATGGACCAGGACCGTCACACCATCGCCCCCGACTGGCGCGGCTTTGGCCAGACTGACAGCGGCGGCGCCGACAGCTTCTGGTTCCCCGACTACCTGGCCGACCTGGAGCTGCTGCTGGACCACTACGCCCCCGGCCAGGCGGTGGACCTAGTGGGCCACAGCATGGGCGGCAACATCGCCACGATGTACGCCGGCGTGCGGCCCGAACGTATCCGCCGCCTGGTGAATCTGGAGGGCTTTGGCATGCCGGCCACCCGCGCGGCCCAGGCCCCGGGCCAGTTCGCCCGCTGGATCGACGACCTGAAGGGTCTGCACCGCGGGGATGTGCAGCTGAAAACCTATGCCGACCTGGGCGGCGTGGCCCAGCGCCTGATGAAGACCAACCGCCGCCTGCGGCAGAGCCAGGCCGACTGGCTGGCCCAGCACTGGGCCCGGCCCACCACCCAGCCCGATGGCAGCAGCGCCTGGCAGATCCTGGGCGAGGCGGCGCACAAGCTGCGCAGCGCCCAGCTGTACCGGGTGGACGAAACGCTGGCCCTGTACCAGCGCATCACCGCGCCCACGCTGTCCATCGAGGCCTCCGACGACAGCCTGGCGCAGTGGAGCCAGGGCCGCTACACGCGGGAAGAATTCCACCAGCGCCTGCAGTCGGTGCCCAATGTCCGCGTGGCCGTGGTGCAGGACGCCGGCCACATGCTGCACCACGACCAGCCCCAGCAGCTGGCACGGTTGGTGGAAGATTTTTTCGCCTGAAACCCAGGACTTTCAGGGCTCTAGCGCTTATGGATACAACGCAAGAAGCTCTTAATTTCATAGCAAACCAGGCGATGGCGTGCCCCGGGGTTCTGTGCCAATATGTAAGCGTCATTGGCTATACAGGCGCTGCCCCCAGCGATACCCCATGAAACTAAGCCTGAAACTTCCGCTGGCGTTTGCCGCTGCGTTGGTCTTGGTCCTGTTTGCCGCGCTGTTCGGCATCTACCAGCTGAACCAGTCCCTGAACACCTACCAGACCACGGTACAGACCAGCTACGGCAACGAGCGCGCCATTGCCAAGCTGCTCAACGACTTCAAGGTCCAGGTGCAGGAATGGAAGAACGTCTTGCTGCGCGGCAAAAACCCGGAGCAGCTGGACCGCTACTGGAAGGCATTCCAGACCAAAGAGAGCGAAATCGCCCAAGCCACCAACGCCCTGCAGCAGGCTTTGCCTGCCGGCGAAGCGCGCAGCCACGTCGAACGCTTTGCACAAGCCCACCAGACCATGGGTGCGGCCTACCGCAAGGGCTTTGAGGCCTTCAAGGGCGCCGATTTCGATCCGGCGGTGGGCGATAAAGCCGTGCAAGGCATGGACCGCGAGCCCAGCAAGCTGCTGGACGAGGCCGAAAAAGCCATAGGCACCGACAGCCGCGCCATCGCCGACCAGGCCGCCAGCAAGGGCCAGCGCGCCACCACAATCAGCCTGGCCATCATGCTGCTGGCCTGCATTGCCGTGATGCTGGCCAGCTGGCGCTTCAGCCGCACCATTACCACCCGGCTCGGCCATGCGCTGGGGGTGTCGCAGTCAGTGGCCCGCGGCGACCTGACCGCCGCCCAGGCCGTGGCGGGCAAAGACGAGCTGGCCGATCTGCTGAACGCGCTGCACAGCATGCAAACCAGCCTGTCCACTGTGGTCGCCAACGTGCGCTCCAGCGCCGAAAGCGTGTCCAGCGCCAGCCAGGAGATCGCCGCCGGCAACCACGACCTGAGCTCGCGCACTGAGGAGCAAGCCTCGGCACTGGAGCAAACCGCCGCCTCCATGGAAGAGCTGGGTGCCACCATCCGGCAGAACACCGACGGCGCCGAACATGCGAACCAGCTGGCCGTGAAAGCCTCGTCGGTGGCGCTGCACGGCTCGGAGGTCTTCACCCGCGCCGCCGACACCATGACAGGCATCACTGAAGCCTCGCGGAAGATATCCGACATCATCGGCGTAATCGACGGCATCGCCTTCCAGACGAACATCCTGGCGCTGAACGCCGCGGTCGAGGCAGCGCGCGCTGGCGAACAGGGCCGCGGCTTTGCGGTGGTGGCAAGCGAGGTGCGCCTGCTGGCCAAGCGCAGCGCCGACGCGGCCCGCGAGATCAAGGCCCTGATCCAGACCAGCGTGCAGCGCATGGCCCAGGGCTCGGCCCTGGTGGACGAAAGCGGTGCGGCGATGCAGGAGGTGGTGACGTCTATCCGCCGCGTCACCGACATCATGGGCGAGATCAGCGCCGCCAGCCAGGAGCAAAGCCGCGGCGTGCAGCAGATCAGCGAAGCCGTGACCCAGATCGACCAGACCACCCAGCAAAACGCCGCCCTAGTGGAAGAAAGCGCGGCCGCCGCCGACAGCCTGCAGCACCAGGCGGCCGAGCTAGTGCGCACGGTGTCGGTGTTCCGGCTCAGCAGCGCTTTGCCCGGGCCGGGCAAAGCGCTGTGGGCCTGAAGCAGCGAAAGCCCGGCCCGCCACCCGGAACGCCATGTGAGGCATGAGAAAATAATGGGTTAAGCCCCCGGCTCACCCAGCTGGCCAGCCCCCGGATCTGGCCAGTGCACTCAAGGAAGACTCTCATGGAAGCAGAACGCATCAACACCATCGGCAACCAACTCAGCAGCCTGAGCGTACGGACGGAAGATTTACGGAGGTATCTTTGACGTCGATGCCAAAGCCGAGCGCCTGCGCACCGTCAATGCCTCGCTAGAAGACCCCAGCGTCTGGAACGACCCGAAGAAAGCCCAGGAATTGGGCAAAGAGAAGAAACTGCTCGACGGCGTGGTGCTGGCGCTGGAAAAGCTCACCCGTGAGCTGGCCGACAACACCGAGCTGTTCGAGATGTCGAAGGAGGAAGGCGACGAAGACGGCCTGATCACCATCGAGACCGAGACCGCTGGCCTGGCCACCGAAGTCGAAGCGCTGGAATTCCGCCGCATGTTCAACCAGCCGGCCGACCCGCTGCCCTGCTTCCTGGACATCCAGGCCGGCGCCGGCGGCACCGAAGCCTGCGACTGGGCCAGCATGCTGCTGCGCCAGTACCTGCGCTACGCCGAACGCAAGGGTTTTACCGCCACCGTGGAAGACATCACCGACGGCGACACCGCCGGCATCAAGGGCGCCACCATCAAGATCGAAGGCGAATACGCCTTTGGCCTGCTGCGCACAGAAACCGGCGTGCACCGCCTGGTGCGCAAGAGCCCGTTCGACAGCTCGGGTGGCCGCCACACCAGCTTTGCCAGCGTGTTTGTCTACCCTGAAATCGACGATTCCATCGAGATCGAGATCAACCCCAGCGACGTGCGCACCGACACCTTCCGCGCGTCCGGTGCTGGTGGCCAGCACATCAACAAGACCGATTCGGCCGTGCGTCTGACGCACATCCCCACCGGTATCGTGGTGCAATGCCAGGACGGCCGCAGCCAGCACAGCAACCGTGATGTGGCCTGGAAGCGCCTGCGCTCGCGCCTGTACGACTTCGAGCTGCGCAAGCAGCAAGAGGCGCAGCAAAAGCTGGAAGACACCAAGACCGATGTAGGCTGGGGCCACCAGATCCGCAGCTATGTGCTGGACAACAGCCGTATCAAGGACCTGCGCACGAATGTTGAAGTCTCGGCCACGCAAAAGGTGCTGGACGGCGACCTGGACATCTTCATCGAAGCCTCTTTGAAACAAGGCGTTTAATGCAAGCCCTCCTCTCGCAGCCCACCAAGGCCATCATCTTCGACATGGACGGCACCATGATCGACTCCATGCCGCACCACGCTTCCACCTGGCTGGACTTTGCCCAGAAGCACGGTGTGGACATGGAGATCGACGAAATCATGCGCCGCACCACCGGCCGCACCGGCCTGGAATGCGTGCGTCTGCTGCTGGACCAGCCGGACATGGACGACGCCGTGGCCTGGGAGCTGGTGCACGAGAAGGAGCGCCTGTACCGCGACATCTTCGGCCCCATCTTCAAGGAAGTGGCTGGCTTCAGCGCCTTCTACGCCGCGACCCGCACGCGCGGCCTGAAGGTGGGCGTGGGCACGGCGGGCGACATCCACAACGTGGAATTCGCACTCGGCCATCTGAAGATGAACCCACCGCCCGACGCCATCGCGCGCGGCGACGAGGGCCTGACCGGCAAACCCACACCCGCTATCTTTTTAGCAGCAGCTGAGCGCATAGGCATTGCGCCGGAACACTGTATCGTGTTCGAAGATGCGCCTTTTGGCATAGAAGCTGCACGCCGCGCCGGCATGCGTGCCGTCGGCATCTGCAGCACCAATACGCCCGACGAACTGGCCGGGCCGCACGTGATCACCTGCGTGCGCAATTACGACGAACTCTTGCAATCGAATTTTCTGGGGAACCTCCATGTATCGTGAAGGACAGGCGACAGCCATCCACCGGGCAGACTACACCGCACCGGCTTTCTGGATCGACACGGTCGAGCTCTGCTTCGACCTGGACCCAGCCAAGACCCGCGTGCTCAACAAGATGCGCATGCGCCGCAACCCGGATGTGCCCGCGCAAGCGCTGCGCCTTGACGGCGAAGAGCTGAACCTGGCGCGCGTGCTGGTCAACGGCCAGGGCGCATCCTTCAAGATCGAGGGCAACCAGCTGGTGCTGGGCAGCCTGCCGGGTGCCGAAGAAGGCGCTTTTGATCTGGAAATCTTCACCACCTGCGCGCCCATCAAGAACACCAAGCTGATGGGACTGTTCGTCAGCAACGACACCTTCTTCACCCAGTGCGAGGCCGAGGGCTTTCGCCGCATCACCTACTTCCTGGACCGGCCGGACGTGATGGCCAGCTACACCGTGACGCTGCGCGCCGACAAGGCCAAGTACCCGGTGCTGCTGAGCAACGGCAACCTGGTAGACCACGGCCCACTGGACGATGGCCGCCACTTCGCCAAGTGGGTGGACCCGTTCCGCAAGCCCAGCTACCTGTTTGCCCTAGTGGCCGGCCAGCTGGTCAGCCGCGAGCAAAGCATTACCGCGCGCAATGGCAAGGAACATCTGCTGCAGGTGTTTGTGCGCCCCGGCGACCTGGACAAGACCGAGCACGCCATGCATTCGCTGATGGCATCGATCGCCTGGGACGAAGCCCGCTTCGGCCTGCCGCTGGACCTGGAGCGCTTCATGATTGTCGCCACCAGCGACTTCAACATGGGCGCCATGGAGAACAAGGGCCTGAACATTTTCAACACCAAGTTCGTGTTGGCAAACCAGGCCACGGCCACCGACACCGACTACGCGAACATCGAGTCCGTGGTGGGCCACGAGTACTTCCACAACTGGAGCGGCAACCGCGTCACCTGCCGCGACTGGTTCCAGCTGAGCCTGAAAGAAGGCCTGACCGTCTTCCGCGACCAGGAGTTCAGCCTGGACCTGTGCCGCGACCCGTCGGCCAAGGCCGTCAAGCGCATCGAAGACGTGCGTGTGCTGCGCACCGCCCAGTTCCCCGAAGATGCTGGCCCGATGGCGCACCCGGTGCGGCCCGACAGCTACATCGAGATCAACAACTTCTACACCGTCACCATCTACGAAAAAGGTGCCGAGGTCGTTCGCATGATGCAGACGCTGGTCGGTAGAGACGGCTTTGCCAAGGGCATGACGCTGTACTTCGAGCGCTTCGACGGCCAGGCCGTCACCTGCGACGACTTCGCCCAGGCCATCGCCGACGCGAACCCCCAGTCCGACCTGGCGCGCCTGCTGCCCCAGTTCAAACGCTGGTACAGCCAGGCCGGTACGCCCCGCGTACACGCCACCGGCAGCTACGACGAAGCCACGCGAAGCTATACGCTAACCCTCATGCAAAGCTGCGCCCCCACGCCCGGCCAGTCGCAGAAAGAGCCGTTTGTGATCCCCATCGGCCTGGGCCTGCTGGCACAGGACGGCAGCGCGCTGGCCCTGCAAACCGCCGACGGCAGCACACTGGCCGAACCCTACACCTTCGTGATGCACGAGGCGACAGAAACCCTGAGCTTCGTCAACCTGGCCGCAGAGCCCGTGCCCAGCATCCTGCGCGGCTTCTCTGCACCGGTGACACTTGCCTTCGACTACACCGATGCGCAGCTGCTGACCCTGCTGGCGCATGACACGGACGCCTTCAACCGCTGGGAAGCCGGCCAGCGCCTGGCGGTTCGCTCTGCTATTGCATTGATAGCTAGCGACGCAGATATATCCTGCGCCAAACCGCTAAACAATGCCTATATTGAAGCCATGCGCAGCGTGCTGCGCCACCCCGCGCTGGATGCGGCCTTCAAGGAACTGGTGCTGACCCTGCCGTCCGAAACCTATCTGGCCGAACAGCTGGACGTGGTGGACCCACAGCGCATCCACGCCGTGCGCGAAGCCATGCGTAGCCAGTTGGCCCACGCCCTGGCAGACGACTGGGCCTGGGCCTACGAGACCTACGGCGATACCGGCGCCTACCGCCCCGACCCGCTGTCCAGTGGACGCCGGGCCCTGGCCGGCATGGCGTTGACCCATCTGTGCCTAGCCGCCTTGACCAACGGTGACACGATATGGCCGGGCAAGGCCTACCAGCGCTTCAAGGATGCGGGCAATATGACCGACCGCTTCAACGCCCTCAGCGCCCTGGTGTCCAGTGGCAACGCCCTGGCCGCCCCGGCGTTGCAGCGTTTCCACGCCCTGTTCAAGGACGAGGCCCTGGTGTTGGACAAATGGTTTGCCCTGCAGGCCGGCGCCACCGACCGCAATGGCAACATCCTGCCTGCCGTGCGCCAACTGCTGAAGCACCCCGACTTCAGTCTGCGCAACCCGAACCGGGCGCGCAGCCTGGTGTTCAGCTTCTGCAGCGCCAATCCAGGCGCCTTCCACCGCCGCGACGCCGCCGGCTATGTGTTCTGGAGCGAGCGCGTGATCGAACTGGACGGCATCAACCCCCAGGTCGCCGCCCGACTAGCGCGCGCACTGGACCGCTGGAAGAACCTGACCGAACCCTACCGCAGTGCCGCCCGCGAAGCCCTGGCCCGCGTGGCCGCCAAAGCCGACCTCAGCAACGACGTGCGCGAAGTAGTTACGCGCGCACTGGCCGACTAAACAAGGAAACCCATGTCCAAAAACATATCCCTCACCCGCTACCTGGTAGAGCAGCAACGCGTGGACGGCCTGATTCCGGCCCAGCTGCGCCTGCTGCTGGAAGTGGTGGCCCGCTCATGCAAGAGCATCAGCCATGCCGTCAACAAGGGCGCGCTGGGCGGCGTTCTGGGCACCGCCGAATCTGAAAACGTGCAGGGCGAAATCCAGAAAAAGCTGGACATCATCGCCAATGAAGTGCTGATCGAAGCCAATGAATGGGGCGGCCACCTGGCGGCCATGGCCTCCGAAGAGATGGAAAGCATCTACGCCGTGCCGAACCGCTACCCGCAGGGCGAATACCTGCTGCTGTTCGATCCCCTGGACGGCTCCAGCAACATCGACGTGAACGTCAGCATCGGCACCATCTTCAGCGTGCTCAAAAAGCCCGATGGCGATGCCGCCGTGGGTGAAAAAGACTTTCTGCAGGCTGGCCACCACCAGGTTGCTGCCGGCTACTGCGTCTACGGCCCGCAAACCACCCTGGTGCTGACCGTAGGCGACGGAGTCGCCATGTTCACGCTGGACCGCGAGCAGGGCTCCTTTGTGCTGACACAGGAGAACGTGCAGATTCCGCCAGACACCAAGGAATTTGCCATCAATATGAGCAATATGCGCCACTGGGACACGCCGGTGAAGCGCTATGTGGAAGACTGCCTGCAAGGCAGCGAAGGCCCGCGTGGCAAGGACTTCAATATGCGCTGGATCGCCAGCATGGTGGCCGATGTACACCGCATCCTGACGCGCGGCGGCGTCTTCCTCTACCCCTGGGACAAGCGCGAGCCCAACAAGCCCGGCAAGCTGCGCCTGATGTACGAAGCCAACCCCATGGGCTGGCTGATCGAACAGGCCGGCGGCGCAGCCAGCACCGGCACCCAGCGCATCCTGGACATCGTGCCGGAGAAGCTGCACGAACGCGTGAGCGTGATCCTCGGATCAAAAAATGAGGTGGCCCACATTAATAGCTACTTCTCCAAGCTATAATCCAAGGCTAACGTGCCGGTGTAGCTCAGTCGGTAGAGCAGCTCATTCGTAATGAGAAGGTCGGGTGTTCGATTCATCTCTCCGGCACCACGTTGAATTTAAAAGCCCGCTGTCCAAAAGATAGCGGGCTTTTGCATTTTGCAGACGGTTTGCACATTGCCTTAGAAAGACCGCGCCATGAACCAACCCCCTCCCCGCAAAGAAATTCAGCCAAGGTTTGGCCGCCTGCTGGCCGTATGCGCCTTGGCCGTGGTGTTTTGCGGTGTGCTGGTGTGGTTTGCCGGCACCTACCTGGTAGATTGTTGCGGCCCCTGAATCGTCCTGGCACAGAAGAGCACCAGGAGCCGCGCGCGACAGGCGCAAGGGCACTGAAACAGTCGCAGAAGACAAACTCAAATCAAGACGCTATAATCATAGGCTTTACTGGATTTGGCGCGCCCGTTTTAATTAGTTTTAATGGGAACAATATCGCCGGTAAATGACTTTTACCGCCACTTCAAGCAGGTGGCGAGGTGCGGCGATTAGCCGTTAATTGCAGTGGCAAGCTTAGAACGCACACCACTGCACAAAATTGGAGTGTCCTCATGGCACGCGTATGCGAAGTAACGGGCAAAGGCCCGATGGTTGGGAACAACGTCTCCCACGCCAACAACAAAACCAAACGTCGGTTCCTGCCGAACCTGCAATACCGCCGCTTCTGGGTCGAAACCGAAAACCGTTGGGTGCGTCTGCGCATTTCCAATGCCGGTCTGCGTTTGATCGACAAAAACGGTATCGACTCTGTGCTCGCCGATCTGCGCGCACGTGGCCAAGCATAAGGAGCTGAATCATGGCAACCAAAGGCGGACGCGAAAAAATCAAGCTGGAATCCACAGCTGGTACTGGTCACTTCTACACCACGACCAAAAACAAGAAAACCATGCCCGAGAAAATGTTGATCAGCAAGTTTGATCCCAAGGCTCGCAAGCATGTGGAATACAAAGAAATCAAGCTGAAGTAATCCAGCCTGGCTCTTTGCCCCGAAACCCGCTCTTACCCAGCGGGTTTTTTTATGCCCGCCTGCATTCCCACCCAATAGCCACCGTGCGGACCAGGGGAAGCGCTAGGGCCTAAAATCAGACCGTGACATCCATACTCAACGCTGACCTCCACTGCCACTCCGTGGTTTCCGACGGTACTCTGACGCCGGAGCAGTTGGCAGCACGCGCCAGCGCCAACGGCGTGGAATTGTGGGCGCTCACTGACCACGACGAAATCGGCGGTCAGGCCCGGGCCGCCGCCGCTGCCAAGGCCCATGGCATGAAATACCTGACCGGGGTTGAAATCTCGGTCACTTTTGCCGGTGAAACGGTGCATATCGTTGGACTGGGGTTTGACGCTAACAGCCCGATCATGCAAGACGGACTCGGCGCCACGCGCGGTGGCCGTGGCCCACGCGCTATGGAAATGGCAGCAAGCCTGGCGGCGGCAGGCATCCCCGGTGCCTACGAAGGGGCACTGAAATTCGTCGGCAACCCGGCCTTGATCTCGCGCACACACTTCGCCCGCTTCCTGGTGGAGTCCGGCGTCTGCAGCGATACCTACGAAGTGTTCCGCCGCTACCTGACCGAAGGCAAACCTGGCTACGTACCCCACCGCTGGGCGGCACTGAAAGACGCAGTGCAATGGATCACCCAGACCGGCGGCGTGGCCGTGATCGCCCACCCTGGTCGCTACAAATTCACGGCCAACGAAGAATACGCGCTGTTCAGTGAATTCAAGGCCCACGGCGGCCAGGCGGTCGAAGTCGTCACAGGCAGCCACACCGTGGCCGAATACGTGGAATACGCCGATGTAGCCCGAGAGTTCGGTCTGGCGGCTTCGCGTGGCAGCGACTTCCACAGCCCCGACGAAAGCCATACCGACCTGGGCACTCTGCCTTATTTGTCCGGCAATTTGACACCCGTCTGGGACCTGCTCGCGGACCGCATCCAGTGAGCCGTCCAGCCTCTGCGTTGACCGGTATTGCGCTGGTCACCGTTGCGGTGGCGTGCTTTGCCACACTCGATACCACGGCCAAATGGACCAATGCCAGCGTGCCTCTGCTGATGACGCTGTGGTTTCGCTATTTCTTCCAGGCCTCGGTCACCACCATCACCATGTTGCCCGTGCGGGGCTGGGCGCTGCTGAAAACAGCCCATCCCAAATTCCAGTGCCTGCGCGGTGTACTGCTGCTGACGACAAGCTTGTTCTCTTTTTTTAGCCTGCGTTACATGCCGGTTGGTGAGTTCACCGCCATCGTGATGATCACTCCGCTGGTGATCACCTTTGTGGCAGCACTGCTGGGGGAAGCCGTATCTCCAACACGCTGGCTGCTGGTCGCCGGTGGTTTCGTGGGCACGCTGATCATCATCCGTCCCGGTGGTGACGCCTTCAGGTGGACCACCCTGCTGCCACTGGGCCTGGTGGCGGCCAACGCCTGGTTCCAGGTGTTGACCAGCCGACTGGCCAAGACAGAAGACCCTTTCACCATGCATTTCTACACCGGCTGGATTGGCACCGTGCTGGCATCCATACCGCTGCCGTTTGTCTGGGTACAGGTGCATGATTGGCAGCTCTGGGGCGGAATGCTGCTGATGGGACTGATGGGTACGGCCGGCCACTTTCTGCTGATACTTGCCTACGCACGCACCCCAGCGGCCACGCTGACGCCCTTTCTGTACGGCCAAATCGGTTTCGCCATGCTGGCGAGCTGGCTGGTCTTCTCACACCTGCCCGATACCTGGGCGACGCTGGGCATTGTGTTGATCGCCATTTGTGGCGCTGGCGGCGCCTGGCTGACCGTGCAAGAACGCCGCATTCAGGTACAACCCACCGAATCCTGATAATCACCCCATGGCCCAGTACTTTGAAATCCACCCCGACAACCCCCAGCCCCGGCTACTCAAGCAGACAGTTGCGCTGCTGGCACAAGGCAAGCTGGTGGCCGTACCCACCGACTCCAGTTACGCCCTGGTCTGCCACCTGGACGACAAGGCCGCTGCCGATCTGCTGCGCCGCACCCGTGGCGTGGACGACAAGCACCACCTGACCCTGTTGTGCCGCGACCTGAGCGAGCTGGCCAACTACGCCCGCGTGGACAACAAGCAGTACCGCCTGCTGAAAGCCGCTACCCCAGGCCCCTACACCTTCATCCTGGAAGCCAGCAAGGAAGTGCCACGCCGCCTGAGCCACCCGTCGCGCAAGACGATTGGCCTGCGCGTGCCAGAGCACAAGACCTTGCAGAGCCTGCTGGAGCTGCATGGCGCGCCACTGCTAGCCACCACACTGATACCGCCCGGTGAGACCGATCCGCTGAACGACGCGCATGCCATACGCGATTTGTTCGAACACCAGATTGCCGCCGTGCTCGACGCCGGCGCCTGCCCCCTGGAGCCCACCACGGTCATCGATTTGACCGAGATGGGTCACGGAGGTGAACCAGTCTTGGTACGCCAGGGCCGCGGCGACTTGTCTGCCATCGGCCTGTAAACCCACCTTTCACCGAGACCCGCCCCGTGGATATCGCCAACCTGATACAGACCATCCTCATCTACGCCCTGCCGGTGCTGTTTGCCATCACCGTGCACGAGGCAGCCCACGGCTACGTGGCCCACCACTATGGCGACAACACCGCCTACCGGCTGGGCCGCATCACGCTGAACCCGCTCAAGCACATTGACCCGATCGGCACCATCCTGGTCCCGTTGCTGATGTATGTTTTTACGCCATTCATGTTTGGGTACGCGAAGCCTGTACCTGTGAACTTTGGACAGCTCCGCAATCCAAAGCGCGACATGATTTGGGTTGCGCTGGCAGGACCAGCCGCCAACTTTGTGCAAGCGTTCTTGTGGCTTGTACTAAGTACTGTTCTGGAGGGTGTAGGAGTTACTGAACCATTTTTTATCAAAATGTGCGTGGCGGGGGTTTCGATCAACCTGATGATGTTCGCGTTTAATTTATTCCCTATTCCACCATTAGACGGTGGCCGTATTTTGGTTGGCTTGCTGCCTTACAGACAAGCTGTCATGGTTTCGCGCATAGAACCCTTTGGCTTCTTTATCGTGCTTGCGTTACTCACCACGCCCATCATCAGCAATTTGTGGATGCGGCCCTTGCTCAAAATTGCCTTTGGCGTGCTGGACATTCTGCGCACCCCATTCGTCCTCCTGTTCAACTAATAATCGTTCGCCCTCATGACAAGCTCCCGCGTTCTCACCGGCATCACCACCTCGGGCACGCCCCACCTGGGTAATTACGTCGGCTCGATCCGCCCCTCGGTACGCGCCAGCCTGGCGCCGGGTGTGGAAAGCTTTTACTTTCTGGCCGACTACCACGCGCTCATCAAGATCGACGACCCAGCGCGTATCCAGCGCAGCACGCTGGAGATCGCCGCCAGCTGGCTGGCCGCAGGGCTGGACCCGAACCGCGTGTCCTTCTACCGCCAGTCCGATATCCCGGAAATCCCCGAACTCAGCTGGATACTGACCTGTATGAGTGCCAAGGGCATGCTCAACCGCGCCCATGCCTACAAGGCCTCGGTGGACAAGAATCTAGCCGCCCAGGCCGACCCAGACGCCGACATCAGCGCAGGCCTGTTCATGTACCCGGTGCTGATGGCCGCCGACATCGTGCTCTTCAACGCCCACAAGGTGCCGGTGGGCCGCGACCAGGTACAGCACATCGAGATGGCGCGCGACATCGCCCAACGCTTCAACCACACCTACGGCGAGCAGTTCGTGCTGCCCGAGGCGCTGATCGAGGAATCCGTCGCCACCCTGCCCGGCCTGGACGGCCGCAAGATGAGCAAGAGCTACGACAACACGATTCCGCTGTTCACCCCCAAGGCCCAGCTGCGCAAGCTGATTGCCGGCATCTTGACCGACTCGCGCGCGCCGGGCGAGGCCAAGGACACCGAGGGCTCGGCCCTGTTCCAGATCTACCAGGCTTTTGCCAGCGAGGCCGAGACCGCCGCATTGCGCCAAGCCTATGCCGAGGGCATCGCCTGGGGCGACGCCAAGCAAATACTGTTCGAGCGCATCGACCAGGAAGTCGCGCCCATGCGCGATGCCTACCAGCGCTACATGGACAACCCCGGCGAGGTGGAAGACATCTTGCAAGCCGGTGCCATCAAGGCCCGCAAGATCGCCACGCCCTTCATCGCCCAGTTGCGCCATGCGGTGGGCTTGCGCAATCTGCGCGCCCAGGCCACGCAAAAATCGGCCAAGGCCGCTAAGGCAGCGCTGCCGGTGTTCAAGCAGTACCGTGAAACCACCGGCAAATTCCACTTCAAGCTGGTTGATGCCCACGGCCGCCTGTTGCTGGAAAGCGCCGGCTTCGACGCGCCCAAGGACGCAGGCCAAGCCATTGCCCGCTTACAGGCCGAAGGCATTGCCAGCCTGGGCCAGCTGCAGCCCGCCGAAGGCGCCAGCCTGGATGACATCACCCAGGCCCTGGAAGCCCTGCAGAACGCGGCCTAAGCTAGAAGGTGCCGGGGTAGGCCCCGCCATCGGCCAGCACGTTCTGGCCGGTGATGTAGCCGGCCTGCGCACTGCACAAGAAGGCGCAGATCGCGCCAAACTCCTCGGGCGTACCGAATCGCTGGGCGGGAATGGTCTTGCGCCGGGCGTCGGCCACCACGTCAAGGCTCTGCCCCAGCTTGTCGGCCGCGCCCTGCATATTGCCGCGCAGACGGTCGGTATCGAATGCCCCCGGCAGCAGGTTATTGATGGTGACACCCTGCCCGGCAAGCGGGCTGCGCGCCAGGCCAGCGATAAATCCGGTCAAACCGCTGCGCGCACCATTGCTCAGGCCCAGCACATCGATGGGCGACTTCACCGCGCTGCTGGTGATGTTGACGATGCGGCCAAAGCCACGCGCCGCCATGCCGTCCACCGTGGTCTTGATGAGTTCGATGGGGGTCAGCATGTTTGCGTCCACCGCCTTGATCCAGGCGTCGCGGTCCCAGTCGCGAAAGTCCCCGGTAGGCGGGCCGCCCGCGTTGGTGACCACAATGTCGAAGTCCTGGCGCATGGCGAACACCGCCGCCCGGCCTTCCGGTGTGGTGATATCTGCAGCACAAAAAAGCACGCTAGCGCTTGATTTACCTGCGCAAGAAGCTATCAAATCTGCAGCAGCCGCCTGCAGCACCGGTGCACCGCGGGCCACCATCAGCACGTTCACCCCCTCGCGCGCCAAGGCCTGCGCACAGCCCAGACCCAGGCCTTTGCTGGCCCCGCATACCAAGGCCCAACGGCCGGCGATTCCCAAGTCCATATTCGCTCCTTTTTGCGTTGCAAGCCCGGTCAGGCCGCCTTGCGGGTAAACACATAAATCCCCACCATCACCAGCACCGTGCCGGCTGCCACAAAGCCGGTGAAGGGCTCGCCCAGAATGAACACGCCCATGAGAATAGTGGACATAGGCCCCACCATGCCCACCTGGGCGGCGAGACCAGCGCCCAGGCGCTCGATGGCCATCATCACCATCAGCACCGGGGCGGCGGTGCAGGCGGTGGCGTTCAGCACCGACAGCCACAGCACCTCGGGTGCCACCAGCGCGGCGGACATGGGCCGCAACAGCACAAACTGCAGCAGGCAGCACAGGCAGGCCACCGTGGTCGCCAGCCCGACCAGGCGCAGCGAGCCCACGCGCTGCACCATCTGGCCGCTGTAGACCAGGTAGACGGCATAGCTGATGGCGCTGCCAAACACCAGCAAGGCACCCAGGCCGGCGTTCGCCCCTTGCAGATTGATCTCGTGGCCAAACACCAGCACCACGCCGCCGTAGCACACGGCCATGCCCAGCACCTGCAGCCGGGTGATGGGCTTGCGGTACAGCAGCCAGCCCAGCAGCACCACCAACGTGGGGTTGGTGTACAGGATCAGCCGCTCCAGTGAGGCGCTGATATAGCCCAGGCCGGCAAAGTCCAGGTAGCTGGCCAGGTAGTAGCCGGTCACACCCAGGCCCAGCACACCCCACCAGTCGCGCGCGCTTAAGCGCGGCTTGCCCCGGCTGGACCACCAGGCCATGACGGCGAAGATGGGCAGCGCAAACAGCATGCGGTACATGATGAGGGTGATGGCGTCCACGCCGTAGCGGTAGGCCAGCTTGACGATGATGGCCTTGCCGCTGAAGGCAATCGAGCCGACAAGTGCGAGCAACAGGCCGGTTGCTATGTTTTTTGTAGCCACTGGTGCAGAAGATATAAGCGCTGGAGGCTTATTTTATTTGCAAGCACATAGCCCGCACTGGGCACGGGATTAAGCGTGCTGCTTGCCAAACATGCGGTGGTGCAGCCGCCGCAGCGACCACCATACACCGCCCGCCACCAGCGGAATCGCCACGGCGGCCGTGCTCTCGGGGCTCCAGGGCCAGCCTATGGCGTGCGCACCCTTGGCCATGTAGCTGACCAGGCCGACGATGTAGTAGGTGATGGCCGCCACCGACAGGCCCTCCACCGTGGCCTGCATCTGCAGCTGCAGGCCCTGGCGCGTGTTCATGGTGGTCAGCAGCGCCTGGCTGCTTTGCTGCTGCTCGATCTCCACCCGCGTGCGCAGCAGATTGCTCATGCGCGACACGCGCTGCGACAGCGCGTCCTGCCGCCGCGTGGCCCATTCGCAGGTGCTGCGCGCAGGCGTCAGGCGGCGGTCCATGAATTCGCGGATGGTCTGCATGCCGGCCAGCCGCGACTCGTTGATGTCGGTGATGCGTTTATCCACCAGCTCGAAATACGCCGCGCTGGCCGAAAAGCGCGAATGCGTGGCGGCGTACTGGCTCTCCACCTGGCCGGCCAGCCGGGTCAGGCGGTCCAGCAGCTGGGGCTCATCGTCGCGGTTGGCGCTGCGTATGGCTTCGGCCAGTGATGCCAGCTCGCGCTCGGCAAAAGCCAGCACGTCGGCGGCCTCGCGGGCAGCGGGCAGGCCCAGCAGCGCGGCCATGCGGTAGGTTTCGATCTCCAGCAGGCGCTGCACCAGCCGGCCCAAGCGGCGCGGCGACAGGGACTCGACGCCCGCCGCCTCGGCCTGCGCCGCACCACCGGCCAGCAGCACGATGCGCGAAAAGCCGTCGGCATGGATGGCGAAGTCGGTGTACACCTTGGCATGCCCGCCGGCCACACTGGAGGCCACCAGCGAGTCCTCGAACAACACCTGCCGCACCAGCGCATCGCCGCCCTGCACCATGGGCGCAGGCAAGGCCCACAGATGCAGGCTCACCAGGCACTGGCCAGGCAAGGCGGCAAACCAGTCCTGCGGCACAGCCTGCGCGGCGGTCACGGGGTCGCGGCCAAACACCTGTGTGCCGGCCGTGTCGGGCTCCAGGGCGCGCATAAAGGTGTAGGTAACGAACTCAGTATGCATTTCCCAGCGCAGCCGGAAGGGCCCCACGTCCATACGGATATGCGTGGACTGGACGTCGGGCTGGGCCAGGTGGTGGTCGCGCAGCAAGGCCGCCACATGGGCGCGGCTGGCCTCCCGCCCCACGGCGTCACAGACCATCACCACATGGGAGATGGCCAGCGGCGCCGCCATGGCCTCGGGCGGCCGGGCGTGGATTTCGTTGTGCAGCGCCGTGCGTTGCGGATGTTGCGAAGGGTGGGTAGAAGATGCCATGGTTGGAACTGATTGTGACGCAGACACGTGTCACCTCCGGCAGAAATACAGCTTGGCTTAGTCCTCGACAAACGCATCTTCACGCTTGCGGCGCACCGCCTGCACCAGCACGATGAGCACCATCAGTGCCGCCACGGTCAGCAGCCCAGCCGACAGGCCCCGGGTGACGAAGATGCTCCAGTCACCGCCCGACTGCTGCAGCGCGTTGCGCAAATGGGCCTCCATGCCCGGCCCCAGCACCACGCCCAGCAGCAGCGGCGCGGGCTCGCAGCCCAGCTTGTGGAACAGATAGCCGACGGCACCCAGGCCCGCCACCAGCCAAACACCAAACACCTGGTGGCTGGTGGTGTAGACCCCGAGCGCGCACAGCAACACGATGCCCGGGAACACCCAAGGGTAAGGCAGCTTCAGCAGCCGGCTCCAGATGCCTATGCCTACCAGTGGCAGGTTCAGCGCCACCAGTATCCCGTGGGCAAGCCACAGCGAGGCCACCAAGCCCCATAACAGCTCGGGCTGAGCCACCATCGCCTGCGGGCCGGGTTGGACGTGGTAGCGGGCCATGGCGCCCACCAGCAGTGCCAACACGGCATTGGACGGAATACCCAGGGCCAGCAGCGGAAGGAACGCGGTCTGCGCACCCGCGTGGTAGGCCGCCTCGGGGCCGGCCACACCACGGATATTGCCCTTGCCGAGTGCGATTTCCATTGCGATGTCGCCGGTCTGCATGTGCCTGCGCTTTTCCATGGCGTAGCTGGTGAACGCGGCCCGCAGCGCGCCGCCCCCCGGCAGCATGCCAACCACCAAACCCAGGAAGCTACCGCGCCATATGGCGGCGGCCATGTCTTTCATGTCCTGCCGGGTGGGCAGCAGGCCACCGAGCTTGGGGCTCAGCACCTGGCGGTCACCATCGGGCCGGGCCAGTTGGGCGATAGCTTCCGCGTAGACAAACACCCCCATGGCGATAGCCACGCAATCGATACCTTCCGCCAGTTCCGGGATATTGAAACTGAAACGCGGCACGCCCGAAACTCCATCCTTCCCCACCAAGCCCAGCAACAGGCCCAGGACGGCCATAGCCATGGCCTTCAACAGCGAACCCGAGGCCAGCACCACCGCACCGACCAGACCCAGCACCATCAACGAAAAAAACTCCACCGGGCCCCACTGCAGAGCCAGCGCGGCCAACGGCGCAGCCAATGCAGCCAGTACCACGGCACCCACCGAGCCCGCGAACAATGCCCCCAGCACCGAGGCCACCAGTGCCGGCCCGGCGCGGCCCTGGCGGGCCATCTGGTAGCCGTCGAGAGCCGTCACCACGGGCACGGCTTCAGCCGGCAGACGCGCCAGAATGGCGAAAGTGGCGCCTCCATACCGGGTGCCGCAGTAGATGCAGACCAGCATGGTCAACGCAGACAAGGGTGGCAAGCCGTAGGTAGCTGGCAGCAGCATGGCGATGGCAGCCACCGGGCCGATGCCGGGCACAAGCCCGATCAACATCCCCAAGGTGCAGCCTGCCAGCGCATACAACAGATTGGCCGGCGCAAACGCCACGCCCAAGCCCAGCGCCAGGTTATGCAACACATCCATGCCCGCCCTTTAACCTTAGCTTTGGCCTTAGCCGGCCATAAATGCCGGCCAGACCTGTATCTGCAGCTTCAGCAAGGGAATACAGACAAGGTAGCTGCCCAGTGCCAGGGCAGCGGCCAGTGCCAGCGCAGCGCGTAACGCACAGCCCTTGGCCGCCAGCGAGGCCACGAAGACCAGCACAAACACCGCCACCACCAAGCCCATGGGTGGCAAACCTATGGCCGGCAAGCCCGCCAGCAACATGCCAAACGCTGCGTTGGCCACCAGGACGCACAACAGAGGGCGCCAGGCCCAGCGGCCCATCCGGCCGCCATCTTCGGTCTCGGTGACCAGGGACTTGAAGGTGATCAGCAGGCCCAGCAACAGCATCAACAAGCCCAGCAGCAGCGGGAAGTAGCCCGGCCCCATGCTCGCCGCCGTGCCCACTGTGTACGTGGTGGCACCCCAGGCAAAGGCGCCGCCCAGGCCCATGAACATCAGGCCCGAGAAGAAGTCTTTCTGGCTTTTTATTTGCATGCCCCGCCCTCCCAGGCGCCACGAAAACAACGGTGGCGCGATTATGTTGGCACGCCCCCAGCCTCATCGAGCGGGTTCTCCCTAGGCCGAAACCCCGCAGCCATCAGTCCAGCGGCGGTGTGGCGGACAGCACCTCGTCCAGCGTGGTCAGGCCCTCGGCCACACGCAGCGCGCCGGCCAGGCGCAGCGGGCGCATACCGTCGGCCACGCCCTGGCGGCGCAGCGCGTCGATGCTGGGGCCCTGGTTGACCTGGGCCTTGAAAGCCTCGGACACGGTGAGCAGCTCGTACACGCCCATGCGGCCCATGAAGCCGGTCATGCGGCAGTCCACGCAACCCACGGGCTTGTAGGGCGTGTATTCGGTATTGATCTTCCAGGGCTTGATGGCCGCGCCCAGGGTCTCGCGGGCCAGCACCTCGTCGGGGGCCCGGCACTGTTTGCACAGGGTACGCACCAGGCGCTGGGCCAGCACCCCCAGCACGGTGGCGTTCAGCAGATAAGCAGGCACGCCCAGTTCCATCATGCGGGTGATGGCGGAGGGTGCGTCGTTGGTGTGCAGGGTGGAGAACACCAAGTGGCCGGTCAGCGCCGCCTGCACCGCCATTTCGGCCGTGGCCAGATCGCGGATTTCGCCGACCATGATGATGTCCGGGTCCTGCCGCATCAGCGCGCGCAGGCCTTCGGTGAAGCCGAAGTCGAGCTGCGGCTGCACCTGGGTCTGGTTGAAGCTGGGCTCGATCATTTCGATCGGGTCTTCCACCGTGCTGACGTTCACCTCCTCGGTAGCCACGCGCTTCAGGGTGGAGTACAGCGTGGTGGTCTTGCCCGAACCGGTGGGGCCGGTCACCAGGATGATGCCGTGCGGGCGCTTCACCAGCGCCTCCCAGCGCTGCGCATCGTGCGGGGTGAAGCCCAGGGCGTCCAGGTCTTTCACCGCGGTGTCGGGGTCAAAAATCCGCATCACCATCTTCTCGCCGAAAGCGGTGGGCAGGGTAGACAAGCGCATTTCCACCTCGTCGCCGCGCGGGTTGCGGGTCTTGATGCGGCCGTCCAGCGGGCGCCGCTTTTCCACCACGTCCATGCGGCCCAGCAGCTTGATGCGGGCCACCATGGCGTTCATCACCGTCATCGGCATTTGGTAGACCGGGTGCAGCACGCCATCGATGCGGAAGCGGATCACGCCCTGCTCGCGGCGCGGCTCCAGGTGGATGTCGCTGGCGCGCTGGTTGAAGGCGTACTGCCACAGCCAGTCCACCACCTGCACCACGCTCTGGTCGTTGGCGTCCAGCTGCTTATTGGTTTTGCCCAGCTCCACCAGCTGCTCGAAGCTGCCGGCGCCGATATTGCCGCCGGCCTTTTGCACCGCCTTGACGGACTTGGCCAGCGCGAAGAACTCGGCCGTGTAGCGGTGTATCTCCAGCGGGCTGGCCACCACGCGGCGCACACTGCGGCGCGACTGGCGCTCTACCTCGCTGACCCAGTCGGTCAGGAAGGGCTCGCTGGTGGCCACCACCACTTCAGACGTAGTGACCTGCACCGGCAGTACTTTGTGGCGCTCGGCATACACGGCGCTCATGGTGTCGGCCACCTTGCCCACCTCGACCTTCAGGGGGTCGATGCGCAGGTACTGCAGACCAGCACGGCCAGCCAACCACTGCGTCAGGGATTCGATGTCCAGCGGCTTGCCGTCGCTGGCGCGCTGCATGGCCACGCTGGCCAGGCGTACCAAGGCGGGCTGGGCGCTTTCGGCCTGCGAGCAGCGGGCAATGGTGCGCTGTTGCTCGGTGGGCGAAATCACCCCGTCCTCGGCCAGCCACTGCACCAGCAAGCGCCAGTGCACCGGGCCTGCGTACGGGGTTTTAGCGAGAGTGGGTGCGGCAGCTTTCATGGCGGTGCTTACCTCAGGCTTGTACAGGCTTGAATATCTTCAGCCACTTGGCGGCTGCCAGACCCCAGCGGGTCTGGATGGCTTCGGCGCGTTCCAGCAGCTCGGCCTGGCTGGGGCGGCTGGGCGTGCGCTGGGCCAGCACGATGGTGTTGCCGTCCTTGGTGGGCTTGAAGGCCCACACCGCGTCGGCGCCAAAGGCTTCGGTGATCTTGGCCACGCTCTGCGGGTAGCTGGAGTCTTCGCCAAACAGGTTGACCGTCATGCAGCCCTCTTCGGTCAGCAGCTTGCGGCAGTCGGCGTAGAAGTCGGCGCTGTCCAGCACCGGAGCGGCGGCGTCCTGGTCGTACAGGTCGACCTGCAGCGCGTCTATGGTGCCGGCCCAGTCGCTGTTCTGGATCTTCAGCGCCGCGTCGCCCAGCACCACACGCAGGCGCTCATCGTCTGGCGGCAGCTTGAACCAGAAGCGGCAGGCCGATAGCACCTGCGGGTTCAGCTCCACCGCGGTGGTGTCCATGCGCAGCTTCTTGCGGCAGAACTTGGTCAGCGTGCCGGCCCCCAGGCCCAGCTGCATGGCGCGGCGCTTGGCCACGCTGCTGGCGGGCACGAACAGCAGCCAGGCCATCATGCGGCGCACGTATTCCAGCTCGATATCAAAGGGGGCGTCCAGCAGCATCGAGCCCTGGACCCACTCGGTGCCCAGGTGCAGGGTGCGCACGTCGCCGTAGTCGCTAAAGTTGACTTCGGGCAGTGCGGCGGCACTTGCCGCGGCAGATTTACGGGCCATCAAATATCCATTCCAAATTGTTCAAATACTTCACGCCAGGCCGCCAGCTTGCGCTCAAAGCTCCAGCTGGCATTCGCCGGGCTGGTGGACGGCAGTTTCAGCACCGGCAGGCCCAGGGCCTGGATCTGCGCGGCGTGGCGAAAACTCTCAGCGCCATTGTGCGCGACAGCCTGCAGCGCCGGACAGCGCAGTCGCAGGCCGGCGAAGTCATTTACCTCGGCATTGCGAATCTTTGCATCGAGGCTACCCACGCGTTCACAGCTGGCGTAAACATCCCACAGGCCCACGCCCTTGGACAACATCCAGGCGCTACGCTTTTCATAGCTACTCGCGTAGATATCTTCTGCGCTAACGCCATAAATGGCTGCAAGTATGCGCCAGAACTTATTTTGCGGATGGCCGTAGTACTGCTGCGCCGCCAGCGAGGCCGCGCCGGGAAAGCTGCCCAGGATCAGCAAGCGCGTGTTGTCCGCCACCAGCGGCGGCAGGCCCACCAGCCTGGTCATGCGGGCACCAGCGCGCGCAGCCGGGGCAAGGCGTCCAGCGCGTTGCGGGTCGTCGCATCTGCTACAGCGTGCAGTGGCAGGCCGCGCAAATCGGCCAGTACCGCACCGATGCGCGGCAGCTCCAGCGGAGAGTTGATGCCCTGCGCCTGGCCTGCCGCGCGCTGGGCGGCGGTGGTGTACAGCCACTGCGGCGGAATGTCGGGCGCGTCCGTCTCCAGCACCAGGGCCTCCATCGGCAAGCTCGTCGCCAGGCGACGCAGCTGGTTCGCCGCCTCAAAGGTCATGGCGCCGCCAAAACCCAGCTTGAAGCCCATATCGATGAACACCTGCGCCTGCTGCGCACTGCCGTTGAAGGCGTGGGCGATGCCCTGCCAGCGCCCACCGAGGCCGGCCACTGAACGCAAATGCTTGAGCACCAGGTCGGCGCTGCGCCGCACGTGCAGGATCACCGGCAGGTCGAACTTCCTAGCCAGCTTGAGCTGGGCACGGTAGAAGTGCTGCTGGCGCGCCAGCATGGCCGGCTCCAGCAGCGCGGGCACGAACAGGTCCAGCCCGATCTCGCCCACCGCCACCAGGCGCGGGTCATCGCGGTGCGCGGCCAGCGCCTGCTCCAGCAGGTCCAGGTCGCCATCCTGCGCGCGCGGCACGAACAGCGGGTGGATGCCCAGCGCATAGGCGTCACCGGTCTGCTGGGCCAGCAGCCGCACCGTGTCGAAGTTGCTGGCCATGACGCCTTGCAACACACATAGCGCTACATTTTCAATAGCTGCCTGCGCACGTAAATCCAGCGCCAGCGCATGGTTTGGTCCAAATTCCGGGGCATCCAGATGGCAGTGCGTATCGATCCACATCATGCGGGGACTTTAACGCCTGGCGTGACGTACTAGCCTGAGATGTCACTGTCCGGGTCGTCCAGCGCGCTCAGGCCGTGGGGGATGGTGGGGACGCGGTCGGCGCTGTATTGGTCGAGCAGAAAAACGCTGGCGTTGTCCAGGTCTTTGCCCACTGCGCCAGCTTGCAGCACAGCGGCGAATTTGCGCCAGGCCAGGTCGGGCTCGGCCAGGGTAAAACTGTAGGCGAACAGATCACCCTGCGCCTCGCGGCGCGTGGCCATGACGCGCAGGGCCGAGGTCTCGCTGCTGCCCAGCTGGATGTAAACCTCGGCCCAGACCTGCAGCGGCACCCGGGTCTTGGCATAGGCCTGGAAGCCTTCTTCGTACAGCTCCACCAGCTGCAGGTCCACGGTTTGGGGCGTGCCGTCCAGCGCCACGGCCAGCTGGCCATGGCATTTGACGGAATAGCGCTGGTGCGGTCCGACCTCGATCACCATGGCTTCGGGCCAGGGCACGGTGGGCAGCACGGGCTGGTACTGAGGCAGGTTGTAGATGGCGGCCAACTGGGCTTTTTCACGTCCGCTGAGGTCGCGGAACACCTGGGTGCGCTGGTTGAAGAAGTAATCCAGCATGGCCGGCGTCATGACCGGGTCGTTGGTGGTGAAGTAGCGGCGCGTGGGCCAGACGATGTTGGGCAGCCGGCTCTTCACAAAGTAAGAGTACAGGTCTTTGCGGCGCGGCTTGCCCGCGTAGACTTTCTTGAAGGTCTGCAGCGCGGAACGCAGGTTCAGATAGGCGCCTATGGCCGGTGCGCCGTTGGCAAAGTCGTAGTGCTGCACCACATGGCTCTTGAGCCGCTGGAAGAACAGCAGCGACTCGTACATCTCGATCCGGTTCGGGTTCACTGCGATCACCACGTGGGTGGTGTCGAAGTAGCTGGTGCAGTACTGGTACATGAACTTCATCAGCGGGAACAGGATGGAGCCCCCAGTCTTGCGGAACTTCGGGTGCACCGCCAGGGCCGAGATTTCGGCGATACGGCCGCGCTCAGCATGGATATGCGCCAGATCGAACACCGACTGCATCGGAAAGCCAAAGCTGCTCTGGCGGATCAGCGAGATGGTGCCCACCACCTCGCCATCGAACAGTGCGCACAGCGTGGTGGTCGTGGGCAGGGCGTGGTAGATGGTGGCGCGCAGGCCCGAGGGCTGGGGCTGCATGAAGCCACTGTCCACATAGGCGTCGTGCAGCAGGCGGAAGCAGGCCTCCAGCTCGTCCTGGGTTTCGGCGATCTTCAACACCAGCCGGGCGTCGGGGTTTGGGTCGCAATCCACGAATGAGCGGTAAACCGAAAACCGGATCGCCCGGGGAAACAGAGCGAATGCCTTGCGCAAGGCCTGGCGCACGCGTTTGCGGTTACCGGACGAACGAAAGCTACGGGCAGACATGGAACAAGAATAGGTGATTAAGAACGGGTGTGCGGCTTATTTGGAGCCACGGCAGTCGATGCGGCCTTGCGCAGCCAACGGCGCAGTGCCCAAGCGCCCGCCGCCATCAGCACCACCGTCAGCAGACCCAGCGCGACCGTCAGCGGGCCCGGCGCACGCAGCGCGGCCACAATGCGGTCCACGAAGAAGGCCATGACCACCGTGCTGGGCAATATGCCCAGGCCAGTGCCCAGCAGCATGTCACGCAGCCGGATATGCGAAGCACCGGCCACCATGTTGACGATGGCAAATGGCGCCACCGGCACGATGCGCACCAGCACCACGGCCAGCAAGCCGCGTTCGGCCAGGCTGCGGCTGACGGCGTTGACGCGCTCACCGCCCAGGCGCTGCAGCACCTCGCGGCCCAGAAACCAGCCCAGGCTGTAGCTGGCAGCAGCCCCCAGCAAGGCCCCAGCCAGGGTGCAGCCCATGCCGGCCCAGGGCCCGAAGGCGACCATGGTCACCAGCATCAGGAATGTGACCGGCACCGCCAGCGTACTGGCCAGTGCAAAGCCACCCACCGCCGCCGCCGGGCCAAAGGACTGGCCCAACTGGCGCAGCGCCGCCACGATGCGGTCGGCGTCCAGCCAGGCGCGCAGGGGCGAGGCGCTCCAGGCCACGGCCAGGCCGACCAGGGCCAGCAGTGCCAACACCAGGCCCAACACACGCCAACGCAAGGAAGAGCTCAAGGTATCACGTCCATGCGTTCGGTAATGGCCTGGGCCAGGTCGCTGATGTTGCCGTGCTCAAAGATGGAACCGTGCAAGCCCGGAATCTGCTGCTCGTACAAATGCTTGGGCATGAGCCGGCGCCAGGGCGCGAACAGCCAGCGCCCCCAGCTGGACAGGCCGGAGGACTTGAGCAGCAACGTGGGTCCGTCAAAACCCGAGGGCCGGTAGCCCTTGAGCGCCATCACCTGGCTGACCAGGCCGGGGTCGTTGAACATGGCGCCCATGCGGCGCCCGTTCAGGCTCAGCTCCTGCACATGCAGGCGCCGCACCAGCCAGCTGCACAAACGCCAGAACGCGGTGCCGCCCAGGCGCGAGGCCGGGTAGGCGGTGTCGATCAGGAACAGCCCGCGCAAGGGCACTTCGCGTTGGCGCAGCAGGCGTGCGGTTTCCAGCGCCGCGATGCCACCCACCGAAAAGCCGGCCACAAAGCCGGGTCGCTTGCCATGGGCCTGCACGCAGTCGGCATACAGCTCGGCCAGCTCGTGGATCTCGGCAATGGGTTTGTCCAGCGGTGGCTGCAGCATGTGTACGTCGCAGGCATTGCCCAGAGCCCGCGCCAGGCTCTGGAAACGCATTAGGTCGCCGTGGCCGGAGACGGCCAGATACAGCGGGACGCGCCCGGTGTCGGCGCCCAGGTTGCGCATCACGTGCGGATCGCCCGCCTGCTGCAACAAGGCTGCGGCCAGGCTTTCCACGGTGGGATGTTCGGTGATGAGGTACATGGGTATCTTGCGGCCCAGCAGCTTTTCGATACCGGTCAGCATGCTCACCGCGGCCAGAGAGTCGCCACCCAGATCGAAGAAGTTGTCATGCACACCCAAGGGGTGCACATCCAGCAGCTCTTCCCACAGGGCCAGCAACTCGGGCTCGTATTTGCGGCTGGGCGCACGGGCTGCACCACCACCGTTGTGGAACCAGGGTTCGGGCAGCGCGTCGTAGTCGATCTTGCCCACGGTACTGGCGGGCAAGCCGGGCAGCAGCGTGATGCCGCTAGGGATCATGTAGTCGGGCAAGCGCACGCGCAACGCGGCCTGCAGGCTGTCGGGTGTGGCGTGGGCACCACCGGCCACCATCGCCACCCAGGCATGGATCTGCGGCCGGCCCTTGCGCTCTACCAGCTTGGCCGCAGCCTGCAGAACGCCTTCAACGGCAGACAAGGCTGATTCGATTTCGCCCAGTTCGATGCGGTAGCCGCGCAGCTTGATCTGCCGGTCCATGCGCCCCAGGAAATGCAGATTGCCGTCACCGCCCAGCCAGCCCCGGTCGCCGGTGCGGTACATGCGCTGGCCGGGCACAAAGGGGTCGGGCAGAAAGACCTGGGCGTCCAGGTCCGGGCGGTTCAGGTAGCCGCGCGCAATCGCGTTGCCGCCAATGAAGACTTCACCGGGCACGCCCATGGGCGCGGGCAGCAAGTCGTGGTCCAGCACATAGATGCGGGTGTCATCTATGGGCCGGCCTATGGGCAGGGCCGTGTCCAGGCGGTGGTTTTCGCACTCCCAGGCGGTGGCAAAAATCGCGGTTTCGGTGGGCCCGTAAACGTTGTACAGCCGGCCCCCGGTCTCCTTCAGGAAGCGCTGGGCCAGCTCGGGCGACAGCACCTCGCCACCACAGCAGGCAACACGCAGCTTCAGGCCCTTGCGGTGGCCCGCAGAGTCCAGAAACCGGCTGAGCGTGCTGGGCACAAAGGCCATGATGGTGACGCCATGCTTGACCGCAAAGTCGGCCAGGGTCTCTGGCAGCAGGCGCCCGGGCGGCGGCAGCGCAATGCTGGCACCGTGCACCAGAGGCAGCAATAGCTCGATCAGCGAAGGGTCGAAGGTGACCTGCGTGGCCTGGGCCGAACGGTCATGCCACTCCACCGCGTAGGCCCGCGACAGCCAGCCCAAGCGGCGCGCCAGCGTGCTGTGCTCGATCATCACGCCCTTGGGCCGCCCCGTGGAGCCCGAGGTGAACAACACATAGGCCAGATCATCCGCAGCCGGCCTGACCGTGAGGCGCGGCACCGGCTGCTGGGCCAATGCGGCCTGCGCCTGCTGCCAATCGACCTGCAGCGTGCACCCATGCAGGCCGCCCAGACGTTGGGCCAGCGCGGGCTGTATCAGCAAGGCGATGGCGGTACTCTCCTCCAAAATGCCAGCCAGACGGGCCAACGGGGCATCCGGGTCCAGCGGCAAAAAGGCAGCGCCGGCCTTGGCCACGGCCAGCAAGGCCACCACCATGTCAGCGGAACGCTCCATGGCCATGGCCACGATCTGGTCCTTGCCTGCACCGCAGGCCAACAGGCGCCAGGCCAGATGGGTGGAGACCTGGTCCAGCGTGGCGTAGTCCATCTCGCCGCCATCCCAGACCAGGGCATTGGCGTCGGGCCGCAGGCCCGCGTGCTGGACAAACTGGGCAATAAAGGGCTCGACCACGGCCATGGAGGCCACGTCCTTGTGCAGGCCATCAATCAGCGCCCAGCGCTCTTGCGGCGGCAGCAAAGGCACGCTGTACACCGAAGCCTGGGGCGTGTCGATAGCGGCCTGCACCAGGTTCAAGATGCGGCGCCCCAGCAGCTCCACCTCGCCAGCGGCAAAGCAGGCGTCGCTGGCTTCCAGCGCCAGCTCCACATCCTGGTCAGGGTCAAACTCGCACACCGTCACGCCCAGGGGGAAACGCGCCACGCCCGAGAACAGCTGGCGCGACTCCACCACCTTGGCCTGGCCAAACGACACGGCATAGTCCTGCCGCTCGAAAGACAGCAGCAGGTCGAACAGGCCATCGCGCCGATGGCGCGCCATCTCCAGGGTACGGCCCAGCTCGCTCAGGGGATAGCGCGGATGGCGCAGCGCGGAACGCATGGCACTGCCCGCGGCAGCCAACAGTCCTTCCAGCGTCATATCGGGTGTCAGACTGACAACCACCGGCATCACGCCGACAAACATGCCCAGGGTGTCGCTGAAGCGCCGTCCGCCCCGGTTCAGGCTGGGCACGCCCACCACCACTTCCTGGCGGTTGGCGATGCGCGCAAAGTACAACACCAGCGCTGCCAGGAAATAATTGAAAGCGCTGGAGCCGCGCTCTGCGGCCACCTGGCAAAGTTGCTCGTAGTCCGCGCGGGCCAGGCGCTGCAGGCCGATATGGGCGCGCGGCAGCTCCTGCTGGCGGTTGCTGGCATAGCGCCGTTCTATCAAGGGCTGGGGCAGCACCGGTATCTGCGACTGCCAATACGCAGCATCGCGCTCGAAGGCCGGCGACTGGCGGTAGGCATGCGATTCTTCGATAAATTGGGTGTAGCCCGGCACCAGCTTCGGGCTGGGCACTTCGCCGGCTTCCAACGCGTTGTAGATCTCGCTCCAGCGTTTGCCAACCTGGGTGGTGCCCCAGCCGTCCATTACCAGGTGGTGGAACTGGATCAACAAGCCGTGCAGCACGTCGCTGCCGCGCAGCAGCACAAAGCGCCAGGGCGGCGTGCCATCCAGCACAAAGGGCACGGCCATGCGCTGCTGCCACCAGGTACGCATGGCGTCCTTGGGATCGGCCTCTGTGGACAGGTTCACCAGATCCAGGTTCACGGCCACGGTGCTCAGCAGCTTCTGGCTGCCGTCGGCCATGGGCGCCAGGCGCAGGGCCTCGTTTTCCTGCACCAGCAGGGCCAACGCGGCTTGGAAACGATGCAGGTCCAGCGGCCCCACCAGGTAGCAGCAACCGCCGATGTTCAGATGCGCGCTGCCAGCCCAGGTGGCCTGGTCCAGCCAGACCTCGCGCTGGCTCAGGGAGAGGTCCAGGTCTTCATGCAAACCCGCAGCGCTCACGGTGTCCATTGCGCGATCTGCTCCACAGCGTAGCGGTAACCCAGCTCGGCAATCTCATCGGCTCGGCGGTAGGCCATCATGGGGAAATCGGCCACCGGCGGCTCCAGGTAATGGTCGGCTTGGGCTACGGTGGCGCTGCGCTGGTTCAGCCCCCCGATGTGCCCGGCGCGATAAAGGATGTCGGCAATACCTGGCGTAGCCCGTGCACCGCGCGAGAAATAACCCTTGACGGTCTGCCGCACGGACAAGCGATTGAGCGCAACGTCCACGCCCATGTCCTGCCGCACATCCACGTCGATGGCGATGATGGTGCCGTTACCGTTGCGGCGCTCCAGCGGCGTGCCCAGGCGCATGCGCATGGCCTCCACAGGCACGTTCTCCAGGATGGCACCATCTACCAACAGCTCGCCCTGGTGCACCACGGGTGGGAACAGGCCGGCGGGCGAGTTGCTGGCCAGCACGGCGCGCCACAGCGGCCCGCTTTCCTGCACCGTGGTGCGGGCCGTGGTGAGGTTGCAGGCGGCAGCGAAATACGGTGTCCACAACGCGTCGATCTGGGTGTCGCCAAACATCAGACGCAGGTCGCGGGCCACGCGCTGGCCCGACACCAGCGAGATCACCGGCAAGGTCAGCCGCTCGCCGCCTTCGGCAAACTTGCGGGTCTGCTCGCGGATCTGCTCCAGCGGCAAACCGCAGGCGTACTGGGCGCCAATCAGCGCGCCCATGCTGTTGCCCCCCACCACGTCCACTGGAATCTGCGCCTCGTGCAAAGCACGCAGCACCCCTAAATGGGCAAAGCCACGGGCTCCGCCGCCGCCCAGCACCACACCTACCGCGCGCCCTGTCAGAAAACGAGCCAGGCGCGCATAGTCAGCGGCATGGCCGCTGCGCACCGGGTAGACGCGCTCCAGCGACCGGCCGGCGCGCCAGGGGCGACGGGCCTCGGGCCACACGGCCTGGGCCGAATGCAGCAGCACCAAATGCTGGCGCTTCATGGCAAAGCCGGGTTCCGCGGCCAGGCTTTGCTCCAGCGCGTTCAGCTCCAGCGGGCTACCCGCCGAGGCCACAAAAATCATCTGGTCGGCCTGCCGAAAAGCCTGCCGCGTCCAGGCCGATGGGCTGGTGTCGGCCTCGTACACCAGAAAGTCGAACTGGTCCTCCAGCACATCGAAATGGTGTTTGTGCACATCCGTCTCGGCGCCAGGCAATGGATGCACAGCATGCGGACCTATGTACTGGACCGTGCCCATGTGGGCCAGCGCCGCCATCAGCGCCCGAGCCACTTCGGTGGCGGCCGCGCCGCCGGACAGCGGAACCACCACGAACGCCTGGGCCTGGTGCCGCTTGGCGTGCTGCGCGGTGTGCCGCAGATGGTCAAAAATCACCTGGGTAAAGACGCGGTTCAACTCCAGCGGATACTGGACCAGCAGCGCTTCAAAATGGGCCCGGCTGAGCACCGCCAGGGTGGAGTCGCGCACCGCTGTCACGTCTCCCGTCCGTGGCTGGCCCAGGATCAAGCCGACTTCGCCCACGCTCTCGCCGGAACGGATTTCGTTGTAGAGCAACACGCTGCCATCCACATTGCGGCGTGACACCCGCAGCCGCCCGGTCACCACGAAGAGCATGCTGTCCGCAGGTGCGCCCTCTTCCAGCACCAGATTGCCGCCGCGCACATCCTGCTGCTGCAGCCCGGCGGCCAACGCGTTGAGCGTGGCTTCGCGCAGCGAGCCGAACACCCGGCTGTCGCGTAGCACCTGGATGACCCGCGCGTGGAACATCTCCCGCTCTAGCATTGATTCACATCCTCGTCTTGACCCCTGACGCGTTGTACCCCACGTCGCCCCAGTTCTGTATACAAATTAGCACATTGTTACAAGTGTACGTCGGCTGTATGACGGTTTGGCGGGCGGCGAGGAACGTGTTTACGACAAGTTTGTGGACGGCAGCGGAGAGGCCGCAGAGAACTGCCCCAGGTTCAAACGCAGGGTACGGCCGCAGCGGGAGGCCAGGGACTCGTCATGCGTCACCAACACAAAGGCCGTGCCCTGGTCACGGGCCAGCTGCAGCATCAGCGCAAACACGCCATCGGCGGTGCTGCGGTCAAGGTTGCCGGTGGGCTCGTCGGCCAACACGCAGGCCGGCTGGGCCACCAGGGCGCGGGCAATGGCCACGCGCTGGCGCTCGCCGCCGGACAGCTCGGCCGGCCGGTGGTGGATGCGCTCGCTCAAACCCACGTTTGCTAGCATTTTGGTAGCCTGCTGCGCAGCGTCCGCGCGCGACATACGCCGAATCCACAGTGGCATGGCGACGTTGTCCAGCGCACTGAACTCGGGTAGCAGGTGGTGGAACTGGTAGACAAAACCCAGGTGCTGGTTGCGCAGCTGGCCCTGTTCTGCCGGGCCCAGCCGCGCCAGGTCCTGGCCATGCAGCTGCACCGAGCCACTGGTGGGCGCATCCAGTCCACCCAGCAAATGCAGCAGCGTGCTCTTGCCGGAACCGGAGGCTCCGACGATGGCCAGGGTTTCGCCGGCAAACACCTGCAGGTCCACGCCCTTCAACACGGTCACGTCCAGGCGACCCTCGGAAAACCGCTTGGTCAGGCCTTTGGCTTCCAGTACTAACTTACTCATAGCGCAGTGCTTCCGCAGGATTGACGCGGCTGGCATGCCAGCTCGGATAAATAGTGGCCACAAAAGCCAGGATCAGCGAGATCACCGCAATCGGCACGATGTCGGCCTGCTGCGGCTCGCTGGGCATGCGGCTGATGAAATACACCTCTTTGGGCAAAAAGCTGGCGTGGAACAAATGCTCCAGCGCCGGCACAATGACGTCGATATTGAAAGCCACGCCCAGGCCCAGCAGCAACCCGACCAGGGTGCCCATCACCCCCACCATGGCGCCCTGCACCATGAAGATGCCCATGATGCTCTTGGGGCTGGCACCCAGGGTGCGCAGGATGGCGATGTCGGCGCGCTTGTCGGTCACCGTCATCACCAGGGTGCTGACCAGGTTGAACGCGGCCACGGCGACGATCAGGGTCAGGATGATGAACATCATGCGTTTTTCCACCTCCACGGCGGCAAACCAGGTTTTGTTCTGCTGCGTCCAGTCGCGTATCAGCAGGTTGCCGCTAAGGCTACCGGCCAGTTGCTGCGCTACCTGGCGCGCCTGGTGCAGATCCTGCAACTTGACGCGGATGCCGGTCGGGCCTTCAAGGCGGAAGACGCGCTCGGCATCCTCCATGTGCATCATCAGCAGGGCCGAATCGTATTCATAGTGGCCGGACTCGAAAGTGCCCACCACCGTCATCTGCTTCAGCCGCGGCACCACGCCAGCCGGCGTCACCTGGCCGCTGGGGGCGATCAGCGTTACCGGGTCGCCCTCGCGCACGCCCAGGCTGCGCGCCAGGTCTATGCCCAGCACCACGCCGAACTGGCCCGGCACCAACTTGTCCAGCGTGGCCTTGGGCAGGGCCACGGCCAGATCAGTCACCTCGCCTTCAACGGCCGGGTCTATGCCGCGCACTACAGTGCCCTTCATATCCTCACCGCGCGCCAGCAGTGCCTGGCTTGCTATGAAAGGTGCAGCACCCACCACATTGGGGTTCTGTTTGACCTCGGCCAGGGTCTTGGCCACATTGGGCAAGGCCTCGCCATTCGGGGCAAAGATTTCAATGTGCGCCACCACCGACAGCATGCGATCACGCACCTCTTTCTGAAAGCCGTTCATCACACTGAGCACGATGATCAGCGCCGCCACCCCCAGAGCAATGCCCAGCATGGAGACACCGGAGATGAAGGAAATAAAGCCGTTGCGGCGCGTCGCACGGCCAGCCCGGGTGTAGCGCCAGCCCACCAGGAGTTCATAAGGGATTTGCATGGAGCAGTTGAAAGCAAAACAGCGGCGATTGTGGCATCCCGTCCACGCGGGGCCAGTGCCACGCGCTGGAAGCCCCCATGAAAAAAGCCTCTGCCACATAGAACCTATGCGCCAGAGGCTGAAACCCAATACGGGCCGCCGGTGCCCGGAGGCGTCGGCGGTGTCGGGACTACAGGAAGAGTCCTCGAAGCCAACCCATAGGGAAGACAACGAGGACGCAATCCTCCCAAGCGCGCCGCCTGGCTATGTGTCGAAATCGTGCGGGCAATGTTGCATTTGTAATCTAAGCCGCGCATTCACTATCAAAAATATAGCTACTTACGCTCGCAATATATGCGCTAAAGCCCCAAAACACACATAAAACGATTGTCTGCAAATACATGTCTTTAGGCACCCATCCAAGCCAATTCTCCGCCTACTGATACAAACTAAGTACTTACCCTAAAAGCAAAAAAAGTATCAGTAATGCGGAGCTTGCGCAGTAGTAAGGCCGTAGATGGCTTTCTAAACTAAGGCCATCGCAGGGTGCATGGGCCCTGCCAAGTGCACCCCCTACAACACAAGGAGATGGTTGATGTCACCGTACCTCGAACTGGTAGGCATACAGCAGCAGGAATCATTCAAGGTATGGGCGCATGGCTACCCCTATGAAACGGTGCGCTGGCACTTCCACCCGGAGTACGAGCTCAACTACATCAGCCACACCTCAGGTCGCTTTTATGTGGGCGACCGCACCGGCACCTTCGAGCCCGGCCAGCTGATGCTGATCGGCCCCAACCTGCCACACAACTGGATCAGCGAAGTGCCGGCCGGGGTATCAGTGCCCGAGCGCTGCACTGTCCTGCAGTTCTCCAGCAAAAGCATCCAGGGCGGCATCGAGGCTTTTCCCGAGCTGGGTCAACTGGAGACGCTGCTGACCGATGCGCAGCGCGGCATTCTTTTCTCTACCGAAACCACCGCCAAGGCCGTGCCGCTGCTGACCGCGTTGCTGGACGCCAAAGGCTTTCAGCGGGTCTACAAATTCCTGGCGTTGCTGGAAATCCTGTCGCAGGACCAGGGCCACGCCCTGCTGGCCAGCCCCACCTTCCGACCTGACACGCAGGGCTACCAGTCGTCCACCATCAACCAGGTGCTGGCCTATCTGGCCGAGCATCTGCAAGAACGCCTCAACGAATCCGACCTGGCGCAGTACGCCGGTATGGAAGCCAGCGCCTTCTCGCGCTTCTTCCGCCGCCACACCAGCCTGCCGTTCATCCAGTACCTGAACCGGCTGCGCGTGAACCGGGCCTGCGAACTGCTGATCTCGTCCGAGCTGCCGGTGACCGACATCTGCTACGCCTGCGGCTTCAACAACCTGTCGAACTTCAACCGCCAGTTCCTGGCACAGAAGTCCGTGCCGCCCTCGCAATTCCGGCGCTACTACCGGCTGAATGCGGATTGCGAGGCGGCAGCCTAGCGCCACCGCCCACCCGCGCCCCCCTTTTTCCCGGATAGGCCGCCGATGGCGGTTGGGGGAGAGCTTTATCCAAAATTTTCTCAACCTAGAACGACTATGCAGACATCCAGCGCTTCACTCACCCCCTCCCGTAACCGGAGAGCACAGGCATGAACCACTCACTCCACGGAAAAGTTGCAGCCGTCACGGGCGCCGCGTCCGGCATAGGACTGGAATGCGCGCGCGCCATGCTCGCTGCGGGCGCCACGGTGTTTCTGGTAGACCGCGCCGCTGACCGGCTGGCAAGCCTGTACACCGAGCTGGGTGAGCGCGCCATTCCGCTGACGGTCGACCTGCTGGATGCCGCCAGCGTGGCCGGCATGCTGCCCGCCATCCTGCAGCGTGCGGGCCAGCTGGACATCTTCCACGCCAATGCCGGCGCCTACATCGGCGGCGAAGTGGCCACGGGCAACCCAGACGACTGGGACCGCATGCTGAACCTGAACATCAACGCCTGCTTCCGCTCCATCCAGGCGGTGCTGCCGCACATGAAAGAGCGCAAGACCGGCGACATCATCGTCACCAGCTCCATCGCCGGCATCGTGCCCGTGGTGTGGGAGCCGATCTACACCGCCTCCAAGTTCGCGGTGCAAGCCTTCGTGCACACCGTGCGCCGCCAGATCGCTCCGCACGGCCTGCGCATCGGTGCGGTGGCCCCCGGCCCCGTCGTCACCGCGCTGCTGGACGACTGGCCCAAGGCCAAGATGGACGAAGCCCTGGCCAACGGCAGCCTGATGCAACCTACGGAAGTGGCCGACTGCGTGATGTTCATGCTGACCCGCCCGCGCAATGTGGTGGTGCGCGACCTGGTGATCCTGCCCCTGAGCGTGGACCTCTGACCATGCCACACACAGCGTATGTCATCGGTGTCGATATCGGCACCCAAAGCACCAAGGCGGTGATGGTCAGCGCGCAGGGCGAAATCGTGGCCCAGTGCGCCCAGGCTTACCAGGTCGAAACGCCGAAACCACTGTGGGCCCAGCAGTGGCCGGACGTCTGGCTGGACGCCGTGGAATACTGCATAAAAGGCGTTCTTGCGCAGGCAGGCATTGCGGTAGCTGCTATCAAATCCATATGTGTCAGCAGCCTGTATGGCGGCAGCGGCATCCCGGTGGATGCGAGCGGCAAGGCGCTCTACCCCTGCCTGATCTGGATGGACCGGCGTGCGCAAGACGAGGTGCGTTGGGTGCGCGACCACGTGGACCTGGAGCGCCTGTACGACGTCACCGGCAACGGCGTGGACAGCTACTACGGCTACACCAAAATGCTGTGGCTGCGCGAAAAGGAACCCGCCGTCTGGGCCCGCACCCAGCAATTCCTGCCGCCCAACAGCTATGTGAATGCGCGCCTCACCGGCCAGTTGGCGGTGGACCACAGCTCGGCAGGCAATATCGGCGGTGTGTACGACGTGAAGGCCCGCGCCTGGTCGGATGAAGCGCTGCAGATGCTGGGTATTCCGCGCCGAATGATGCCGGACCGCCTGGTCGAATCCAGCGGCGTCGTGGGACCGCTGCTGCCCGAATGGGCCGAGCGCCTGGGCCTGCCAGCCGGCATACCGGTGGTCGCAGGTGGTGTGGACGCAGCGGTAGCTACGCTGGCCGCAGGTGCCGCGCAGCCCGGCAACCATGTGGCCATGATTGGCACCAGCATGTGCTGGGGCACGATACGCCCCAGCGTGGATGCGCGCCACGGCCTGATCAGCATGCCGCATGTGTTCAATGGCGCGCAGGACTTGTATGTATTCGGCGGCGCCATCACCGCCGGCGCATCGGTCACCTGGTTCCGCGAAACCTTTTGCCAGGCCGAGATCGCCGCTGGAAAAGTCCAGGGCGTGGACCCACACAGCCTGCTGGAAAAAGACGCGGTGCTGCTGCCTCCCGGCAGCGACGGCCTGCTGTTCCTGCCCTACCTCATGGGCGAGCGCAGCCCGGTGTGGGATGCGCAGGCCAGCGGCAGCTTTGTCGGCCTGGGCCTGCACCATGGCCGGCCGCACCTGTACCGCGCGGTACTGGAAGGCGTGACCTACGCGCTGCGCCACAACATCGAAGCCGGAGTGAAAGGCTTGGATGGCATCACCCAGCTGGACGAACGCCTGGTGGTGGTAGGCGGCGCCAGCCATTCGGACATGTGGATGCAGATCATTGCCGACGTCACCGGTCGCCCGGTCTACACCTTGGCCGACGACGTGGAGGCCTCGCTGGGCGCGGCCATGCTGGCCGCCTTTGGCGCCGGCTTGATCGGTGCCGACGCGGTACGCCAGGGCTGGATCACACCGCTGCCGCGCACCACGCCCCAGCCGGCCGCACACGCCGCCTACAACCATTTCTTCCAGCAGTACGTGGCGCTGTACCCCGCACTCAAATCCACCATGCACCGCTTGCGCTAACCGCCCCAAGGAGACACACCGACGACTTAACCACCGCTTTGCACACCTTGCTTTTGTTGAATTGCCAATTTAAGAATTACATCCATAGGAGATAGACATGCCAAAACTCACCCACATCGCCGCACTCGCCACCCTGGTCCTGGGCAGCACCGCCGTGTATGCACAGACCATCACACCAGCCAAGGTCGCCTTCCTGATGCCCGACCAGGCATCCACCCGCTACGAAGAACACGACAAGCCGGGCTTCGTCGCCGAGATGAAGAAGCTCTGCGCCGCCTGCGAAGTGCTGTACCAAAATGCCGATGGCGACGCCTCGCGCCAGCAGCAGCAATTCAACTCGGTGATCTCGCAGGGTGCAAAGGCCATCGTGATCGACCCGGTGGACTCCACCGCCGCCGCCTCCCTGGTCAAAGCCGCCCAAGCCAAGGGCATCAAGGTCATTGCCTATGACCGGCCCATCCCTGATGCCAAGGCCGACTACTACGTGTCCTTCAACAACGAAGGCATCGGCAAGGCGATTGCCGATTCGCTGGTTGCACACCTGAAGGCCAAGGGCGTATCACCGGCCGATGTGGGCTTGCTGCAGATCAACGGCTCGCCCACCGATGCCGCTGCCGGCCTGATCAAGAAGGGCATCCACTCCAGCCTGGACGCCAGCGGCTACAAGATTCTGGCCGAATACGACACCCCGGAATGGGTGCCCGCCAAAGCCCAGCAGTGGGCCAGCGGCCAGATCTCGCGTTTCGGTAAAAAGATTGTCGGCGTAGTGGCCGCCAATGATGGCACCGGTGGCGGCGCGATTGCAGCCTTCAAGGCGGCCGGCGTGAACCCGGTTCCGCCCGTGTCCGGCAACGACGCCACCATCGCGGCGCTGCAGCTGATCATTGCCGGCGACCAGTACAACACCATCTCCAAGCCCAGCGAAACCGTGGCCGCAGCCGCTGCGCAGGTGGTGGTGAAACTGCTGGCCGGTGAAACCCCGAAAGCCGAGACCACGCTGTACGGCACGCCATCGCAGTTGTTCGTACCTGCCGTGGTGACGACCGAAAACCTGAAGGCTGAAATCATCGACAAGATGGTCAGCGGCAAGCCCATCCAGACCGCTGCCGTGCTGTGCGTAGACCGCTACGCCGAAGGTTGCAAGAAGCTCGGCATCAAGTAAACCACCATGACAGCACAATCAATGCAACAAGCTGCCTCCGCACGCGAACCGGTACTGCGTCTTCGCGGCATCAACAAGCGCTTCGGCGCGGTGGCGGCCCTCACCGATATCGATCTCGACGTGCATCCAGGAGAGGTGGTTGCCTTGGTTGGGGACAACGGTGCCGGCAAGTCCACCCTGGTGAAAATTCTGGCCGGGGTGCACCAGCCCACCTCGGGCACGATGCACTTCCGTGGGCAGCAGGTATCGCTGGACGGCCCCAGCGCCTCCTTGGCGCTGGGCATCGCCACCGTGTTCCAGGACCTCGCCCTGTGCGAGAACCTGGACGTGGTAGCCAATATTTTTCTCGGCAACGAGCTGCAGCCCTGGCAACTGGACGAAGTCAGCATGGAGGTCAAAGCCTGGCAGCTGCTGAACGAGCTCAGCGCGCGCATCCCCAGCGTGCGCATTCCGGTGGCCTCGCTGTCTGGCGGCCAGCGCCAGACGGTGGCCATCGCCCGCTCGCTGCTGCTGGAGCCCAAGCTGATCCTGCTGGACGAACCGACTGCCGCCCTGGGCGTGGCCCAGACGGCCGAGGTGCTGAACCTGATCGAACGGGTGCGAGACAAAGGCCTTGGCGTGGTCATGATCAGCCACAACATGGAAGACGTGCGCGCCGTGGCCGACCGCATCGTGGTACTGCGCCTGGGGCGCAACAACGGCGTGTTCACCCCCGACTCGTCGAACCAGGAACTCGTCAGCGCCATAACCGGCGCATCCGACAACTCCGTCTCGCGCCGAACAGGCCGGCATGCCCCCGCCAGCACCCCCACCGAACAAAGCACAGCATGACCCGCGAAACCCACACCATCCCACCAGCCGCCACACCACTACTGGACCGCAGCGACGAACGCTACAAGGTCGAAACCGGCGTCAGCGGAGCCATCCGCAGCTTCATCGACCGCGTGCGCGCCGGCGATCTGGGCTCGCTACCGGTCATCGTCGGCCTGGCCGTAATCTGGACCATCTTCCAGAGCATGAACCCGATCTTTCTGTCCAGCAACAACCTGATCAATATGCTGTTCGACGCATCGACCATCGGTGTGATCTCGCTGGGCATCGTCTGCATTTTGATGGTCGGCGAGATCGATCTGTCGGTCGGCTCGGTCAGCGGCTTTGCCTCGGCCATGGTTGGCGTGCTGTGGGTCAACCACGGCTGGCCGGTGGGCCTGGCCATCGCGGCGGCAGTGGCCGCCGGCGCCGTGGTCGGCATCGTCTACGCCCAGTTGTTCAACCGCTTTGGCATGCCAAGTTTTGTGTCCACGCTGGCCGGCTTGCTGGCCATCCTGGGCGCGCAACTCTATGTGCTGGGCGGCACCGGCTCAATCAACCTGCCCTACGAATCGCCACTGGTGAACCTGGGCCAGTCGCTGTTCATTCCCGTGTATGTGTCCTATGTCGTGGTGGCCATTTCCGGCCTCGCCATCTACCTGAGTGGCCAGCGCACCGCCGCGCGGCGCCAGGCGGCCGGCCTGTCGGCTGAATCGCACAGCCGCTTGCTGCTGCGCGCCGGGGTGTTCACCATGGTGCTGGAAACCATCGCCTTCTACTTCAACCAGGACCGGGGCATCCCCTGGCTGTTTGGCATCTTTGTGGGCCTGGTGGTGGCGCTGGACTATGCCTTTACCCGCACCCAGTGGGGCCGCATGGTGAATGCCGTGGGTGGCAACCGCGAGGCGGCGCGCCGCTCCGGCATCGATGTGCGCAAGATCTACACCAGCGTGTTCATCCTGTGCGCCTCGCTGGCGGCCCTGGGCGGCGTGCTGGCATCGGCCCGCCTGGCATCCGCCAGCCAGCAAGCTGGCACCGGCGATGTGAACCTGAACGCGATTGCGGCGGCGGTGATCGGCGGCACCAGCCTGTTTGGCGGCCGTGGCAACGCCTACTCGGCGCTGCTGGGCATCATCGTGATCCAGTCCATCTCCAGCGGCCTGACTTTGCTGGACCTGTCGTCCTCGCTGCGCTACATGATCACCGGCGCCGTGCTGGCAGTGGCGGTCATCGTGGACTCGATGGCCCGCCAGTCGCGTGTGTCGCACGGCCGGGCTTGAGGCCACTACTGCACGATCACGAACAGGCTGGTGCCGTCTGTGCCCTGCACCACGCTGGCGCCATTGCTGGTCACGGTGGCGAATGTGCCGCTGACGCTAGCGGCATTGATCAGCACGAACTTTTGCCCGCTGGCATAGCTGCCGGTGATGTTCAGCACCAGGGTGCCGCCTAGCGCCACCGCCCCGGCCACCGTCAGATGGTCGTGGCTGGTGCCGGCCACCGTGCCGTCGATGGCCAGCGTCAATATGCCGTTGGTGCCCTGCTGGTAGCTGCTGCCCAATGTCAACTGGCGTTGGCCGCTCGCCAGAGCCAGGGCTGCGTTATTGGTCACCGCACCCGTACCTAATGCATCGGCACTTCCGGCCAGCACCGTGCCGGCGGACAGGGTCGTGGCGCCGCTGTAGCTGTTGTTCAGCAGCGTGGTGGTGGCCGCGCCCATGTGGACAAAGCTGCCGGTGCCACTGATGTGCGACAGCGTGGTGGCAGTCGTGGTGTTCTGCACAATGAGCTGGCCCGCGTTGACGATGGCATTCGTCGACAAGCCCCCTGTGGACTCAGCGGTCAACAGGCTGGCATCGCCGCTATAGGTCGCCTGCAACACCCGGGTGGTGCCCGTGGGCCGCACGGTGTCGTAGTACAGAGGCACGGAAGTGCCCGCGCCCAGCCGCAGAACGGCATTGGCGCCGATGGTGGTCGTGCCGTTGTAGTTTTGCGGCTGGGCGAACGTCACGTCGTTGCCTGCCGTGGACACGATGGTCACGTTGCCAACGCCGATGGCACCGTCTCGGTGGGGACCGCCACCACCGCCAGTGATGCCGATGTTCAAGGTCACCGCGCCGTTGTAGTTGAAGGCCAGCGTGCTGCCGCTGCGCAGATTGATGTAGGCGTTCTTGGCGCCCAAGGCGGGGCTGACCTGGGCCGGTGATGGCGCCGAGGGCAGAAAGAAGTTGCTGTGCGTGCCGTCGCCCCACTGCACCGTGCCGGAGCCGGCGCTGCCGCCTCCTTCGATATTGATGCCCCGGTAACTGCCGTCGTTGCCATTGACGTTATTGGCGCCGCCCCGGTAGATCACCTTGGCGAAGTTCAGCGTGGGGTCGCTCAAACCGGGGTTGACCAGGTTCGGGCTATTGTGCGGACTGTTGTCGGTATGGCTGTAGACACCGGACATCACAATGGTCGAACTGCCGATGGGGTGGAAGTTGATGTCGCCGCCATAAGCCGCCTCAAAGATGTTTTGCTTGACGGTCACCACACTGCCCGGCGGGCTCCAGACCAGCCACGAGCCTTCGTTCAGCACCGCCTTGGCGTTCGACAGCGAAGCCGCCACGTGGTTGCTGCCGAAGTCCTGCCCTGCCGCCAAAGACAGCACGCCCTCGAAGGCGCTGACACCGCGAAACGAGTTGCCGCCCCACACGTTCGCCGCCTGCAGCACCGGGCCGCTGCCGCTGACCTGGCCCAGCAGAATGAACTGCGCGCTGCTGAGCACGATGGTCCCATTGTTGAGGATGTTGTTCAGGTTCACCTCGCCATTGACCACGCTGGCCGAGTTCAGGCTGTCGGACGTGGCAATGAAGTTGGGGTTGTTGTCGGCACTGGTGTTGGTGCCAATTTGCAAAGTGACACCGGGATCGATGGTCAGCACCGGCGGGTTGCTGCCGGCAATGTTCAACCGGTAGCCGCTGGTGGCCACGGTCTTGGTGACCACCTGCACCTGCTGCGCATTGGGCAGGGTGAAGGTGCTGGCCTGGGTAATGACCAGGGTGCTGGGGCTGCTGGTGCCACCCGCAGCCACCAGGACCAGCGTGCCCTGGCCAGATATGGCGCCTGTATAGGTGGTGGTGCCTACCGGCAAGGTGATGAAAGCATCACCGCCCAATGTGACATTTTGGTTCGCCAAAATGGCCGATGTGATGTCGGTGCGGCCCGCCAGACTGCCGGCCTCGGAAGACGTACCCGTCGCGGACGTGCTACCAGACCCTCCACCGCCGCAGGCAGACACGAGTGAGGCGCAACCCGCCACCAGAAAATAACGGCGGCTGGCGAATGAATGTGATGCAGTCAAAATGAATTTCCTTTGGCTTGTATTCCCACAGCGGGGCGGACCTGACGCGGGCCGCGTGCGACAAGCATATATGTCACATTTGGCAAGCTGCTCAGAGCAAAGCAAATTCCGGGCAACCCCCGTCCGCTCCAAGCACAGCATTTTTTCATCAAACTGCCATACAGCCTGCCTACATTCCGAGGCTTTACCCTGCTGGATGCCTCTCCATGTTTGTCAAAAGTCTGGCCACCGCCATCGCTGCGCTGAGTCTGGTTGCCTGTGCCACCACCGGGGCATCTGCACCTGCGGGTTTCTCCTTTGGGCTGTGGGGTGACATGCCCTACAAGAAGGCGGGCGACGACCCCAAGCTGCCGGCCGTGCTGCAGAGCATCAACCAGTCTGACATCGCGTTCTCGCTGTACGACGGCGACATCAAGGACGGCAGCTCCAAATGCACGGACGACATCTATGCGGATGCGCTGAAGATGTTCAACACCCTGCTCAAACCCGTGGTGTACGTGCCCGGCGACAACGAATGGACCGACTGCCACCGCCTGAACAACGGCGGCTACGACGGGCTGGAGCGCCTGGCCTACCTGCGCCGCGTGATGTTCCCCACCACCGCCAGCCTGGGCCAGACCCAGATGCCGCTGGAGCACCAGGGCAAGCTGGGTGAGAAGTATGTGGAGAACACCCGCTTCAGCCACGGTGGCGTGGTGTTTGTGGGCTTGAACGTGCCTGGCAGCAACAACAACCTGGTCCTGAATGCCAAGGAATGCACGACCAAGAGTGCGCGCAAGGCCGAGCAGTGCGACGCGTCCAACGCCGAATACCTGGAGCGCGACACGGCCAACATCGCCTGGCTGCAAACCTCCTTCGCCCAGGCCAAGGCACAGAAGGCGAAAGGCATTGTGCTGGTGCTGCAGGCCGACCCCGGCTTTGACCTGCCCGAAACCGAAGACGTGGACGAAAGCACCGCCCCCGGCTATGCGGGCTACCGCAACTTCATGGCGGCCGTGGTGAAGCAGACCGAGCAGTTCTCCGGCCAGGTGCTGTTCGTGCACGGCGACACCCACTTCTTCAAGGTGGACAAACCTTTGTACAGCCCGACCAAGCTGCTGCCCAACCTGACCCGCCTGCAAACTTTCGGCAGCCCCTCGCTGCACTGGGTACGCGTGACGGTGGACACGGCCTCGGACAACGTCTTCACCATCCACCCGGTGATCGTGCGCCAGCCTTGATGGCCTCTGGCAATTGCTATTAAAAATATAGCTACTTGCGCAGGTTTTATCTGCGCTAGAGGTACAAATAGCTTATATCCTGCTCGCAACGGCTGGCGCTGCGGGTGTGCGTATCCAGTAGGCTGCCAGCAAGCTCAGCAAGCCGCGCCGTGGCCGCATAGACAGGCAGGCTGAAGACAAGGCCTCGATCTCCAGCCAGCCACCGGCCGACACCCGGTAGCACTCGCCAGCGCCCAGGTATATCGGCATATACGCCCAGTCGTGCGCCAGGTACAGGCGCTGGTGCAGGCATATGCTGCCCTGCTCCACCCGGATTTCAGCGCCCGACGGTACGCGCTCCCAGGCCCGCTGGTGGGCTTGCAATTGCACAGAGGATACGGTGGCAGAGGACATGCGGCACTCCTTGTTGGGATGCCTGTAGCGTAAAAAACCTGGCCCCCGCGCAACAGCCACAGACCTGGCCAATCTGTTACGCAGCAGCGCAGAAATTGCGCATCTGTTATGGTCTTCGGCATGCCTGTCTGTACCTGTTCAGCCCGCCCCAGGCCCCGCATCATGCAGGGGCCATGAGCATGCCCACTACCGCACCGTCCACAGCCGCCACGCCCAAATACCAAAGCCTGGCCGAGCACTACCGCAGCGCCATCCAGGCCGGCAGCCTGCTGCCCGGCCAGCGCATGCCCTCGCTGCGCGAGCTGATGCGCCAGCACGCGGTCAGCCTGTCCACCACCATGCAGATCTGCCGCCTGCTGGAGAGCGAAGGCTGGCTGGAGGCGCGGCCACGCTCGGGCTACTTCGTGCGGCCACGTGCATCGGCCCACCTGGCGCCGGTGAACGACCCGCCGATGCAGCGCGCACCCGACCCGGCGCAGTACGTGGGCATCCATACCAAGGTGTCGGAGTTTCTGGCGCTGGGCCGCATGCAGCGCTTCAAGACCAATCTGTCCACCGCCCGCTGCGCGCCCGAGCTGTACCCGGCCCAGGCCCTACAACAAGCTGCCCTGCGCAGCCTGCGCCAGCACCCGGACCAACTGGTGCGCGCAGCACCGCCGCAGGGCTGCCTGGAGTTCCGCGAGGTGCTGGCCCAGCGCGGGCTGGCCGCTGGCATGCGCCTGTCGGCCAACGACATCCAGATCACCAATGGTTGCACCGAGGCACTGAACCTGGCCCTGCGCGCCGTGGCCAACCCCGGCGACACGATTGCGGTGGAGTCGCCCACCTTCTACGGCCTGCTGCAAACCCTGGAAAGCCTGGGCCTGAAGGCACTGGAAATACCCACCAGCCCGCGCACCGGCATCTCGGTCGATGCGGTGGAGCTGGCGCTACGCAACACTGCCAACATCAAGGCCGTGGTGGTGATTCCCTACCTGCAAAACCCCACCGGCAGCATCATGCCCAGCAGCCACAAACAGGCGCTGCTGCGCCTGTGCCAGCAGCACGATGTGGCTCTGGTGGAAGACGACACCTACAGCGCGCTGGTGATTGAAGACGTGTTGCGCGAAGAACCGCTGCGCGCCATCAAGTCCTGGGACGACAGCGGCCACGTGGTGTACTGCGCGTCGCTGCACAAATGCCTGGCACCCGGCCTGCGCCTGGGTTGGGTCAGCGCCGGGCGCTGGCAGGCGCGGGTGGAGATGCTGAAGTTCGCCGCCTCGCGCAGCAACGAGCGCCTGGCCCAGATGGCCGCAGCCAGCTTCATAGGCTCTGCCGCTTATGACCGCTACCTGCGCCGCCTGCGCAGCACCCTGGCCACGCAGCGCACACAAACTGCGCAGGCCGTGGCCCGCTACTTCCCGCCCGGTACCAAGCTGACCGTGCCGCGCGGCGGCCTGTCGCTGTGGGTGGAGCTGCCCGACGGGCTGTCGGCCACCGCCCTGTTCCACGCCGCGCTGGCCGAAAACATGGTCATCGCACCCGGCACCATCTTTACCAACTCGCAGCGGTTTGAGAGCAATCTGCGCATCAACTGCGGCTGGCCTTTCACGTCCGAACTAGAGCATGCGTTTGCCCGCCTGGGGCAACTGGTGAACACCTTGGCTGCGCCGCTGGTTGCAAGCAAATTGCTATTGAAAAAATAGCTGCTGGTGCAGATATTACCTGCGCTGCAGCCGGTTTTATTCCATCGCCGCCGCATCGCATTTGATGGCGTCGGAAAACTTGACCATGAGCCGTACCAGGTCCTCGACATCCTGCTTGTCCCATGAGGCAAATATGGCCATACCCATCTTGGCGCGGGCCTCGTCTATGCGGTCGGTGAGCGCCTTGCCCTTCTCGGTGACCACCGCCTCGCGCACCCGGCGGTCCGCCTCGCTCGCCTGCCTATCCACCAAGCCCAATGTTTCCAGCTTGGCCACCTGCCGACTGACCGTGGTGTAGTCGCGCCCCACGCGGTCGGCCAATTCGACCACGCCAATCGGCCCCAGCCGCTCCACCAAAACCAGCAGCGGAAACAACGCGCGGTCCAGAGATATTCCGGCCGCACGCACCATGGCCTCGTCGCGCTGGGGTCGGTTCATGACGCTGACGATCTCCAGCAAAGCCCCGTGGAGTTCCCGCAGTTTCGCGTTAATGTGTGTATTTTGCATATTTCTTGACACGCACGTGCCCTTGTCGTGTAATAGGTGCATATTACACATAGTGAGGTTTTGATGAATCAGCAATGTACAGCCGATGTCCTGATTTGCGGCGCCGGTGCCGCGGGTCTAACATTGGCGATCGACCTGGCACGGCGGGGGATTTCCTTCCGTCTGATCGAGAAAATGGAGGGCCCGTTCCACGGCTCGCGCGGCAAGGGCATCCAGCCCCGTACCCAGGAAATCTTTGAAGATCTGGGCATCCTGGACCGCATCGTCGCAGCCGGCGGGGCCTATCCGCCCGAGCGGAAATACCGCAGCGATGGCAGCCACACCGACGCCCAGGTCATCGAACTGCATGAGCCCACGCCCGCCGAGCCCTACCAGCTGCCGCTGATGGTTGCGCAATTCCGAACCGAGGCCGTGATGCGCGAGCGTCTGGCGGAGCTGGGCCATGCACCCCATTTCGGCTGCGAGCTGACCGGTTTTGCGCAGGACTCCAACGGCGTGACCGCGCAGCTGGCCAGCCAGACGGGCAACGAGACGCTACGCGTGCGCTGGCTGGTGGGCGCGGATGGCGGCCGCAGTTTTGTGCGCCAAGCGCTGGATATCGGATTCCCAGGCAAGACGCTAGGCATACGCGCCATCGTCGCGGATGTGCTGCTCACAGGCCTCACACGTGATGCCTGGCATGTCTTCAACGAAGGTGACATGGCGCGGCAGATCGCGTTTTGCCCGCTGGCGGGGACCGATATGTTCCAGATACAGGGCCCCATACCGCTAGACGGCGACATCGACTTGTCCGCCACAGGCCTGCAGACCCTGGCGGCCGAGCGCACCGGCCGCACAGATATCCACATCCAGTCGGTGTCCTGGTCTTCGGCGTACAACATGAATGCGCGGCTGGCCGACCGCTACCGCGTGGGCCGGGTGTTCCTCATCGGGGACGCGGCCCACACCCATCCGCCCACCGGCGGCCAGGGCCTCAACACCAGCGTGCAAGACGCCTACAACCTGGGCTGGAAGCTGGCCGCGGCCACCCGTAAGCCGACCACCACCCTGCTCGACAGCTACGAGGAGGAGCGCAGGCCCGTCGCGGCGGCGATGCTCGGTCTGGCAACCAGGCTGCTGGACGCACAAAAGCGTGGCGAGATGCGCCGTGGCCGCGAGGTGCACCAGCTCGACATAGGCTACCCCGCATCCTCGCTCGCGCTGGAACAAGCCAGCCGCGTGGACGGCCCCTGCGCCGGCGACCGCGCCCCGGATGCGCCCCTGCGCGGCGCCGCGGGCCAGGCGTTGCGGCTGTTCGACCTGTTCCGCGGCGCGCACTGGACGCTGCTGGGCTATGGAGTCGAGCGCACAGCGGTTCCACCACGCCCGGGCTTGCATGTCCATACCTTTGGCCTCGGCGGTGACGTCGTTGACCACGCAGGCCACTTTCGTGACAGCTACACCCCCTCGGACGGCGATTGGGTGCTGGTGCGCCCGGATGGCTACATTGGCGCGATCGTTGCGACACAGCATCTGGACGCGCTGGAAGCCTATCTTGTGCAAGCAGGCCTGGGCCTGGAGGAGGCATCCCATGGCTGAGCAGAACACCCCGCACCCGACCACCAGTGCAGCAGCGCCAGCCTGGCTCGCCTTTCAGAAGGCGAACCGCTTTCGCCGCGCGATCCGCAAATTTGACGCAACACCCATCCCGGAGGCAGACGTTCAGGCTGTGCTGGCAGAGGCCGCCTTCGCGCCTTCCAGCGGGAACCTGCAACCCTACGAATTGCACTGGGTACGCGATCCAGCCCTGAAAGCCAGCGTCGCCTCGGCCTGCAATGGACAAAAAGCAGCTGCCACGGCGGCCGAGCTGATCGTCGTGGTCGCCAGCCCCGCGCTAGGGCAGCGCACCGCCCTGGCCCAGCTCGCCTACATTGAAACCACGGCAACGCTGGAACCCAACTCAAAAACCTACCAACGCAAGCAAATCGGCAAGTTCCAGAAGATTCTCGGCATCGGCTCCCTCGCCCTGTGGTCGCCACTGATGCAGCTGGTGGCACTGCTACGCCCCAGCCTGTCCTTGCTGCCCATAGGCCACATAGGCAGCCGCCATTGGGCCGCGCGCAATGCCATTTACGCCGTGCAGACCCTGATTCTGGGCGCCGCGGCCAAAGGGATCGACTCGTGCCCGATGGAAGGTTTTTCCGCACCGAAGATCGCCAAAATCCTGGGCTTACCCCGAGGCGCCGTGATCCCCATCGTCATCGCCCTCGGTCACCGCGCCGACGACGCCAGAGTGGAAGAGCGCTGGCGCCGGCCGATCAGCGACACGGTGGTTTCACACTGAAGGCCGGCCCTTTATCTTGGCGCCGATAGCTGCTCGTCCAAGTGATCGACGAATACGCGCACCTTGGGAGACAAATGCCGGCTCGACGGCCACAGCGCCTTGAACTGGCCGCCGCCACTGATCTGTTCGTCGAGCACGCTCTGAAGCCGGCCATCGGCGAGAGCCTCGCGGACAAGAAAATCCGGCATGCACGCGATACCCAGGCCGCGCACGGTGGCGCCAAAAATCGCCTCCATGTTGTTGCAGGCCAGCACTGTACGCAAGCGGGTCTCGGAGAAGGCCGTGGCCTGCAACATAGGCCACTCCAGCAACTTCCCCGAATCCGGGTGGCGGAAGCGAATCGCGGCATGCCGCTCCAGGTCACGTGCAACCAGCGGCGTGCCATGGCGCTCCAGATAGGCACGCGACGCACACAACAGCAGCCGAAATGCACTGAGTGGCCGAGACACCAGGCGGGAGTCGGGCAGATCGCCGCTGCGGATAGCCACATCGACGCCCTCATCGATCAGGTCTACGGTACGGTCGCTGAAATTGATATCGAGTTCCACCTCCGGGTAGCGGGCCAGAAAGTCCGGTATCACTGGCAACAGGAAGTGGTACCCGACGATTGGTGCGCTCACGCGCAGCCTGCCGCGTGGAGCTTCCCTCACATGCGAGAGCATCGCTTGCGCATCGTCGAGATCGTCGAGGATGCGGCGGCAGCGCTCGTGAAACAGTCGCCCCTCGTCGGTTAGCTGGATCCGCCGCGTGCTGCGCTGCATCAGTCGCACGCCTAACTGCTTCTCGAGTCGGGCAACACCTTTGCCGACTGCTGACGCCGATATTTCAAGCGCGCGCCCCGCAGCGACGAAGCTGCCGAGATCAGCCGTCTTCACAAAGACCAGCAGACCATTGAGTTTGTCCATCATCGTAGCTTGGGTTTATTACAGCCATTTCTTCCGTTATGAACGGAAGAAATGCTTCTTTTTGATTGATTCGATCCACTTTAACATTTGCAGGCCATTTTTCGACTTTCAGAACCACCGCAAGCGCATGCCAGAGCCACTATTCATTCTTGTAGATCCTGTCGCGCACTACGACGCCTTCATGGGCCTCAATAGTGAATACATGTCCTGGGTCCACAGCGAAATGGAGCGATGGTTCGGAGTCGCTGCGCATGACAATGCTGGCACGACGGCCCCCGACCATGGCGCCTACGTGATTCACCAGATTTGCGCAGAGCAAGCCCAGAAAGGCGTGTTCTATCTGATCATGGTGGACGACAGAGTTGCCGGGATGTGTGGCTTGCGTTTCGCGCGCAGTGGCGTAGCTGAGGTCAAGCGTATGTACGTACGCCCGCAATACCGGGGCATGCACTTGGGGCAACAGGCGCTGCGACGCATCCTTGCTGACGCAAGCAGGCTGGGGTATGGCGGAATCTGTCTCGACACCGCTCCGTTCATGAAAACAGCGCACCGCCTATACGAAGCCCATGGCTTTGCCGACTGCCCTGCATACGAAGGTACCGAGGTCCCGCTGGAGTTTCGCGCCGGTTGGCGCTTCATGTACCGCCCCATCGCGAACACGCATGCAGGCTGCCGGCCATGAAACCTTACCAGCCACTCCAGATGAGCCCCACGGCCATCCATATCGGTTTCGACGCGGGCGAAAAAGCACGGGTTCCAGACGGCGAAGCCAGAGTACCAAGGAGCGCACGGCCCAGCGAAATGCAAACACGGCGGGCGCAAGGATCTCGGTATGGCAAACATGTGAAATGGCTATACACCACGACACTCTTGCTGCTCCCCCTGGTATTGCAATCCTTTGGCAACCACTGGGTTCGCATTGCCGACACCTGTCTTTTGTACATGATGCTGGCTCTGGGCATGAACATCGTGGTGGGTTTTGCCGGCCTGCTAGATCTCGGCTACGTGGCCTTTTATGCCCTGGGAGCCTACACATTCGCCCTTCTGGCTTCACCGCATCTGACCGAAAACTTTGCCTGGATCGCCACCATGTTCCCCGCCGGTCTGCATATGCCCTGGTGGGTGACCGTCCCGTTGAGTGTGGTACTGACCGCTTGCTTAGGTGTCTTGCTAGGTGCACCCACACTGAAGCTGCGTGGTGACTACCTGGCGATCGTTACGCTGGGTTTCGGGGAGATCGTGCGACTCTTGATTGTCAACATGGTCCATCCAACCAACATCACCAACGGCGCCAAAGGTGTAGGCCCTATTGATTCGATCCACATCTTTAGCCTGGATATGGGCAAGCCCTTGTTCGTCTTCAGCTACCAAATCGCCTCGGTAACCCTGCACTACTATCTCTTCCTGGCGCTGGCAGTGCTGACTGCGGCCCTATGCTATCGCGTGCAGGATTCACGTATTGGCCGAGCCTGGAAGGCCATTCGCGACGACGAAGTTGCCGCCGAGGCTATGGGCATCAACACCCGCAACATGAAACTGCTTGCTTTCGGCATTGGGGCTGGTTTTGGCGGCGTCGCTGGGGCCATGTTTGGCACATTCCTGGGCTTCATATCACCCGAAGCCTTCAGTCTGCAGGAGTCGGTCATGATCGTTGCCATGGTGGTGTTCGGCGGCATCGGCCACATCCCCGGTGTGATCTTGGGGGCCGTGCTCCTGACTGCTTTGCCAGAAGTGCTTCGCTACGTCACCGGCCCCCTTCAAACCATGACCGGTGGGCGGCTCGACGCGGGCATTCTTCGCCCCTTGTTCATCGCGCTGACCATGATCATCACAATGCTGTTGCGTCCGCGCGGCCTATGGCCCTCGCCCGAACATGGCAAATCGCTGCAGTGAGCGCATGGCCGCGTTCTATGCATCCAACGAAGGAGCGTTCTAGCCAGCTGAACGACCAGCCCGGGCACAAAGCGTGACGCGAAACTGGCTTACTTGTAACGGTGTGAGGCGCAACTTACTTGCATTGACATAGATCAGTGTGCGAGCGCCATACAGTTCTAGACTCGAATCGCCTTGGAGAAAAATTCGACAAGGCAGTCATCGTGAAGTCATTCTTCCGCAGGCATGCAACACGCTGAACCGCTAACGAGACGGTGCGTACTCCCTTGGCATCAGACTGAAGCAACGCCAGACGAGGGGAAAGCGGACGCAAACGATGATGGATTGCTCTTCCGAAGAATCCATGCAACAAGAGGCCGGGCCACGGCCCATGAAACACGATACCGACCGCCCATTCTTTGCATTACCCAATACACCGTGGGATTGCTGGTGATGACCAAAGGCGCTGCGGATAACCCTGGCATTTCTCATTCATTTCAAAGGCAGATAATGCGCAAACTTCTCATCTTCATACTGTCCGTCGTGGCCCTTGGGCTATCGGGCTGTGGCTACAACACCTTCCAGAGCACGGACGAGCAAATCAAGGCCAGTTGGGCTGAGGTACTGAACCAATACCAGCGTCGGGCAGATCTGATCCCCAATTTGGTCAGCACCGTCAAGGGCGAAGCCACGTTTGAACAAGACACACTGGTCAAAGTGGTTGACGCACGCGCGAAAGCCACCTCCATCCAGGCGTCTCCTGAGCTGGTCAACGACCCCGCTGCATTCCAGAAATTCCAGCAGGCACAAGGCGAATTGACAGGCGCCTTGTCGCGCTTGCTGGTGGTGTCGGAAAACTACCCCAATCTCAAAGCCAATCAGGCCTTCAGAGATTTGCAGGCGCAGTTGGAAGGAACCGAAAACCGCATCACAGTCGCACGCAACCGGTATATCAAAGCGGTGCAGGACTACAACGTAACGGTGCGCTCCTTCCCGTCGAACATCACGGCCATGGTGTTTGGTTACAAGGAAAAAGCCAACTTCACAGTGGAGAACGAAAAGGAAATCGCCAAACCTCCGGCCGTCAGTTTTGACAAGACACCGCCTGCGCCACTGGGCGCGGCATCCGGAGTTGCCAAATGACTTTCCATGGAGCGATACACCGCTGGTGCATAGCCGTCTGCTTAACACTTGCGTCGCTCGCTCCATGCATCGGACATGCACAGATCGCGGTACCACCGTTGGCAGGGCATGTCACCGATCTAACCGGGACACTCACGCAGGAACAAAAGTCCGCACTCGAACAATCTTTGGCTGCCTTTGAAGCACGAAAAGGCACCCAGCTTGCCGTTCTACTGGTTCCCACGACACTGCCCGAAGCCGTTGAGCAATACGCCTTACGCGTTGCCGAACAATGGAAGCTGGGACGCCAGAAGGTGGATGACGGTGTCATTCTGTTGGTGGCAAAAGACGACCGCACGGTACGCATTGAAGTAGGTTATGGCCTGGAAGGCGCACTGTCGGACATCGTGAGCAAGCGCATCATCAGCGAGACCATACTGCCGCGTTTCAAGCAAGGAGATTTCTACGGTGGCGTGCAGGCCGGCACAACGCGGATCATGCAGGTGGTGGACGGTGAGTCCTTACCCGCAGTCCAGGGCAGCAGCCCCAGAGGGGCCGACCAAAGCCTTAGGCAGTTCGTACCGTTTCTGTTCATTGTGGCATTGGGTGTCGGCGGCGTGCTGCGCAAGGTCCTCGGGAAGGTCGGTGGTTCCGTGGTCACTGGGGTGCTGGTGACCGGGCTTGCCTGGCTGGTCATTGGAACTTTGCTATACGCCATCCTCGCCGGGCTTGCGTCCATGTTTGTCACATTGATTGGTGCAGGGGCAGCGCTGCGTGGCGTTGGCGGCTACTCTGGCGGCGGTCAGGGCGGATTCGGTGGCGGTGGATTTCGGGGCGGCGGTGGCGGATTCGGTGGTGGCGGCGCATCGGGGAGGTGGTAGCCATGCAGATACAACGTTTCATGCGCCACCTGCTGTTTACCGATTGGCAGCTGCACCAAGCCTTCACGTCCGAAGACCTACGCGCTATAGAGCAAGCGATCCAGCGCAGCGAACAACTGCATGGCGGGGAGATTCGGTTTGCCGTGGAGGGCGGGCTGGACGGCATGCGTCTGCTAAAAGGCCAATCTTCCCGCGAACGTGCCCTTGAAGTGTTTTCCCAACTACGGGTGTGGGACACCGAGCGCAACAACGGCGTTCTGATTTATGTATTACTCGCAGACCACGCGGTTGAAATCGTGGCCGACAGGGGCATCCATGCCAAAGCCGGCAATGCAAGCTGGAACGCTATCTGCCATGGCATGGAAATGAACTTCTCAAAATCTGCGTTCCAAGAAGGCGCATTGCATGGAATCGCCGCCGTCGCAGGCGTTATTGGTACCCACTTTCCATCCGGTGGTACACGTATCAACGAGCTTCCCAATGCCCCCGTGATACTGGGCTGACAGCTATTGCACGCGAGCCATGCCTAGCCGACTCTGATCATTCTGTATCGTTGGTGCTGTACACGGTTCAAGTACCCAATACAGCCGACAAGAAGACCACCAAGGCACCGTTCCTGGCGGTCTACAGGGCGACGGTGGAGCTGAACGCAGGCGGTTGCATCCGCTTCCACTCACCCTGACTGGCGGCCTCAAAGATAGCGACCCGGTCGCCCAACCGTTCGACTGCGCCTGTTGCACGGGCTGACAACGCTGGCCACCACACTTGCATCACTACAAAAAAAGTAGCGCCCAGCGCTTATAAAATCTGCGTCATAGCCATTTTTTGCATAAACGCCCACCAAAACACTGCCATCTGCGCGGCAACTTTCGCAAGAGCGTACGCTTCGCTTGCGGCTTTCACGTTTACCCCGAGTGGGGTATTGCCACCTCCCGGCGCCGAGTGCCCTAAGATTCAGTCCATCCGGTAAAGCTTTCAGAGCTAGGTAGAAAAAACACATGACTTCCGCCGCACCCCTGCCACGGGATGAAGACAAAAGGCTGAGCCGATTGCGTTCACTCCAGGTCCTGGACACCGGACCTGAGCCGATCTTTGATGCCCTGGCGCGCGTAGCCTCCTCGGTGTGCGGTGTACCCATTGCACTGATGAGCCTGGTGGACTCGGACCGGCAGTGGTTCAAATCCAATATCGGCATGGAAGGGGTTACGCAAACACCGCGTGACTCGGCCTTCTGCGCCCACGCCATCCTGCACGCCGAGTTGATGGAGATCTCCGACGCAATGCGGGACCCGCGATTCATGGCCAACCCTCTGGTTACTGGACAGCCGCATATCCGTTTTTACGCTGGCGCTCCCATCGTCATGCCCGATGGAGAAAACATTGGCACTCTGTGCGTGATAGACCGGCAGGCACGCATACTGACCAACGCACAACGTGCTGCGCTGACCGATCTGGCACAGGTGGCCGCCCATTCTCTGCTGATGCGCAAAAATGCCCTGGACCTGGACCAGCTGAACGCACTCACCATACAACAGGCACAAGAGATCAGCGCCAAAGGCGCGCTGTACCACGCTATCGTGGAAGACCAGACGGATCTGATCTCGCTGGCGCTGCCCTCGGGCGAGCTGACTTTCGTCAACTCGGCATATGCCAAGCATTTTGGTGAGACACCCGCATCCATGACGGGACACAACCTGCTGGAGTACGTTGCCGAAAAAGACAAGGAATCGGTCACAGCCCACTTGCGTGCCGTGTGCAGCAAACCAGGCACTGCGCAGGGCGAGAATCAGATGCGTTCGGCCTCGGGCAAGGAATGCTGGTTCGCCTGGTCCAACCGCGCCATCGGCAACGACCAAGGCCAGGTGATCGCACTGCATTCGGTGGGCCGCGACATCACCGAAAGAAAGCGCGCAGAGCTCGCGCTGAAGGCCAGCCAGGACAGCTTTCGCACCCTGTACGAGGCAACGCCGGCCATGCTGCACTCGATAGATGCACAGGGGCGCATCCTGTTCGTCAGCGACACCTGGCTGACCAAACTGGGCTATACACGCCAGGAAGTGGTGGGCCGCGCGTCGGTGGAGTTCCTCTCTGCCGCATCGCGGGACTATGCGCGTACGGTAGTACTTCCAGAGTTCATGCAATACGGCCGGTGTCACGACATCCCCTACCAGATGGTGTGCAAAGACGGTCGCACCATCGACGTGCTGCTGTCGGCCGTGCTGCAGCGCGACGCGCAGGGCCAGCCTGCGCATTCACTGGCCGTGATCCAGGACGTGACGGAAAAAAACGCCATCTCCCGGGCCTTGCGAGCCAACGAGCAGCGCCTGCGGCTGATTGCGAACAATCTGCCGGTGCTGATCTCGCACATAGACACCGACTACCGCTATACCTTTACCAACGACAACTACCAAAAGTGGTTTTCGCTGCCCGGGGAAACGGCGGGCAAAACCATAGCCGAGGTATTTGGCGACGAGGTTTTCAAATACATACAGCCCCGTATCGCCGAGGCTCTGGCGGGCAAGGATGTTTCGTTTGAGCTCAGGAACACACTCCCTCACGCGCCCTCCCACATGTTTGCGCACTACGTGCCTGACCGGGATGAAAACGGCAAAGTCATAGGCGTTTTTGGCTTGGTGCTCGACCGCTCGGAACAGCACCAGGCACAGACACGCATAGAAGCCAGCGAACGCCAGTTGAGGGCCGTGACAGACAACCTGCCGGCCTTCGTCGCCTATGTGGACACGCAGGAGCGCTACCGCTTCATCAACAAGACCTACCGCGAGTGGCTGGGTTTAGAGCAGGACGCCATCCTGGGCCGGCCGGTTCAGGAGGTGCTTGGCCCCGAGCTCTACGCGCAGCGCCGGGAACCGCTGCGACGCGCACTACAGGGCGAACGTGCGGCGTTCGAAGTCTTTTCCGTGTTGGATGGCTCCGCGCGTGATCTGCAGACCATCTATGTACCGGACGTGTTGGCGGACGGAGAAATACTGGGTGCCTTCGTACTGGCCTCCGACGTCACGGAGCTCAAGCGCGTGGAGCAGGAGCTGCGCGACCTCTCGCGCACCGACACCCTCACCGGCCTGCCCAACCGGCGCCAGTTTGGTGAGAATCTGGAACAGGCCCTGTCGCGTAGCCGCCGCACCGGCAGCCCCATGGCGCTGATGTTCCTGGACGTGGACCACTTCAAATCCATCAACGACTCGCTGGGACATGCTGCGGGCGACGTGGTGCTGTGCGAATTCGCCAAGCGCATACGCGCGGGCATCCGCATCACCGACGCGGCTGCCCGGCTGGCCGGTGACGAATTCGTGGTCATCCTGGAAGATGTAAAAACGCTACCCGAGACGGAGGCCGTGGTGGCCAAATTGATTGAAGCCGTACGGCTTCCGATGCAGACCGAAGGCAGGGAAATTCTGGTCACCACCAGCATAGGCATTGCTTTTTTCCAGCCGGAAGGCCCGGCGGATGCACTGGGTGCCAGCGAGTTGCTGGCGCGTGCGGACCGAGCACTGTACCGCGCAAAAGCCGCCGGCCGGAACACCTTTGCAGTGGATGTCGGCACACCGTAGACACGCCCACATCACTATCAAATAAATAGCTACCAGCGCAGATAAAACCTGCGCTAGCGGCTATTTTCTTATCAAACCACCGCACCCCAAGCGTGGGCCTGCAGCCCCCGCACACCGGTGCGCAGCGCAAAGGCCGAGCCGGCCAGGGGCTGCTGCGCCAGTTGCTCCGGCGTCAGGTCCACGCGGGCACTGGTGACCAGCATCAGATCCAACTCCGCACCACCAAACGCCACATTGGTGATCTGGCTGGCGGGCAGGTCGATGCGCAGCAGCTCCTCACCGGCCAGATTGAAACGGCGCAGGCAGCCGCCGCCCCACATGGCCACCCACACATGGCCTTCGGCGTCGAAGGTCATGCCGTCGGGCTCGCCCTCTTCCATCGCAAAGCGCTTCCACAGCGTCTTGTTCTGCAGCTGACCATCGGCACCCAGGGTGTAGCGGTAGATGCTGCGCAGCAGGCTGTCCGTGTGCAGCATCACCGTGCCATCGGCCGAGATGGCTGGGCCGTTGGCAATGTGGATGTTGCGCTCTACCACCTCAATGCGGCCGTCCTGGTGCAGACAGGCCAGCTGGCCGCGCGCTTCTTGCGGATCGTCCGAGAACATCGAGCCGGCCCAGATGCGGCCGGCCGCGTCGGCCTTGGCGTCGTTCAGGCGCACGCCGGGCTGGTCGGGGTGCGGCGTGCCCAGGCGCTCGATACGCAGCTCGGGCTCCAGCGTCAGGCGCACAAAGCCGGAGCGGAAGCCGGCCACGAAACCCTGGCCATCGGCGCAGGGAATGATCCAGCCCACATGCTCGGGCATGGGCCAGCTGTAGCGCTGGTCGGTGCTGGGAGACCAGGCATGCACCGCCCGGCCCATGATGTCCACGAAGAAGAAGCGCCCGCTGGCCGCGTGCCACAGCGTGCCCTCGCCCAGCTGCAGGGTGGGCGTCCAGACGGGTGTGATCGTTGGAGGGGCGTCTGTCGTGCTCATGTCCACCCCGCGTCCACCACGAAGTCCTGGGCCGTGACCATGCTGCTGTCGTCGGCCGACAGGAACAGGGCCATGTTCGCCACGTCGGCACCTTTGATGCGGCCGGGCAGACACTGGTTGGCATCCAGCGCGCGTTCGCCTTCCTCATCGACCCACTGGGTGAGTTGCTTCTCGGTCATGATCCAGCCAGGGGTCAGGGTGTTGACGCGGATATTGTCCGGCCCCAGGTCGCGCGCCAGGCTGCGCGTCAGGCCCACGGTGGCGGCCTTGCAGGTGGCGTACAGCGGGTAGCCCTTGCCCTTCATCATCCAGCTGATGGAGCCCAGATTCACAATGGCCCCGCCGCCGATGCGCCGCATGCCGGGCACCACGGCCTGGGCCGCAAATACGTGCGGACGCAGGTTGACGGCCACGCGCCAGTCGAAGTCTTCCACCGTCACGTCCATCAGGTCGTGGCGCTGGTCGTTGGCCACGTTGTTGATCAGCACATGGATGTCGCCATGCGCTGCCACGGCCTGGGCCAGTGCCGCCTGCAAGGCTGCCACATCGCTGGCCTCACTTTGCAAGAACAGCGGCGTGGGGCCGACCGCACTGGCAGCCGCCACCACTTTGGCTGCCGACTCGGCGTTGCGCCCGGTAAAAGCCACTTTGGCACCCTGGCGCGCAAAGGCCTCCACGATGTCGCCGCCAATGCCTGAGCTACCGCCGGTGACGAACACACTGCGGCCCTCCAGGCTAGGGTAGTTTGCGTATTTCAATCGATGTCTCCAGGTAAGGAAGAATGTAAAAAACGGCCCGTCAGCCCTCTGATCCTGGCACGTGGGAGAAAGAATAAAGCAATGCCGATTCGGACTGCATCACCGGCACCGGCAGGCCCATGCAGGCCAACTCGCTGCCGGCCACGCACACACCATCCGCCTGGCGCAACGCATCGCCCCAGGGGTCCAGCGCGTCGCCGCGTGCACGCGCCTGGCCGGCGCTGGCCAGCAACTGCAGCTGCCACACACCAGTGCCCACCAGGGACGGCAGGCGCAGCGGCGGCTGGCAGGTGTAGTTGGGCGGCTGCAAAGTAAACACGCCCAGCACAGCACGGTCGGCGGCTTGCACCAGCCACCAGACCAGGCCGTCCTCGGTGCGGCCCTGGTGAAACTGGCCGGTGTGCAAGACCCCGCGCAGCGATTTGTAGAGGTCTATCCAGCGGCCCAGCGCGGCGCGGTCGGCATCCGGCAGCTGGCGCACATCGGCCTCTACACCCATGTGGCCGAAACAGGCCACTGCGCATCGGAAGTCCATGCTCTGGCTGCGGCCGGTGGCATGTGCCGGGGCCGGGCCCACATGGCTGCCCATCAGCTCCAACGGGAACAGGCGTGCCGCGCCGCTCTGGATGGTGATGCGGGCCACGGCATCGTTGTTGTCACTGGTCCACAGGCGCTGGGTATAACGCAGCGCACCCAGGTCGGCACGGCCGCCACCCGAGGCGCAGGTTTCAATCTCCAGCTGCGGGTGGGCACTGCGCAGGCGCTGCAGCAGCGCGTACCAGGCGCTGATCTGGCTGCGCATGGCGACCCGGCCGTCCAGGCCCACGGCCTGGGCGAAGGTGCGGTTCATGTCCCACTTCAGGTAGGCAATAGGGTACATGCGCAGCAAGGCATCCAGCTTGTCAAACAGGTACTGGCCCACCTCGGGCCGGGCGACATCCAGCACCAGCTGGTTGCGGCCCAGCACCAGGGCGCGGCCGGCCACCTGCAGTGCCCAGTCGGGGTGGGCGCGGAAGAGCTCGCTGTCAGGGTTGACCATTTCGGGCTCGACCCACAGGCCGAACTCCATGCCCAGGCTGTGCACGTGGGCGATGAGCGGGCCCAGGCCTTCGGGGTATTTCGCCGGATCGGGCCACCAGTCACCCAGGCCGGCGCGGTCGTCCTTGCGGGCGGGGGACCAGCCGTCGTCCAGCACAAAGCGCTCTACGCCTACCGCCGCAGCGGCGCGGGCCAGGTCGAACAGCACATCGGCCTGGTGGTTGAAGTACACGGCCTCCCAGGTATTCAGGTGCACCGGGCGCGGGCGCATGCTGCCGCCGGCCCATTGCAGCACGTGGCTGCGGGTGAATTTCTGTAGGCGGGCGCTGGCGCCGTTCATGCCAGCATCGGACCAGCCCAGGTGCAGGGTGGGCGTTTGCAATGTGGCGCCCGGGGCCAGGACCACCTCGCCCGGCGCCAGCCATTCGCCGGCCTGCAGGCACAGGCGGCCGTCTTCGGCGCGGTCCAGTGCAAAGCGGTGGTTGCCGCTCCAGGCCAACTGTGCGGCCACGGCCTCGCCCTGGTGGTCACCGGCGTCGTGCGCCAGCACGAACACCGCTGGCGGGGCCTCGTGCCCACTGCGGCCGGTTCGGTTGTCGCGCTGCCAGCCGGCCATGGGCACGGCCTGGCGGGTCCATTGGAATTCATGCGACCACTGGCCGTGGAAGCTGCCCACCTCTTGCAGCACGGGCGGCAAGGCCACGCTGGCGCAGGCTAGGTGGTCCACCGTGAGATCGGCGGTGCCGGTATTGCGCAAGAGGCTGTGGATACTGAGCACGCCACTGTGTGTGCACAGCTGCAGGGTCACGTCCACCACCAAGGCGGCCACGTCGTCTGCCAGCTGCAACACCAGCGTGTGGGCATCGGGTTGTTGAAAGCCGGTGGCGCGCAGGTCCTGCACGGCGTCCAGGCCGGCGCGGTGCGCGCGCAGCACGGGGGCGCCGGGCTCGCCATTACCCCAGCAGGGCAGCAGCGGCACACCGGCCAGGCGGTCCAGCGTACCGGGGGCCATGCGCAGCAAAGCGGTGGCGGGCCAGGCATCCAGCAATGGCGTCTGGCCCAGGGCCGCACCCCAGTAGCGCCATACGGGCATCTGGCCCACGGCGAACTCCAGCACCACCGCCACGCCGGCGGCCTGCATGCGCAATAACGGGCTCATCGCAAGCAGGACCTAATGTGAATCGCGCGGCACGGCGGAGCCACGGGTACCCACCAGGAAATCCATGTCGGCACCTTGGTCGGCCTGCAGCACATGGCGGTGGTACAGGCGCACATAACCCGACGCAGGCTCGGGTGGCGGCACCCAGGCGGCACGGCGGCGCGCCAATTCTTCGTCGCTCACATGCAGGTGCAGGCCACGACCGGCCACGTCCAACTCGATCTCGTCACCGTCCTGCACCAGGGCCAGCGTGCCGCCGGCGGCGGCTTCAGGCGCCACATGCAGCACCACCGTGCCGTAGGCCGTGCCGCTCATGCGGGCATCGGAGATGCGGACCATGTCGGTAATGCCTTTTTGTAGCAGCTTGGGCGGCAGGCCCATATTGCCGACCTCGGCCATGCCGGGGTAGCCCTTGGGGCCGCAGTTCTTCAGCACCATCACGCAGTTCTCGTCGATATCCAGGTCCGGCTCCATGATGCGTTCCTTGTAGTGCTCGATGTTCTCGAACACCACGGCCCGGCCCCGGTGCTGCAGCAGCTTGGCGGTCGCGGCCGAGGGCTTGATCACCGCGCCCTGCGGCGCCAGGTTGCCGCGCAGGATCGCCAGGCCGCCCTGCTCCACCAGGGGCTGAGCCAGCGGACGGATCACCTTGTCGTTGAAGCACTCGGCGTGCTCGACGTTCTGCGCCTGGGTGCGGTTGTTGACGGTGATCGCATCGCCGTGCAGCAGGCCGGCTTCCAGCAGGCGCTTCATCACCACCGGCAGGCCGCCGGCGTAGTAGAAGTCTTCCATCAGGTATTCGCCCGACGGCATCAGATTCACGATGGTCGGGATGTCCTTGCCCAGACGGTCCCAGTCGTCCAGCGACAGCGGCACACCCATGCGGCCGGCGATGGCGATCAGGTGGATCACCGCATTGGTCGAGCCGCCGATGGCGCCACAGACGCGGATAGCGTTCTCAAAGGCTTCGCGGGTCAGCACCTGCGACAAGCGCATATCGCGCTCGACCATGTCGACGATCATCCGGCCGGAGCGCTGCGCCAGCTCCAGGCGGCGCGAATCGACGGCGGGGATCGCGGCATTGGTCGGCAGCGACACACCCAGCGCCTCGACCATGCTGGCCATGGTCGATGCCGTGCCCATGGTCATGCAGACGCCGGCGGAGCGCGACATGCAGCTTTCGGCCTGCATGAACTGCGGCAAGGTCATCTTGCCGGCGTTCACCGCCTCGGAGAACTTCCACACATGGGTGCCAGAACCAATCGCTTCGCCGCGGTAGTTGCCGTTCAACATGGCGCCGCCGGACACCACCAGGGTTGGCAAGTCGACACTGGCCGCGCCCATCAGGGTGGCGGGCGTGGTCTTGTCGCAGCCGGCCAGCAGCACCACGCCGTCCAGCGGATGGGCGCGGATGGCTTCTTCCACGTCCATGCTGGCCAGATTCCGGTACAGCATGGCGGTGGGCCGCATCAGAGTCTCGCCCAGCGAGGACACGGGGAATTCGACGGCAATACCGCCGGCCTGCAGCACGCCATGCTTCACGCGCTCGGCGATCTGGCGGAAATGCTGGTTGCAGGGGGTGAGCTCGCTCCAGGTATTGCAGATGCCGATGACCGGACGGCCATCAAAGCTGTCGTCCGGCAGGCCTTCGCTTTTCATCCAGCTGCGGTGGATGAAGTTGTCCTTGCTGGTGCCGCCAAACCAATGCTGGGAACGGCGTTTTTTGGGGGATTCGGTGGTCATGGCGGCCTTAAACGGAGCAAATCGGGTTGTTCAAATAAATCATACAAATAAAGCCGAAACTAAAACCTAGTGGATACCCTTAAACCGGGGCCACGTCGTCCAGCATATTGGCCTGCTGCATCAGCTCGCGGGTGTCGGACAGCATCACCGCCATGCGGTGCAAGGCGCGCTGCGGGTCACTGTCGCGGATGGCGTCCAGCACCTTGCGGTGGTCGGGCAAAGCATCGTTGAAACCGCCGGCCTGGCGCGCAGTGATGCTGAGCAGCGACTCCAGCGCGCTACTGGTAATGGCTACCAGCGGCACCAGCAGAGGGTTGTTGGTGGCCTGCAACACCGCGTTATGGAAAGACAGGTCGGCCGTCACCCATTCGCCCACGTTGCGCGCGTCTTCCATGGCCTTGAAGGCCTGCTCCATGTCGGCCAGCTGTTCGGGGCTACGGCTACGCGCCGCCAAGGCCGCCGCAGCCGGCTCGATGATTTCGCGCAGCTCCAGCAGGTGGCGGTAGAACTGCGCGTCCGGCCCGGTGGCGCAACGCCAGGCCAGCACGTCCGGGTCCAACATATTCCAGCCCACACGGGGCCGCACCCAGGTACCCACACGGGGCCGCGACTCCAGCAAGCCCTTGGCGGCCAGCACCTTGATGGCCTCGCGCAGCGCTGTGCGGCTCACATCGAGGCTACGGCACAGCAGCTCCTCATTGGGCAGCAAAGCGCCCACCGCATAGGTGCCGCCCACGACCGCATGACCCAAAGTTTTAACCACCTGCCCATGCCGATGGCGCCCCGCATACGTGGCCGCAAAAGTGTGTGTGGCAGTTGCCGTCATCGCATAAACCCCCGCTAAATGGTGCTGCACCTGTTCCCTACCAACCCGATCCGCAGCATAATAAATCATACAATCTAAAACAGAGACACATCTTATGGCAATTACCAACCTCACTTGGATAGGCGTGGACTGGGGCACTACCCATCGCCGCGGCTACGCAATCAACCCCGAAGGCAGGTGCGTCGCCGAAGCCGACGACGACCAGGGCGCGCTGGCCGCGCGTGGCCGCTATCCCGAAGCACTGGCTGCCCTGCTGCCCCCTTTGCTTGCGCAACCCGATGCCGACGCCCGCGTCGTCATGTCCGGCATGGTGGGCAGCGCATTTGGCTGGCAGGAAGCCCCCTATCTGGGCCCGGAAGTCGCACTCGAAGAACTGCCCCGGCACCTGGTTGCGGTGGCCGGCCAAACAGAGCGTTACATCGTGCCCGGCTACTGCATGCGTAACGCCCAGGGCCAGCCCGATGTGATGCGCGGCGAAGAAACCCAGCTGCTGGGCGCTGTGGCCATGGGCCTGCGCGACGGCTGGTTTGTGCTGCCCGGCACACACAGCAAGTGGGTGCTGCTGCGGGATGGCCGCATTGAGCAACTGCGCACCTATATGACGGGCGAGCTGTTCGCCCTGCTGTCGCAGCACGGTACGCTGGCCGCAGCCGCCCAGCCTGCAGGCACCGAACCTCTTTGGAGCCAGGCCGCCTTTGCCGATGGCGTGGCCGCAGGCGGGCCGGGCGCGCTGGCGCACCAGCTGTTTGCCTGCCGCGCCCGCGTGGTTACCGGCACCATGCCGGCCAGCCAGGCCCAGGCCTATTTGAGCGGCCTGCTGATAGGCAGCGAACTGCAAGACGTGCTGCGCGACCTGGGCAGCCATAGCAGCTCAGAATTCCACTTGATAGGTTCGTTCGCCCTGGCCCAGGCCTACCAGGTCGCTGCCACCCAGCTGGGCTGCAGCCTGCGGGTGCTGTCGCCGCGCGAGGTGATCCTAAGCGGCTTCCACCACATCCAAACCCACGGAGCTTGACCATGCACGCACCCCACCCACCCCTGGTCGCCATCCTGCGCGGCCTGGATACCGCCTCGGCCGAAGACATTGGCCAGGCCTTGTTCGATGCAGGCTTCCGCATTCTGGAAGTGCCGCTGAACCGCCCGGGCGCGCTGGAATGCATACGCCTCCTGTCGGCCATCGCACCCAGCGACGCGCTGGTCGGCGCCGGCACAGTGCTGCGCACCGCCGACGTGGATGCGGTCAGGGCTGCCGGCGGCAAGCTCATCGTCTCGCCCAACTGCAACCCCACGGTGATCAGCCACAGCGTGGCTTCTGGCCTGTACAGTGCCCCGGGCATCGCCACCCCCAGCGAAGCCTTTGCCGCGCTGGAAGCCGGTGCGCATGCACTGAAGATATTTCCCGCCGAGCAGGTCGGCACGGCCGGCCTGAAGGCCCTGTTGTCAGTGCTGCCCAGCGGCACACCGATCTGGCCCGTGGGCGGCATCACGCCCGAGAGCATGGCGGCCTGGGTCAAGGTCGGTGCCACGGGCTTCGGCATTGGCGGCCAGCTGTATGCGCCAGGCACGCCGGCCGAGCAGGTGCGTACACGGGCCGCCGGCTTTGTGGCGGCATGGAAGGCCTGCCAGCCTGGATGAGCCCATGAGACGCTGGGTTTACGATCGGCGCTCCTAGACATCCGCAAGACGCATATGAACGACGACATCGCGCGTGCCCTGCACGCACTCATCCAAGCCCAGGCCGGGCAAATCCGGGCCATGCAGGTCATCAACGACGTGCTGATCACCACCCTGGGCCGGGCATCGCCCGAGCTGCTGGACGCACTGAGCGAAGGCCTGGGCACCATCACGCACTGGGGCGCTGAAAACCTGGAAGAAGGCAGCCTGGACAGCTACCACGCCATGATGGGCAATGCAGCACGCCTCATCGAGACGCTGCAGGACAGCTGAGCGCAGCTCGCAGAGCGGGTCAAGGCGCGCTTTGCACTTCCGGGCAAAGATCAGGCTGAGCAGAAAGAAAATCGATGAAAGTACGCACCTTGGCAGAAAGGTATTTTCGGCTGGGGTAGACGGCGTAAAGCGTTGCACTGAAACTCACTTTGTCCGGTAGCACCAGCTCCAGCCTTCCTGCGGCGATATCGGCCTGGATCATCACGGCAGGCAGAAAGACCAGGCCCATGCCTTCCAGCGCAGCCATATGCAGCATGGCCTCATTCTCGCTTCTCATCACGGGGCGAAACTTCAGTATTTCCGCGCCATCCGGGCCGCCGACGGTCCAGATACCATTGGGGTTGATGCCGCTGTACTGCAACAGCGAATGGCCATTGAGATCGGCCAGTTTCTCCGGCCGACCAGTGCGTGCCAAATAAGCCGGCGCGCCAACGATATGAAAAACAACCTTTGTTAGTGGACGAGCGATAAGACCAGGATCCAGCCTCTCCGGTGCCGTTACGCGCAGGGCGAGGTCGAAACCCTCGTCCACGAGGTTTACGATCCGGCCACTGAAATCCATGTCGAGACACACCTCGGGACAGCGTTGGTGGTATTGGGCAACCAAGCGCGCAACCAAGGTGTTCGCAAGCCACACCGGCGCACTCAACTTGAGCGTCCCCCGCGGCGTCACCGTGACGTTGCTGACGGCGGCTTCCACCTCATCCAGTCCATCCAGCATTTGCCGGGCCTGGTCGAAATAAAGCACGCCACTTTCCGTCACGCTGACGTGGCGGCTGGTTCGATTGAGCAGCCGGGTGCCCAGCCGGCTCTCCAGGTGCATGACATGTTTGCTAGCCATCGCTGGCGAAAGGCCCAGGCGCTCTGCTGCACCCGTAAAGCTTTTGAGCTCCGCCACCGCGCAAAAAACCCGCAAGCTCGTTAACGTGTCCATTGATCATCAACCCACAGGAAATAGTTCTTCAATATAAAGCCTATAGATCAATTATTACGAAACGCTAAGCTAAACGATCAAGAAATGCATCCGATATCTCCCCTCCCATCGACACAGAAATACCCATGAGCACCCCTCGTCTCCCAACCTATTTCATCAGCCACGGCGGAGGCCCCTGGCCGTATCTGACGGGTGAATTCCGTCGCAACTTCGACAAACTTGAAAATTCGCTGAAGGAAATGAGAAGCGAGCTTCAGGAGTTGCCCAAGGCCATCCTGGTTATATCGGGCCACTGGGAGAGCGAAGGCATCTCTATTTCGTCTGGCGCGAAACCGGGCATGGTCTACGACTATTACGGCTTTCCCGAATACCTGTACCACATCCAATATGGCGCACCCGGCTCGCCAGCGCTGGCCAAACGGATACATGAACTCTTGCGTTCAAATGACATCCGGTCACAACTGGACCCCACACGCGGCCTCGACCACGGCACCTTCAGCATCATGAAGCCACTCTATCCGGGTGAAGACATTCCAGTGGTTCAACTGTCACTGGATGCAGGGCTCGACCCCATGCTACACATCGCAGTCGGCCGGGCTCTTGCACCATTGCGGGATGAAGGAGTGCTGATCATCGGCAGCGGACTCAGCTATCACAACCTGCAAGAAATTCGCGGCACCAGCGGACGCGAAGCATCGCGGAAATTCGACAGCTGGCTACAGCAAACACTGGTTCACGCATCCCCGGAAGCACGCGTAGAACAACTGCAGGAGTGGCAAAAGGCCCCTTCTGCACAGGCGGCACATCCACGTGAGGACCATCTCATTCCACTGATGGTGGTCGTGGGAGCCGCCGAGAGCGAACCAGGGGCCGTGACATACCACCAGGACGACCTTTTTGGCGCAATAACCGCGTCAAGTTTTCGCTTCGGTCTTGCACCAGGAGCCAGTCCGTCTACTGGCGAAATGCAGTAATCCCCTCCGTCCAACACCGACCCAATCGGCACAACCTCAAGGAATTAACACATGAAAGCTGCCCTTCTCAATGCCTATGGCGATATCGACCAGTTCGTGATCGATGAAATACCGACGCCCAAACCGCAAGCCGGCGAAGTCCTCATCAAGATCGAAGCCTCTGCGATAAACCCATTTGATCTCATCCTCCGCCAGGGTTACATGGCCCACCTCATTCCCCTGCAATTTCCCGCTGTCTTGGGCGGAGACGCTGCAGGAACCATTGCAGCACTGGGTTCAGGCGTGACCGGACTGGCCGTGGGTGACAGGGTGGTAGCCGATTTTCCGGCCAATGGCGAGGGCGCCCATGCGGAATACGGTGTACTGCCGGTCTCGTCCGTTGCGAAGCTCCCGGCCAACCTGACTTTCGAGCAGGGCGCATCCTTGGTCAAAGCGGGACTCACCGGCCGGCAAACAGTGGATGCTCTGGGCGTCAAACCGGGTGACCGCGTCCTGGTTTCTGGTGCACTCGGCATGGTTGGCCGCGCAGCAATCCAGTATCTACAGGAGATCGGCGCAAAACCAGTGGCAGGGGTGCGGCCCGAAAGGCTTTCCGATGCACGTGCGCTGACCGGCGAGGCTATCGATATCACCCAAACACCCACCGCGGCAATGTTCGAATTTGCCATCAGCACCGCACCTGCAGCTGCCGGAAATCTGATTGGCCATGTACGAAATGGCGGCCAGGTTGCCAGCATTGTTCCCATCCCCGAAGGTGCCAATTCCCACAATCGCGTCACTATCCACGAGATCTATCACCGCAGCGATGCACATACGCTGGATGCCGTGCTCAAAGCCGCGTCCGAGGGCAGGTTGAGCATCCCAATTGCCAAGACCTTGTCACTGAGTGACATTGGCGCAGCCCAAAACGCCATCGCCAGCGGGGTACAGGGGAAAATCGTGCTGAAGCACTAAGAACGTGTTCAAAGTCCTAGAAGACCGCATCTATCGCGTTCGATCTCTGCCATGGGCAGCCCAGATCAGCATTGCCCCACCTAGCGCCCCAGCTGCACGGCGTCAGGCGCCACCTTGCGCAGCAGGGCCGGATCGACCACGTTGAGCAGGGTGTCCGGCCGGGGCTGCACCCGCATCTCGCGGATGGCCCAGCGGGCCTGGCTGTCCATGGTGTCTATCAGCGAGAAATCCAGCCCGAGGCGGAAGTCATGCTCACGCATCTGAGCTGCAGCCTGGGCCGAGGTCACGCCCAGGCGGGCTACCAGCACCTGCTGCGCCTTCAGGGGCTGCTCGGCAATGAAGCGCTCGGCCTGCTGCAAGGCGCGCAATAGTTTCAGCAGATCCGCCTCCCGGGTCTTGATAAGCGCGCGGCTGGTGATCAAGCCAAACTGCTGGCTGTACAGCCCCGGGTTTTCAAACAGCACACCATCCGAGCCCAAGGCGGCGGCCGCATTGCTGGCCACCGGCTCCCAGATCGCAGCCGCATCAATCTCGCCGCGCTGCAATGCGGCGGCGATACGGCCCGGCTCCATGGAAACGATGGTGCTGTCTCGCCCGCGGGGGTTATCGAGAGCCAGCCAGCGGCCCAGAAAATACGCGGCCGAGCTTCCCTGCACCGTGCCCACGCGCTTGCCGGCGACCTGTGACGGCGCCGTAATACCCGCGCTACGCCGGGCCACGATCTTGATCTGCGACGACGACGCACTGATGGAGGCGATGAATGCCAGGTCCTGGCGGGTGAAGCTGTTCAACGTGGCGATCAACTCGGCGGCGGTAGCCAGCTGCACAGTCCCCTCGGCCATCAGCTTGTAGCAATCGCGGCCGCTGCTGCAGCTGCGGGTGGACAGGCCCAGGCCTTCGCGTTCAAAGTAGCCATTCGCCTGCGCCACATAAATCGGCAGGGACACCGGGCCGTCGGATACCCCCAGGCTCAGAGTCTGCGCAGCTGCGCCAGCCACCAGGCAGCAGCAGGCGGCCAGCGCCAGCGCCAGCACCCATGTCCGCATCCAGAATTTGATCTTGGTCAACTTGCGTCCTTGTCCTCGATAAGCAATGCATCCGCGCCCGCCGCAGCCGCCAGCGCGCTGCGCAGACCGGGGCGAAATCCCAGCCAAAACAGTACCTCGGCCACCACAAAGAGCGGCCCTATGGCCAGCCCCATCAAATCGTCCACAAACGCGGGCTTACGGCCCTCAATCAGGTGGCCCACCCCTTGCAGCACCCAGCCCACAACGAATCCACCCAGGCCTATGGCCAGCCAGGTCGGCGTGGGCAGGGCCGCGCTCCAAGCCCCGAACCACACGGCCAATCCCAGCAGCAGCGCCATCAGCAAGCCCAAACCCAGGTCCAGCCAGAGGTAGTAGGCCGCTGCACACACTGCCACAGCCAGCGCGGGTGTGAACGCCCAGCCCATGGCGAAGATCGAAGGGCGTGACAACAGTACCGCAGTCGCCACAACAATCAGCGGAATGCCCACGCAATGGATCAGGACATTGCGCGGATGCCGGTGGTATGCGGCATAGGTGGACAGCTGCTCTACCAGATTTCGCATCGCTCGCTCCTGCACTTCAAAATCAATAGCACCCTGCGCTTGCAGAATCTGCGCTGCAGGTGCAAAAGATGATAGATGAACACTGCGGCACGGGCTACGCCACGGAGGCCCGGGCAGCCCGCAGCACCTCGGCCGAATGCGCCAGCGCCGCACGCTCCACCGCATCCAGGGCCGGCTCCAGCACCTGCAGCGCGCCGCCTGCGCCCACGATGCACGGCAAGGACAAGGCCACGCCGTGCACGCCAAAGGCCCCGTTCTGCACCCGCGACACGGTGAGCACGCGCCGCTCGTCGCGCAGCATGCCCGCCAGCAGAGAGGCTGTCACCAGGCCAATGGCATGGTTGGTCGAACCCTTGCGCCGAATCACTTCGTAGGCAGCCGTGCGCACGGCGTGGGCCATGCGAGACTCGTGCTCGGTCTGCCAGCCGCTCCATTGGCGCAGCGGCACACCGCCGATGTCCGCGCCAGACCACAGCACCACCTCCGAGTCGCCGTGTTCGCCCACCACCTGGGCGTGGATGGAATGCGCATCCAGCGCCAGCTGCTGCCCCAGCATCTGGCGCAGCCGGGTCGTATCCAGCATGGTGCCGGTACTGATGACGCGCTCGGGTGGCAGCCCCGACACCTCGGCAAAGTCGCACACCAGCACATCTACCGGATTGGTGACGACCACCACCACGCCCTGGTAGCCGCGCAGTTGCACGGCGATGCCCCGCAGAATGGCCAGGTTCTCCTTCAACAGGTCCAGCCGGGTCTGGGTGGGGCTGCCGCTCTTGCCAGCCGCGATGACGATGGCGCGGGTGCCGTGCATGTCCTCGATCGCCGCCGCCCGCACAGCGGCAGAAGGGTAAAAGGCCGAGCCCTGGGCCAGATCCATGGCCTCGCCCTCGGCCAGGCCGGGCCGTGCGTCATGCAGCAGCAACTCCTGGGCCGCACCGCTGTGCAACACCGACATGGCCACGCTGGTGCCCACCCAGCCAGTGCCGATGATGCCGATGGAAGAACGCTCAGCCATGGTTTGCCCCCAGAGTGATTACGCAGGCCAACGGTAACCCAGCACCGTGTCCACGGGGTAAAAATGTTCACGCACCGCGTCCAGCTGATTGCCGCCCAGCAAGTACACATGCTCGGCATCGGCGCGCAGGAAGAAACCCACATGGCCCTTCCAGCCCGCCGGGTCCTCGCGCGACAGCACGGCAATGCAACCCGGCACCGGTACCTGCAGCGGCACACCCCAGTCCAGCCAGGAACGCGCCAGCGCCGAACCTGTGCCGGCAATACCTACCTGGGCCAGGCTCCAGTTCACAAACGACGAGCACCACGAGGCCTTGTCGTCATAGCCTGCAATATTGGTGTGGCCGTGGTATTCGGTGACACGCGGGTTGCTCTGGCCCGGCGGGTAGGTCTGCACCCCCATCTCGGCCCAGGCCACCGGCATCCAGATAGCTTCGGGCTGCATATCAGAACAGGCCCTTGGGTACTTTGTCGGCCTTGGTTTCCACCGGGTTGGCCGCCAGCCAATTCGCCGCGTATTGGCGCATGAACTCCTTGGACTTGTCCACGCGCGCACCCAGCCAGGCGTCATACGCGCCCTCGTTCAGGATCACCGGCATATGCTTGTCGGCACCCGGTTGCTGGTAGCGGCGCAGCAGCGCGTGGCTGTTGGCATTCACCGTCAACAGGGCATAGCTGAGCAGGACGGTGCCGTCCGGGCCAGTCCATTGGGCCCATAAGCCTGCCACACCCATGGGCAGCCCATCGACCCGCGCGACGCGCGTCGCCACGGCCTTGCCGCTGCGCCAGTCGTCCTCAAAAAAGGCCTGCATGGGCACGATGCAGCGCTGCCCGTTCAACCAGGCATCGCGGAAGTTTTGCGAGGTGGACGCCGTCTCAGACCGCGCCACCACCAGCTTGGGCGCACGCAGCTTGCCGTCCGACGCCGACTTTACCCAGTGCGGCACCATGCCCCATTGGGCGGGCAACAGCTCGCGCTGGGGCGGTGCACCGGCCTCGGTAGGCACGGCACGGATGCAAAAACCCGGCTTGCGCGGCCACATATGGCGCTCCCCCAGGTTGGTGGGTGCTTCGACATTGAAGGCATCGCCGTAGGCGGAAGCTTGCTGCAGGGACTCGTAATGGGTGCTCATGCCGGGATGGTAGCAAGGGCGCCCTGGCCACAGCATCGAAGCCACGGCTCTTTACTGGCTAACTTTCTACAATCTGCGAAGCATTGCATCCAATGCGGGATGTCTCAGCGCGATGCAATTCGCGTTGCTCTAGCACGAGGCACAAAATAAGAAGGCCGCGTAATCGAACGCCTGAGCACGACATGAAACAAGGGCAAGGTCAAAGAAATGGCAGCTGCAAGTGGCAAAACCTCGTCGAGAATGACGAGATGCCAGCAATGAACGCCCGGGCGAACCACCTGGCGGCCTTCGTCAAATACAAACTGTTCAATGCGAAAAATCCCAAGCTTGCAACATGGAAATTTCTCGGCCTGACCAACGGACCACTGGATTGGTTCCGCGTCGGCGGCTCCATTGCGCAGTTCACCGGCCGGGGAACAATCTCGCTATGCAGCAGGCCGTGGATACATTCTTGGTTTTCTGCTTTGCGAAGCCATAAGAACAGCGCTATATGCCGGGGATTGCTCCCGATCTTGGCCTTGCTACTCCCCAGCTACGCCTGTGCCGGTGCCGAAAATTGGCACTTTAAGCTCAGTGCAGCAAGTGACAAGGTACTGCGTGGCCTGGAGTTGAGCGATGGGCATCCATACACAGAAGCCGCAGCCAGTTGGAATGCGGGTTCAGGCGCATTTGCCGATGTGGCGCTGTCCAGGTTTGCTGGGTTTGGAGAAGGTAGTCCGGCAGGCGCACAGTTCGTTGCCGATGCGGGATACGGCTGGCGCATCGAGCCAAACTGGAGTGCGCGGGTTATGGTGTCGCACTACCAGTCTTTGGGTAGCCCAATCACCCAGCGTATGGACTACCAGGAGTTTGCATTGACGGCGGGTTGGCGGGATAGCCTATACGCTTCGATTGCCATGTCGCCGCACGCAACCCTGGGGACGCTTCAATCCACGCGCACACTGGCGTACGACCTTGTTGGCCGACTGCCACTAGCACATGGATTCACTGCCAGCGCAGGCATTGGCTACTACGATCTGCAAGCATTCGCAGACGACTCTCGCACTTACGGAAATGTTGGGCTGTCATACCAGCTTGGTGAGGTGCAGTTCGACGTTATGTATATGGTTGCCACCAGCCCCGCCAAGGAACGCCTGAAAGGCGCGCTGAACAGCCGCTGGGTAAGCCAGATCACCTGGCACTTTTAACCAAGCTCCGCCGGGATACCACCAAACACCGGCAATAAATACCGCCAGTGTCAAACCACGATTTTCTTACCACTGGCCAATATCAACCCGCCCGCACGCAGCAAAGTGGAAATCATCTGACACTGAATGTGATGCAATTAAAACGAGGGTACCCGATGTGCACTGCAAGACATCGAAATGGGGCTAGCACATCAGAAGCTATCCCACTCACCTTCACTTTGTAATGATGCAGTTCTTGGTAATACCTTGGACTTCACTGTTAGCTGGCGGCTGCTGGCGACGGTGTGTTGCGCAGAGCCATTCAGACCTCGGTTAAGAGATGCCATATGGGCTGTCCCGGCAACAGGTTCAACCGAGCGAGGACGGGGTACACCACCGTTGGTGCCAGCGGGTAGCTTGAACACCGCTACCGTGCTGACCAACTCCTCGGCCTGGGTCTTCAGGCTGCCAGCCGCCGCCGCCATTTGCTCCACCAGCGCCGCATTCTGCTGCGTGGCCTGGTCCATCTGAACCACCGCTTCGCCAACCTGTGACACACCGGTACTCTGCTCAGAACTGGCTGCGCTGATTTCACCCATGAGGTCCGTGACTTGTTTGATAGATCCCACCACCTCGGCCATGGTGACACCCGCCTGGTCCACCAGCACCGTGCCCTGCTCAACACGCGCCACACTGGCGCCTATGAGTTCCTTGATTTCTTTGGCCGCTTGGGCGGAGCGACCTGCCAAGCTGCGCACTTCCGATGCCACCACCGCGAAGCCCCGTCCCTGCTCGCCCGCACGGGCCGCTTCCACCGCAGCATTCAGCGCCAGGATATTGGTCTGGAAGGCAATACCGTCGATCACACTGATGATGTCAGAGATCTTGCGCGAAGAGTCGTTGATCTCTTTCATGGTGTGCACCACCTGGGCGACAGCATCACCACCTTTGACAGCCACCGTGCTGGCCTTCAGCGCCAGTTGATTGGCCTGCCGTGCATTGTCCGCGTTGTGTTTGACGGTGGAACTGAGTTGCTCCATCGAGGCCGCGGTTTCTTCCAGGGCACTGGCCTGCTGCTCGGTACGGGCCGATAGGTCGTGGTTCCCCTGTGCGATTTCAGCGCTGGCTGTCGCCACGCTATCTGACCCTTGGCGCACATTGGCCACCACAAGCATCAAACTAGAGCGCATCGCTTCCAGCGCTTGCAGCAACTGAGCGGTTTCATCCGTCCCATGGGCATGCAATGCCATCGTCATATCACCTTGGGCAATATTGTTGGCAGCCTGGACGGCATCTCCAATCGGACGCGCAATCGCGCGTGCAATCAAAATGGCCAAGACAACAGCCATGACCACAGCGACAGCGATACTGGCAAGCACCATCAGGCGGGCGTTACCGTAGGTGGCCTTCGCCTCTTCCCACGAGGAGTCGCTTTCTTTTTTGTTGTAGTCACTCAAGTCTTGGATATCTTTGAGCGTGGCATTTACGGCATTTAGCGAATCGCCCTCGAATATCTTTATGGCGTCCTCTGCTGCTTCAGGGCCTTTGCGGGAAATAGGGCGCAACTTGTCCCACTGCGCATACCATGCATCACGGTGCTCTTTGTAGCTAGCCCATGCCTTGGTTTCGAAGTCGGAATTGAATAGTGTCACCGCTAGGGGCTCCAACTCCACCAGCTTTTTGCGAATGCCAGTTATATCCGCTTCTCTTTCGTCTTTTGCTTTGGTATCGAGAGAGAGGACATGGCGTGCTTCAAGGCGGCGGAGCTGGCCGACCAAATTTCCTATTTGCCCCGACACCTGGACACTGGGCAAGTCATTGGTTGCAAGCTGCTCTGCAGTTTGTGCCACGTTTGCGAGTTGGATCAACGCCATCGTGCCCAGCGCAAAAACCAAGGCCACGATGATGCCAAAGCCCATTCCAATCTTGGTGCTGATCTTAAAGTTGGATAGATTCATTTTTTACATTTCGTGTGGGTATAGGAGAGATGTCGAGCTTCAACCATCAGCAGCAATAATGCAGACCACGAACAGCCACCGTCGTAGCCAATCACCCCTGCTTCGTTTGGCGAGCCAAAGCGAGATTAGAAAAACCAGCACCATGCTTTAGGGATAGCTCAAGCCGTCGCCGCCAGAAGCACCCCTTTTCCCAAAAACAAGAGACCTCGGTTGGCTTCCGGCACAGTGCGTTAGATATCCAAGATCAATTTGACTGCGAAGACATCGAGGGCCATGACGGGCTCTGGTGCCACCGTCAGCAACAGAACGACAAAACCATCTAGGATCGCGACCGCCCAGGGTCGCCGGAAATACCGAATCATCGTTTTCTCAGCCATTTGAAGGTCTGGACTGAAGCCTACGAATTTGATCAATTAAATCCAACGATTGCCGATTTGTTTTGTCGCGCAATTCGCAGCCCAACTTAAATCGCGCATCTTGCAGGGAGAGAGAAAGCTCTACAAGCAAGTCCCTGACGTTGGCCAACTCCCGAGACAGCCCCAATAGATCGGCACTAGACGTACCTCGAACGGGTTCATGTTCCATTAGTTTTGAATGGGAAAAAATTGTGAAATGTGACTGACGGTCTGTGCCTCCGCAGTGAACAGCCGCCTGGCTGTGAAGCCCCCAAGAGACAAGCCCACTACGAGGCTGGACTCGCTCAAGCCGCAACTTGATTAAACCGCCCCTCTGCTTCATCGCTCACCGCTCGACAACTTCGGCTATCAGTTTTTTGGCCAAAGCTCCTACCTTTTTAATCATGCAGTCATCGAACTCTTTGGCGATGCCCATCTCATTTCCTCAAAGGTAAAGATGAACACCGCCTACGATGTCTTGTGACGCAGCAAGAACAGCCCGCGTTCGTCACTTGCATGTACCGAGATAGGAAATGACATCCTCAAGTTCTTTCGAGTCGGACAAGCCTTCATACTTCATCTTGCTTCCGGGGTTCGCTTTTTTCGTTGGTTGCGATAGATAACTACGCAGCGCTTCTTGACTCCAGGTCCATCCCGTGCGGCGCAACTCGTCCGAATACTCGAAACCAGGCTGGGTCGCTGCTTTGCGCCCCAGCGTGGCGAATAAAGTTGGCCCCTTCTTATTTTTACCTTCTTTCACGCTGTGGCATTCAGCGCATTCAGCCGAAAAGACTTTGGCGCCGAGTACGGCGTCGCCTGCAGCAAGCACAGGCTGTGTCGACGCAACCAGCACCGATCCGAAAACAATGCCTCTCACGCCAAGGGCCAAGACGGTCAATGCATAGTTCATTGCTGAAGTCTCCTGGTCTAAAACGCGACTCGTGCAGTCAGCGAAAACTGATTCAAATCCTTGGCATTCGTCAACGGTGCCCCGGACCCGAAATTAGTACCAAAAATATCGGTGCTGCTGCCATTGAACTTACTGAATCTGAACCACCCGGCAGACAGTCGCAAGTTCGCCCAAGGCGCGCCCCAGGAATCCTCTTTTCCGAATGGAATCCAGGAGGCCTCCACCAACGTGCTGTGCGTGTCTGGCTTGCCATAGGGCAAGAAACGAACGGCGTCTTCCTGGGCCGTGCCCATGAGGCGAGCCACCGTGAGCCCATAGGTTTGCTTGTACACATAGGTAAGGACCAGTGTTTGATCCCGGCTGCGCCCGGTGGAACTGGCAAGCAAACCAGGTATGAATGGGCTGGCCGGTGTGCTGCCGTAGTTGCGCTTCTCCAGAATGTTGGCATAGCGTACCTGCACCATGTGGTCACGGGTTCCCAGGTACTGGTAGTTCAGGTCGATGCCTATGTCCTTGATGCCGTCCGATGGTCCGCTGCGATCGAGTTGGCGCGTGGCGTTAAACCCCACCAAGCCCATCGAAAAGAATTGCGTCTTCAGATCTTTCATGTAAGCCAGTCGCCAATAACTGGTACCGCTGAGTTTGCCTGGGTCGCCGGCCGGATCAAAACCAAGACGATCCTGGGTAGACACCGACATGGAGCGATAACTGCCAAGTTCGCCATACCAGGTCTGGTCATAGAGTCCATAAGCGGTTAAGCCCAGCACCCGGTTAGCCAGATGGTGGGTGCTAGCCGGATTGAGCAAAGTTCCATCGGTACTGGGAGCAGAAAATCCACGGCCAGGCAATACGGAAACGGGGTCCTGCACAGTGGGACTATTGTTCAGGCTCAGCCCCACAACAGCTTCTTTTTCGCCCCATTTGACGTCATGCGAATACCGTAGGTCCACATTCTCAAGTGTCGTCTTGACGGTGGTTCCGTCATCACGCCGGCTCAGGCGGGCAATACCTCCAACATGGTCAGACAACCGGCCCGCAAAATAGAGATCCGCTTCTGACAAGCGGGTTTGTGTGGGCCCTCTTGCGGGGTTCACTTGCTCTGCCAGGAGCTGCACGGACAATGGGACTTTGGTCCCATTCCCATCGGAATCAACAAACCCACCAGCCTTGAAACGGGCACCAAAAGGCGTAAGGTTCAGGCCATATGAACCCATGTGGCAGGCAGCGCATTCTGAACCCGTTTGTTGGCTAAAGCTGGGTAAGGCATGTGCCGTATTGCTGACAAGCAGCAGCACGACACCAACTCCACTGGAAATAGTAAAGGTCATGAACAGACGCTTCAGGTGTCGACGCAGAAATATCAGCATGGGCAAATCCTTGTTCTTGGGAAATTACGTTAAAAGATCAGGGGTCAGTAGTAATTGGTAATGCGTGGCGTTCTGCGCAGACCTTTATGCCGGGGTCAGCTACAGCCCCGAACGCAGGACCTCTATCGCCGTCGCCGTGGCAACATCGCCCGCAGCAAGGCATCGCGCATCACAAAGTGGTGCCACAGGGCGGCCGACGCATGCACGATGCCAAAGGCAAGCAGCATCCACGCTGTATTTACGTGCCAAGTCAGCAAGTCATCGCCCAGGTCATCGTCAGAACCCACGAGTAACGGCAAAGGCAAACCAAACAGGTCAACCGTTTTGCCGTGCGCATTGATCGAGGCCCATCCCAAGATAGGCAATGCCAACAACCATGCATACAAACAGACATGGGTGAACCCCGCTGCAACGCGAACAACAAGGGACTGGGAACCAATAACGGGTAGCCGCGGAAACCTGATGCGCACTACTATGCGAGCCACCCACAAGCCCAGTACGAGCAACCCAATATGGGTATGTGCTTCCATGAGCCAGAAACGCGCCGCGCGCCCATCGGCCACGTCACGTATCCAGATAATTGAGACACCTGCGCATAAAGCCAATAGAGTGGCCCAGTGCAGCATCACCATGGGCCATGGCCGTGTTGTGACGGATGTCGGAGTGTGGTTTTTCATACTAAAAACAAATGAACGTTGCTTGCTGTACCTACAGTGCTGCAGGTCATGCAACGGTGACATCCCAAAATCCCTTGCACATCATCTTCATTCACACCCCATCTCAATGAACTGCCAATGACCGAAATAGAACCATGCTCTGAAGTGCAGCTATCCACTCTGGGATTGAAGGCCTGACCAGGCACGCTTTCGCGTGAGTGCAGACATGGCACAAAAAAGTTACAGCAGACGCAAAGAAAATTTACACATGCTTAAGGCAACGCTGAATAAGTCCCGAGCTGGCGCGTGATTTGCATGTTTGCGTTCCTCATTCTTGAGGAGGTAGGGA